>DASRLH010000207.1:0-3144 GCA_035648595.1 Tepidisphaeraceae bacterium
GGTAGCCGCGAATACCCCATCCGTGATACAACAGGCTTGTGGACATGAGTTTGTCTCCTTTCTGAAGCTTGGTAACTCCAGAGGAGACGGCCATGTCCATTTTTTTTCAAGCACTACCTACGCAAAAGCCGGAAGAACCTACTGTATCTTCCCGGCGGCGGACCCGCTGGTGAAGTAGGTGTAGAGCAGCGCTTCGTAGGTCGTGGCGCCGCCGGAGGTGGTGTTGCGTGTCAGCTCGGTAATGCCGGCGCCCGACCAGGTTGCCGCGATGGTGGCCCCATCGCCATCGGTGTAGCTCAGAAACCCGCCGGGGGTCGCCGAACTGGCGAAGCTATTAAAGTAGGCGACTTGCACCGTTCCGCCGCCGGTTTGCGTGAAGGCAAGCGACTTGGCGGCTGTGTTCTCGACCAGCGAGACGTTTTGCATGCCGTAGCGGGGCGTGTACGCGCTTCCAACGGCGTCAAACCAGAACGGGCTGTTCGGATCGAACACGATGGCAACCGATGTCCCGCTGAAGACGGCGTACGGCATTTGGTTGATGAACCAGTTCCACCCGTTGGGGCCGTCGTAATCGAATGAACACTGATTGTTGTAGGCGCGCTGGTGGCGCAGGAACCCGCCGCGCGGAGTCATGATATCGACTTCGCTGAGCACGACCGCGCCGTTCCAGTAGCGCACCGGGCTGCCGCTTTGAGTCGGCGGGCAGTCCGGTCCATAACAGGTGCCCGGCGGTTGCGGCGTACAGGAGGGCGGCGGGCAGGTGCCTGGCGGCGGCGCGGGGCAGGGAACCACTGGGCATATGCCGGGAGCCGCGGGTGGACAGGGCGGATTTTGCACTGGCGGAACCGGGCCGATCGGCACGACCGAGGAAATCGACGAAGAGGAGGACGACGAAGACGAAGAGGACGACGGCATAAATCACCATCCTTGCATTCGCTCCCCCCATCCGTGCGTAACTAGCATTGTGCGTAGGATGCTAAAGTCGTTGATGGAAGTCAACAGGAAAATTTTGTGGCTTCTCCGCGAAGGCCGCTGCAATCCACCGAACTCGGCCCTACGCGCCCTCGAAATTGGCATCGCATGAAGAATATGCCAAGCTGAGCCCGCCTCGCCCCATATATCTCCAGCATTGATGTTGCTGTTGCAGCCGTTCCCCGCCTCGCGTACGCTCGAATAAGCTCTATTTGAAAGGACATTCATGAAGCATTCAGTGACGGCGGCAATCCTGGCGTTGGCGGCGGCGGGCGTGAGCGCGTATGGCGCACAGGGCAACCCCGAAAATCAACATTTACAAAAGGGCGATTACGTTGCCGTCATCGGCGATTCGATCACCGAGCAGAAATTGTATTCGGTTTACATCGAAGATTACTTGCTGATGTGCAAACCCGCGCCTGATCTGACGATCACGCAGTTCGGCTGGAGCGGGGAAACCAGTTGGGGGTTTGCCGGGCGGATGCACAATGACATGATCTCCTTTGGCGCCAACGTCGCCACCACCAACTTCGGCATGAACGACGGCGGCTACAGCCCCGAAAACCCACAAAAGGAAAAACAATATCACGACGCCTATACAGACGTCGTCGAGCAACTCAAAAAAGGCGGCGTGCGATTCATCGTCGTCGGCTCGCCGGGCGCGGTGGATACCTGGTCCTTTGGCAAAGATCAGAAAAATCCCAAGCCGGTTAGCGAGCGGTCGGTGATGTACAACAAGACACTGGGTACCGAGCGCGATCTGGCCCGCAAAGTGGCCCGGGAGCAGGGGGTGGTCTTCGCCGACGTGTTTGATCCCATGATGCAGGTCATGGAAAAGGCCAAGGCGAAATATGGCCCGCAATACACCGTGGCCGGCGGCGACGGCGTCCATCCCGGCCCCAACGGCCACCTCGTCATGGCGTACGCCTACCTCAAGGCCCTGGGCTGCGACGGGAACATCGGCACCATCACCGTCGATCTGGCCGGCAACAAAGCCACTGGCTCCGAGGGACACAAGATTCTGTCCGACAACAATGGCTCGGTCGAAATCGAAAGCGCCCGTTACCCATTCTGTTTCTTCGGCGACCCCAAATCCACCAACGCCACCAGCGGCATCATCGAGTTCTTCCCCTTCAATCAGGACCTCAACCGCTTCACGCTCATCGTCAGCGACGCCCAGGCCGGCAAGCAATACAAGGTCACCTGGGGCGACGCCTCCAAAACCTTCCCCGGTGATGCACTGTCCAAAGGCATCAATCTCGCCGCCGAATTCGTGACCAACAATCCGTTCGCCCAGACGTTTGCGAAAGTGGATAAAAAGGTTCGCCAGCAGCAAGACTTTGAAACGCCGTTGGTGAAGCATTTCATCCACGATCTGCCGGGATACGAGCAGGCGCTGCCGGACGAAAAACAAGCCTTTGGGAAAATCCTCCCCGCCCTGGTCGCGAAGGATAAGCCGTTGCGCGAAGGGTCGGCGGCGGCTGTTACGCCCGTGAAACATACGATTCGGGTGGAAGAGGAAAAGTAGGGGGATACGGGCCCGACCCGCCATGTGGGTACGCCGGTTTTCAAATTGACAACCGCCGACGCCAGTGTAGCTTGAGCAAGATACTTGGCGATGTGTCCGGGCCGCGTAGTTCCCACGAACAGCCCCAGAGCACGAATGCGTCGCACGGGAACCCGATGGCTGGCTTTGCGATTGAAGAACTTGCCCGGTTCGAATGGATGGAGAGCCGCATACCGGCCCTTGCCGCGTTGGTTCACTTCATCCCTGACGGACCGCGTGACGCGGCGATTGATTCGTTCGCCACGCGCCACCGCAGCAGGTGGTATCCGCACTGCGGCGGAACGCGTGTCGTGGTCTCGATGGAGAGCGAACCCGACTACGACGCGACGAAGTGGAAGATTGAGAATGGCGCGTGGGACCATGAGCATTGCGATTTTTGCGGCGATAACATTCCGGCAATGACGCTCGGCTGGGTAACCAAATACGATCCTTACGTCCTCCTTTGCGACAAGTGCCACGCCAAAGCGGTTCTTCCGGCTTTTGCGTAGGTAGTGCTTGAAAAAAAATGGACATGGCCGTCTCCTCTGGAGTTACCAAGCTTCAGAAAGGAGACAAACTCATGTCCACAAGCCTGTTGTATCACGGATGGGGTATTCGCGGCTACC
>DASRLH010000208.1:0-9725 GCA_035648595.1 Tepidisphaeraceae bacterium
AGCCGCGAATACCCCATCCGTGATACAACAGGCTTGTGGACATGAGTTTGTCTCCTTTCTGAAGCTTGGTAACTCCAGAGGAGACGGCCATGTCCATTTTTTTTCAAGCACTACCTACGCAAAAGCCGGAAGAACCTCAAATATTGAGGTCGATGAGGCGCGCCATGGCCGGACGTCGCATTGAATGTCGCAGGTTCAACGAGAGGCACACATGGACACAACCGCCAGGCAGATTGAATCGATTTTCGCACAGGCCATCCTTCAGCCCGACATCCACAAGCGCGCCGCGTTTATGGCGACAACCTGCGGAGAGGACCTGAAACTGCGCAGCCGCGTCGAGGCGTTGCTCAACGCGCACGATGCCGCCGGCAGGTTCATGGCGACGGTGGACTCGCCGGTGGACGCGCCGGATGCCCAAATGTTGGAGGGCGGGCAGCAACCGATCGATCCGGGTGCGATCGAGGGCCCAAGCCCGCGCGGGGCGGCGCGGGATCGGGTAATCACCGAGAAAACCGGCACTTCCATCGGGCGCTATAAGCTCCTGCAGCAGATCGGGGAGGGGGGCTTTGGCGTGGTCTACATGGCCGAGCAGGAGACGCCGGTCAAGCGACGGGTGGCGCTGAAGATCATCAAGGCCGGCATGGACACCCATGCCGTCATCGCCCGCTTCGAGGCCGAGCGGCAGGCGCTGGCGATGATGGACCATCCCAACATCGCCCGCGTGCTGGACGCCGGCGCCACCGATACCGGCCGGCCCTATTTCGTGATGGAGCTCGTCAAGGGCATCCCCATCACCGATTATTGCGACCAGGCAAAGCTGGACACCCAGCAACGGCTGAACCTGTTCATCGATGTCTGCCGCGCCGTGCAGCATGCCCATCAGAAGGGGGTGATCCACCGCGATCTCAAGCCCTCCAACATCATGATCACCTTGCACGATGCCAAGCCGGTCGTGAAGGTCATCGACTTTGGAATCGCCAAGGCCACCGAGCAGAAGCTGACCGAGAAGACGCTTTTCACCAGCTATGGTCAGATGATCGGCACTCCCGCCTACATGAGCCCCGAACAGGCGGTCATGAGCGGGCTGGATGTGGACACGCGAAGCGATGTCTACTCGCTGGGGGTGGTGCTGTATGAACTGCTGACGGGTTCTCCGCCTTTCGACGCCCAGGCGCTGCGCAGCGCAGGCCTGGAGGAGATGCGGCGGATCATCCGCGAAGAGCAGCCGCAGAAACCGTCCACCAAACTAAGCACGCTTGCCCAGGAAACGAAGTTGACGGTTGCCGGGCTGCGCCACGCCAGCCCGCAGGCGCTGAGCCGGCAACTGCATGGCGACCTCGACTGGATCGTGCTCAAGGCATTGGAGAAGGAGCGCACGCGCCGCTACGAATCGGCCAGCGCGTTCGCGCAGGATATCGAACGTCATCTCAACGACGAGCCCGTTATGGCCGCCGCGCCCAGCGCCGGCTACCGGATGCGCAAGTTCGTGCAGCGCAATAAGGCTCCAATTGGCGCGGTGGCAGCCATCGCGCTGCTGCTGACGTGCGGCACCTCGGTGAGCACCTGGCAGGCGGTTCGGGCCACGCACGCCCGCAACGCCGCTCACCTCGCCCAGCTCGATGCCGATGCCAAGCGCAAAGACGCCGAGCTACAGAAGACCCGCGCCGAAGCGGGCGAAAAGCTCGCCGGCGAACGGCTGCTCCAGGTGGAGGCCCAGAAAAAGAAGGCGGAATCCGATCGGCAAATCGCGCTGATGGTGCGCGACTTCCTGCAGAACAAGCTCCTGGGCCAGGCCGATGCGCGCTTCCAGGCCAACGCCCTGCTGCGAGCTGGCGGAATCGCGTCGGAAACGAAAGAGAATCCGACCATCCGCGAATTGCTCGACCGCGCCGCCCGCGAGCTGTCCCCCGAACGCATCGACGCCAGCTTCCCCAACCAGCCGTTGGTCCAAGCCGCACTCTTGAACACGATCGGCGCGGCGTACCTGGGGCGTGGGGGAGTACGAGCGGGCAATCGCGTTCCTCCAACGCGCCGCCGCGATGTGCCGCCAACAACTGGGCCCTGACCAGCCCGAAACGCTCGACGCCATGAACAATCTCGCAGGTGCATACGAGGCTGCCGGAAAGGTGGACCTGGGACTGCCGCTGTACGAGGAATCATTCAAGCGAATGCAGGCCAGGTTCGGTCCCAATCACCCCCAAACGCTCACCAGCATGGGCAATCTCGCCAACGCTTATCAGGATGCCGGTAAGATGGACCTTGCGATACGGCTCGGCGAGCGGGTGCTGAATTTGCGAAAGATGGCGCTGGGCCCGGATAGCCCTCAGACGCTCACCAGCATGAACAACCTCGCGATGGCGTACTTGGAGGATGGGAAACTGAAGAGGGCGCTGCCGCTGTTTGAAGAGGCGCTGAGCCTCATGAAGACGAACCTGGGCCCCGACCATCCCGATACCCTTATAACCATGAACAATCTCGCCAGTACATATGAGGCCGCCGGGAGGTTGGACCTGGCCGTCCCGCTCTACGAGCAGACGCTCGAACTGGCAAAATCAAAGTATGGCCCCGAGCATCCAAACACGCTCATTGATATGAGCAGCCTGGGGCTGGCCTATGTGGCCGCCGGGAAGAGCGACCTGGCCATTCCGCTGTGCAAGGAAACGCTGCGGCTCCGAAAGGAAAAGCTCGGCCCTGACCATCCCTCCACGATCCACAGCATGACCAACCTCGCCAACGCCTGGCAAGCGGCCGGCAGGCTGGACCTGGCCCTGCCGCTCTACGAGGAGGCGCTTAAGCGATCGAAGGCCAAGTTCGGCCCGGAAAACCGCGAAACCGCCACGAGCCTCAGCAACCTCGCCAACGCATATCGGGCATCTGGAAGTCCGCTCCTGGCCATCCCCCTTGCCGTCGAGGCGGTGAGGCTCATGAAGTTGAAATTGGGCCCCAGCCATCCTTCCACGCTCATCGCGATGAACAATCTCGCGATCACCTACCATTCCGCGGGCATGCTGAACCTCGCCCTGCCGATCTACGAGGAGACGATCAAACTTCAGACCGCGACGCTCGGCCCCGATCATCCTTCCACGCTCAACACCATGAGCAACCTCGCCGCGACCTATTGGAAACTCGGGCAACTCAACAAATCCATCCCGCTGTTCGAGGAGACATTGAAACGTCGGGAGGCCAAGCTCGGGCGAAGCCATCCGGACACGCTTCTGACCGTCGCCAACCTGGGTGTGAATTACCTGAACGCCGGCCGTGTCGCCGATGCCCTGCCGCTGCTTGAAGAGGGCTACCGCGCCGCGAAAAAATACCCCACGCTTCAATGGGTTGGTTCCAACCTCCTTGATGCTTACCTCCAGGCGGGCAAGAGCAAGGAGGCAACCGCGCTGGCGACCCAATTGCTCGGCGATGGACGTTTGCGCTCGCCCAATGAAAACTCCCGGTTGGCCGCGCAGTTGGCATTGCTTAGCCGCTCGTTGTTGCAGGCCAAATCATTTGCCCAGGCCGAGCCAATCCTCCGCGAGTGCCTGGCCATCCGCGAGAAAATTGAATCCGACGAGTGGCAGACGTTCAATACAAAATCAACGCTCGGCGGCGCGCTGCTGGGCCAGAAGAAATACGCCCAGGCCCAGCCGCTGCTGCTCGACGGATATGAAGGCATGCGCCAGCGCGAAGACCGCATCCCGCCCCAGGCCGCCGTCCGCGTGGCTGAAGCGCTCCAACGGCTGATCGATCTGTACGAATCGCGCGGCGAGCCGGGGGATGCCGAAAAGGCCATGAAATATAGGAAATTGCTCGATGAGGCCAAGGCCGGCAAGGGGATGTAACTCGTGTTTGTGACGACTTGGTGGGGCAGACATTCCTGTCTGCCCGTTCGCGGCAGGGACATTCCTGTCCCTTCCTTGTTTCTTCGAATCCGCTCGGTGGGGGTGACTACACCCTCGCACTCGCGGACCAGAGGCAGACAAGAATGTCCGCACCGCGGGGGGACCGCCGCCATCCGGCGCTACACCCCGGCTAGCAACAGGGAAAGGCGAAGCCGCAAAGAATCGAGAATTGCGGTATCCTATGCCCCCAGCAACCCTTGCTCCCCATGCCGCAAGTGACTCAAATCCTCCAGGCCATTGACTCCGGCGACCCCAAAGCCGCCGGCGAGTTGTTGCCGCTGGTGTATGATGAGCTGCGCAAACTAGCCGAACATCGCATGGCCGGCGAGGCGTGCGACCACACCCTCGAACCCACGGCCCTGGTGCACGAAGCCTACATTCGGCTCATCGGCCGCCAGGACCCCGGCTGGGACAACCGCGGCCACTTCTTCGCCGCCGCGGCACAGGCCATGCGACGCATCCTTATCGAATGCGCCCGAAAAAAACGCCGCACCCGACACGGCGGCGGACGCGGGAGAGAAGAGTTCCCCGACCAGATGCCCGCCGCCCTCAACGATCAGGTGGACCTGCTGGCCCTGGATGAGGCACTGGTCAAGCTGGAGCACGAAGACGCGGCCAAGGCCAAGCTGGTTCATCTCCGGTTCTTCGCCGGCCTGTCGGTCGAGGAGGCGGCGGCCATCCTGCAGATATCCCGCGCCACCGCCGACCGATGGTGGTCTTACGCCCGTGCCTTCCTGTACTGCGAAATGCACGGCGGAGAAGAATGAAAATGGGCACGCGCCACCAACTCCACTCACGTTGTCGATTCTCCGGTGCCCACGCCGGGGCACAGCGTACTCGCGCCGCCCCGGATTGGTAACGCTGCGCCGATCCGAACATAAGCCCCCGCCCCCAATCCGGGCCGGCGCGGCTCTGGGCGTGTCCGTCATGTCGGCGGCCCCGACGCCGAAAATCGGCGATACTGAAGCATTGGCGGCACAATCGAAGCAACCACGGCAACCAAAACCATCAGCGCGCCAACGAGCCAGCATCCGAACCGGTATGCATCTTCCATCGTGCCCGGCAGCATGACCGACTGGTTCTGATTGTGGCTGGCCTCCATGACCCGCATAATCATCGACGCATGCCACGCATCCGACAGCGGCGGCAACGCCACGAGAACAATTCCGCCGATAATCAAAACGATTGCAACTGCCGGCTTCATAAACCTCCAGTTTGGTGAAATGACTTCAGCAATATATTATCAGAGCGACTGCTCCCACCCAAATACAACAATTTGATGCCGGTGGCCGGGCTCGCATTCCCGGCAATCGTTTCCTAAGGGGGCTATCCCCGCGCGGCCGGCTTGGCTTCGACTTCCTGAATTTAATTATCTAAATTTTGCGAAGCGCACCTGTCCCGTTTTCCTCTTCTGTCCCGTTTTCCTCTTCCCTCAATCTCCCGCGGCCGGACTTGCACCGGCTGGATCCGCGGCCGTACAGGCTGCGCCGCATTCCGGACATCGGCCCATACTCGCCCTTAAGTCATACCCGCACCCGACGCATTGGTTATGGCGCCTGCGCCTCCACGGCCGCAAGAGATGCGTGTAAATCATCCGAAGCGAAATTGCTGCCATGGGCATGATAAGCCACCATAATGAAGCCCCGAAAACCCAGCAGTCTGGACGATGGTAGCCGGGAGCGCGAGGAGCGGACACATTAAAAGTTCGCATGATTGGTGCATAAGGCGAGGTGTATAGCGGTCCGGTCCAACCCACCATCCAAACGAGTCCACACTTATCCCAACGGCACTCGCAGCCTCCGCAATCCTGAGCGGGAGCGATCGTATGATCAAATGGATTCAACCACGGTTCGCAGTATCGGTCTTCCCACGGTGGCGCCTCAAAGAGCTCAGATGTTGGTCGGCTCGACAGGTATTCAAAGGTTGCCCGGTGAAAACCAGTCGCGCCCGCTGACAGCCCTGTCTTCACCCATACGGAAAGTTCACCGTCCACGAGACAAAGACCAACAAACCGCCCGTGCCGGTCGAGCTCATGTACGATAAGCGCGGTGCGGTAGCTGCCAAAACACGCAGTGATCATGAGCGCCGGCGCAAAGCAGAGCAAGACTGACGCGTAGGCTTTTGTGGACGCGTGCATGCTACACCGCTTTCCACGCCACACCATTCAACGGCAGGAATCCCGTCCACTTCGGCTCGTCGGTCGCGATTCTGAACGGAACTACCTGGCCAGGATCTGGGACTTTTTTTGGATATGCCTGCACCCAAAACTTCCACCCCGCCCAGTCGAGCGGAACCCAACTCGATCCTGCTCCAGGCGGCAGGTACATGAGGTAGGTTTTGAAGTCATTATTGACAACGGTGCTTGCACCGGCAGTCAACACACTTCCGGGGGAGTCCGCGCAAATGCCGTGAACGCTGTCGGTTGCCCAACCGATCCCGCCGGGGCCGTTGAAGGGCACCACGGGTTTCCCTTTGTCACCAATCTCGGGACCTAACGGAATTCCGGCATCCAGTGCCCACTGTTGGAAGGTTGGGGCCTTCCCCTTGACGACGCCCCCTACCGAGAACGTATTCTGCGAATAAACCACTTGCGCGAACCCAAATGAGCCGGCCGCGAAACCGTGGCCGGGGGGCGTACCCACGGCTGCCGAGAATTCTATTCCGTAGCCATTATTTACACCCGTCAAACCCTCAGCGGGCACGTTCTGTAGGTTAGGGCCCACCATCATCTGCCGGTTATAAAATCCTGCCACTATGTTCTTCGAAATGAGCGGATCAACGGGTATTGCCGACCAAAGATTAAATTTGGTGACCGGCGCAGGCTGAGTTGCCAGGCTATTAGAAACTTTTAGTCCAACCGTGTCAGGGTCGGGACCAGCACCACCGGGGCTCGCTGGGTCGTAAGCGGTATAGACCCAGAAGAACTTGATCTCGGATTGGGTGATTCCCGTCCCTGATGAGCCCACGGCCGAACCCGGGTTATTGTCGGCGAGTGCGACCGAACCGCCGGTCTTTGGGTCGGTGCTGAAGCTCCGCAACGCGTAGCCGGGCACGTCCCAATGGTATTTGAGCTTCTTACCGGCAACCGTAGGGGCCGTTACAACTGCGGTTAGGTCCACGAGTTGCCCGACGAGCCAGTCTCGGGTCTTTCCGGTGACGTCGGGTCCAATTTTGTCCGCGTTTGGATCATTTTTCGAAATAATCTGCACGCCACCATCCGATAGCTTATTCGACGCGGCCTGCGTCGTCGGCACCGGCTGCGTGCCCGGCGGGAGTTGCGGCGAACTGGTCACCGTGCCCGCCAGCGTAAACTGCAGCACGTTCGCCGTGGTGTTCCCGTTAATGGCTCCAACCCAATACTCCACGCTGCTCTGCGTGGCATCCTCCGGGAGGTTGAAGCTGGTGGTGCTCCCACCAAGCGTCGGCGTACTCCCCGACACCGGCGAATTGCTCGACCACAGATAATCATCGGTCGCATCCGTCGTGCCGATGGTGAGGTTCAGCGCCACGCCTGCCGGATGGGGGAAGTAGAACCAGACCGGCTGGAGGTTTTGCGTGCCATCGGAACTCGCCATCAACACGTCGTTGGCTTCGCCCTTGTCGATCACCGCGCCCCATACGTCCAGCGTGAAAGTTGAAACTGCCGCCGCCGTGCCACCTTTATCATAAAGAGTGATGGTGGGTTGATAGGTGCCGGGAGCGATGGGGCTGGAGAGATTGAAGCTCAGCGATCCGCTGGCGCTGCCGCTCGCCGTGCCGGCGTGGGGGCCCGTGCCGTCGTGGAGGTCGATGAACGTCGCCCACTGATCAGACGTCGCGCCGCCGGTGAAGCTGGCGTTGATGGTGACGGATTGCCCCGAAGCCACCGCCTGCTCGGGCGGGGCGGTGATCGTCGGCGTCGAATCCGCCGTGCCTACGTACTTATTCTGCACCGCGCCGTAACTTGGCGTGACGGTGACGAGCCGCCATCCCTCCTCAAGGTACTGATGATACTGCGTCGGCACCGACATCCCATCGCTGCTCCCCTGGCATGTGGTGTCGGTGGTGCCGTCGCCCCATTGGACATCGTACGTCACCGGATCATGGGCGCCGCCGTCAAGGGCGGGGCTGATGTTCAGGGCATAGGTTCCATCTTCCGATACATAGTTGTTATCCTGGCCGGGGTTGAAGTTGGGATCGGAATTGATCACCTGCACGGACTTTGAGATAGTCGTCAGATCATCGTCAGTCAGCGCCTGCGTTGTCATGGTGAAAGTCACAGAAATCATCCGGACGCGCCGGCCCCGCCGCGGTCGCGCCGCGACACACGGTCGTATTGACAACGTTGAGTTAATGCCGTCCGTCCAAACACAATCTAACTGGGCAATCGAAATACTCACCGTTTTAGCTCCTTGGCGAGGGACTCTCATCCGCACCCTTGATTGCGTGGCGGCTAAACGTCGCGTTGCCGCACTCGGGGCACCTCGCCGAGCATGCGTGGCGCAGATCGTATCCACAGTAAACGCAGCGCCCGGTCCGCGCCCGGACCATAAATCTCCACCGCCGGACCACCCATGGAACGAGCGGGAACAGCACGACGAGTGCGATGAACCAGCCGGGGATCAGCAGCATCCACGATTCCGCAATTGGGCTCAGCGATGACTGAATCGCGAATCCGGCGAAATGATGGTTTTCAATTACCGGCTTGGGTGGCCGCCGCCACGGCGGGCCGGAAAAGAATCCGCCGTACCGGCTCCAGAAATCGAACAAACGCCACGCATGAAATCCGTAGGGCGCGCGCGGCGAGCGCAGCCATCCGATACGCCCCATGCCGGAATCCTGCCTCGGCGGCGACCTCGAATATAGCAAAAAATCGCCCCGAGCGGATTCAATACCCAATTCCCAACTCGGCGAGCAACGCAAGTCAACCTCGTCTCCGACGGCGCGGCTGCGCGCCATAAGAATTAACAGGAGCATCGACGCAATTACCGAAACAATGGCGGCGCGCGAATGGCGACTATGCCTTCGACCATACCTCACATTTCACCTCATTACATCTTGATATCGCGAGGGCCATTCATAAGCACAAGGCTCCACTCTGGCTCGACATCACACAGGCTAAATTGGGTTGTTCGCTGACTCGATATGCCGAACGACCTAAAGTAGGTTTTGTGAGACATCTCCATTACAAAATACTGCCACTGCGCGAGTGCGAGCGGGACCGGCACACTGCCTTCGCCGGGCGCGGTATACATTATATAAGTCTTGAATTTACCTTGGCTCGTCGCCCAAACAACCTCAGATGGATCGATCCACCCTCCATTCCCGGGACTGTCGTACTCAACGTGGACACCGGTACCGGTGTTGTATTTTCCACCGTAGGGATAAATATTATCAAGGCACCATGTGCCGTCAAAGGTGCTCTTGATGCGGTCGCCATTGACAAACTGTGACTGCGACCCAGTTAATACTTCAGCAGCAAACGACCATGTGCCCGGCGAGCTCGCGACCATCGGATTGTCCACCGCTGCTTGGAACTGTATTCCATCTCTCGCAGACCCGGCCGCCTGTAGGCCCATCCGGCCGTCCGGATGACTAGCGGCGACGCCAATCTGGGCGTTCGCATTCGACAACAGCGGCTCGTTGACCTCGAATGTCGTCGACGCCGGCAAACCATACCCCGGAACGCCGCTCACGTTCACCGTAACCTTATAACTGGTTCTTCCGGCTTTTGCGTAGGTAGTGCTTGAAAAAAAATGGACATGGCCGTCTCCTCTGGAGTTACCAATCTTCAGAAAGGAGACAAACTCATGTCCACAAGCCTGTTGTATCACGGATGGGGTATTCGCGGCTACC
>DASRLH010000209.1:0-7595 GCA_035648595.1 Tepidisphaeraceae bacterium
CGTGGATGGCGTCCATTTCAAGCTCGGTGTCGCGCAACTCTTCAGACGCCGCCTGACTAAGTTTCTCGTGTGCCTCGTCGGCGTGCATCAGCAACGACCATCGCCCAAATACCGGCGCAAATGTCACGAATGCCGGAGCGGGCGTAAATTCGCCGAAGCCCCACGATCCATCGTGGCCGCGAATTGAGACGACGCCGACTTCAATGTCGTTCAAGAAAAGCCGGCCGACGCGGCGATGTTGCGAGCCTGAATGCGTGTTGATGTGCGCGTCAATCATGATTTTCTGATTCGAGCGGATGTTGGTCCCTGAGACAATATACCCTAAATCGATTTTCCGCTCATAATCAGCGACAGTCATGCTCCCAATGCCGTATAATAAGCCTATGGTGATGTGCGCCGCAACTGGGAGTTGTAATGTCTACACTTGAACTGGCCGAATTGCTGCCACAATTGGGAGAATTGACGCCGGGCGTCGCGGGACGGTGGATAGCGGCGGCGCTGGCTCAGGCTGCGGCGCTGCATGAACATGATGGGTGGCTTTACCCGATCGACCCCGCGCGCCAGCCAGGCGCCGAGCGTCTCCACGACGCATGGCGCGAGTGGGCTCATGGAGCCGAAGCATTGGTTCGACAAGCCGAGTCGCTCCAATATGTTGGGCAGGAAATTCCCGGTCTTGACCAGTTGCGCGATTCCGTCGGATGGGCGCAGGCGATGACCGCAATGCCGCCCGCGTTAATCGCCCAACGTCGTCGGCAGGCACACGAAGGGGATGTCTATTCAGTCGAGGAGGTTCGGCGTGAACTACGCGCTGGTTTTCGCCGGGCGTGCAACTCAGTGGAATGAGAACTCCGGGCTGATATGATTTAATGGGTCACCGTATCGGAGTCGCTCATGGCCAATTCTTCCACCGCCCGTAGTTCCACTGATTCGGCCGTTCGAGCGCTGGCGGCCAGCCCGCGCCTTCCCGCATCCAGCCAACGCCGTCTATCGCGCTTGATGGACAAGAGCCGTGAATCTTCCCTTTCCAAGAAGGAACGGGCCGAATTAGAATCCATGCTCGAAGACATCGACCGCAAGTCGTTTTGGATGCTCGCGCGGGTTCTTGTCCAAAATTATTCTGCAGAAGAACACCACTTCACAACCTTGTCCCATTGATCTTCGAATTCCTCGACATCGGTGTGCAGGACATTGTCCACACCGGAATCAAAGCGTCGCACACACTCAAGATATGAAAGCTTTTCGTCGCGACAGTTGCGTTGCGCCTGTTTCGCTGCAGACTCTTCGTGTGTCAAAATGAAAAAATGTTCCTTGTGAGACTTGCCGTCTGAACGAACGGAATACAGTATCCAGAACGTGGGATGTTCGCCATCGGGCGTCTTGTACTTTTGGTAAAGCTTGGTGACGAACCGGGTAGAATTAGATGCTTTGACCTCGATGACCGCGGTACGCCGGTTAACCCCAAACGCGATCACATCAGCACCCTTCATGTTTCCAAAAGTGACGGTCGCGAATATGCCTCGCTTGAGGAGTTCGGCGCAAACGCGGTATTCGCCCGCAAGATTGAGGTAGTATTTATCGATCTTCATGCTCTCGCTCCCTATAGATCAAGGTGACGGCTTGACTGTTCTTTTCATAAAACCTCCGTCGCCCTCGGATAACTTCCAAGCACGGTCAATTGCAGACAATGCTGCCGGGCCTGATCGATCGCTGTCTTCATCGCCGAATCGTCCTGATGTCCCTGGGCGTCGATGAAGAAGTAATACTCCCAATTCACTTTCTTGCTCGGGCGTTTTTCGATGTCGGTTAGGTTGATGCCGTTTTCCTTGAAGACGTCGAGCACCTCGGCGAGGGCGCCGGGTTTGTGGGCGGTGGTGAACATGACGGCGGTTTTGTCGTCGCCGCTCTTTCGGGCGCCTTCGCGGCCGATGACGAAGAAGCGTGTTTCGTTGTCCGGGTCGTCCTCGATGTTCTCGAAGAGCACGCGCAAGCCGTGAAGCTGGCCCGCCAGGCGCGTGCCAATGGCGGCGACGCCCGGCTCCCGCGAGGCGAGCTCGGCGGCCTTGGCGCTGCTGGCGGCGGCCTGCACATCCCGATCCTTGCCCATCGCCGCCAGCCATTTGCGGCACTGGCTGAAAATCTCGGGCTTGGAATAAATTGTCGTAATCTTGTCCCACGCATCCAACGCCAGCAGATAATGATGCACGACGATCTTCACTTCGGCGCAGATCTTGGCGGAGCTTTGGAGGAACGCGTCGAGCGTGTCAACGATCCCGCCGCCGATGCTGTTCTCGACGGGCACCAGGCCGTAATCGATGTGTCCGCGCACCACCTCGTCAAACACCGCCGGGATGTCGGCCAGCGGAACGTAATCGACGCTGCTGCCGAACTTGCGCACGGATGCCGCGTGGCTGAACGTCCCCTCGGGCCCGAGATACCCGATGCGCAGCGGCTTCTCCAGCGCAAACGAGCCGCTCATCAGCTCCCGATAGACCGCCTCAAGGCACCGATCCGGCAGCGGCCCCTGGTTGAGCCGGCGCACTTTTTCCAATACCACCTTCTCCCGATCCGGCGAGTAGATCGGCGTGTTGTGCTGCTGCTTGAGTTTCCCGATCTCCACCACAATCCGCGCCCGCGCGTTAAGCAATTCGACAAGCTGATGATCCAGCCCGTCGATCTGCTGTCGCAAGGCATCGAGCGCATCATGGACATCGGGCGGGGGTGAGCCGAGCATAAGCGAATGGTTGTATCGGTGGGATGGGGGGCGGTCAAACGAAACAGTGCGGAGTGGTAAGTGCTCAGTGCTGAGAGTTGAGTGCTGAGAGCTGAGTGCTGAGAGGGGAAGGAATGATGAGTGATGAGTGAACCGTGACGAAGATCTATCTTGTCACGGTTCACTCATCACTCATCACTCATCATCGTCTCGGCACTCAGCACTCAGCACTCAGCACTCAAATCTCCTCTCCTCGCTCATTCCGCCGCCGGCCCCCACGCGTTATAGAATCCGTCCGGGGTCTTGAGTTGCACTTTGCTGAATGGTTCCTTCTGGCCGGCGAAGTTTTTCCCGAGACCGTTGTAGAGATCGGAGGACTTCACGCTCACGCTGCCTTGGGCGGGGATGCCGCTGATGTGTTGCACGAAAGCGCCGTTAACCCAAACTTCGACATTGCGAAGGGCATGGCCGCTGAAATTGTAAATCTTGAGGGTATCGCGGCTGGAGGTGACGATGGCCGCCGTCTGTAGATCGTTGGTGGCGGTCTGGTTGGCGGGATAAACGGCATGGCCGGCATAGGCGGCCAGTTCCGTGGGCCCAGGCGCTTGGGTGGTCATCTTATCGCCGCCGGCCCCGCCGCCGTTCTTGGGCCCGCATCCGGCAACGCCCACCGCAATCGCCAGCATTAAGGTATATTTCAACATCGCCGTCAGCTCCTTTTTGGCCCGTGATCCGCGAGGGTTGATTTTCGCGGCAAGGCGGGTAGGTGTAGGTCAGTCACCAGATTGTACAAGGGTATTCCCTGGCGAAACAACGGTCAAAATATGTCATCGGATCGCAACATCTCGGCCACCTTTCCCGACTTCCTCACTCCCCTTGCCAGCCGCGTTGTCCGCGCCCGGCCGGATGCCTACCGCGCATTGGTGGTGCGCGACGCCAGCCCGGGGGCGGCGCGCGATCTGCTGGCGGACGTGAAGCCGGCGCAATTGTTGTCGGTGCCGATCCAAAACGCCGGGGATGCCGATGCGCTGCTCGCAGGCCTTTGGCTCTGGCACGATGCGCTGCATGAATGTCACCTCATCGTGCAGGATCTGATCGGCCCGACCGGCAGCTTCTGGCACGCCATCATGCACCGGCGTGAAGGCGATTTCTCGAACGCCAAATACTGGTACGCCCGCTGTGCCGATCACCGCGCATTGCGGCTCGTCAGCGCCATGGCCCTTGATGCCGTCGGGCGCGAGACGTCCGACCCTCAACTGCTGCACATTGTCTCGGGCGAATACAACCCGGAGTCGTTTGTTGATTTGGTCGAGGAAATAGCGGAGGTTCCCGATGATCCGCGCCATGCGGCTGCCGTGCGAATTCAGCAGATCGAATGGGAAGCCCTGTTCCATCACTGCGCCTACGAGGCGGCAGGAGCGGTTGGCGAGGAAGGTGGTATGATTTAGTTCGTTGGCCCGCATTGGTTTCCGCGCTGCGTACAGCAATCCACGGGCGAGCCGCCCGTGCCACAATTGCGGGCCATGCCCAGTTCTGACTCCGCGCCAGCCTGCGCCGCGTTCGCGTGTGTACCTTTCCGCCCGGCGAACCGTCGCAGCGCCCCCCGGCAGCGCACGGCCCATTTCGGGGTGAAGAACGGCACATACTGCATCAGCAGAAGATAAACCCGCCGCCCGAACGGCCCGTGGCGGCGGAGCGTAGCCCAGACCGCTTTCCAATAACGGTCCGACTTCTTGTGGAACACGATGTCACGCCGGCAATTCACCAGCGGCTCGGTGGGAATGTGATTGTACAAAACGCTGTTCAACGAAATGACCGGCTGATATCCCGCCTTGCGCGCCCGCAAGACCAGATCGGTGTCGGCGTGATATTGCGGCATGTATTTCTGATCGTAATACCCAACCTCCTCAAACACCGCCCGCGGAATCAGAACGCCATTGCCCGGCATGGTGGTGACGGGATAGGGATTGGTCAGCGGCCTGGGAACGTCGTCCCAGCGTTGGCCGCAAAAATTGAGCCCGTAGAGTTCCGCGCCTTTGCAAACGAGCGATGCGCCGATGGACCAGACGCGGTCGGGGTCATCCTGTCGATGAATCCGGCAGCCGACAATGTACCTGGGGTTCCGCAAGGCCACCGCGACCATTTCAGACAAGAAATCCAGCTCCATCTGCACGTCATCGTTGATGGTCAGGATATAGTCCGCGCCCATTGCCAGGGCTTCATGGATGGCGGCGTTGGTGCCGCCAGACCACCACAAATTTCCATCGCCGCGCAATACGCGGACTTCCGGGAAGTTCAGCAGGACGTTGTGGTAGGTGTTGTCCGTGGAGCCGTCGTCGCAAATAACCACGTTCTTGTTGGGATACGATATTCGAGCAAATCCGCGAAGGAAGTTGAGGGTGCGATCACACCGGTTGAAGGCGGGAACGACCGCGATGACCAGCGGATGAGTCGTGGTAGGTGAAGATAACATTGGGTGTACGCGGCTATCTCGCAAATCGGTACCACGTTCGCGTGCCGGCATGCTGCCATTTCAGGGGAAGCGCGCGGGCCAGGACTTTCACGGCAGGCGCCACGCGGTTAAATGCCCGGCTTCGGCGAGTTGAAACATAATGGGATTGCTGCGCGATATCGGCGGTAAAGGGCGCCGCGCCGCCGTGGGTAAATGGGTCGGCTGATCGCCGGTCGGCGTCGACGAGTGTACGCGGCGAATGGAACAGCTTTCCATCGAGCCGGGCCTTATGGATCAGGCTCCAGCGCCATCCCGCCTGGGCTTGCATCGCCGTGTCGCGCCCCTGCGCCCAGGCGCGCATCGCAGTGCAGTTGATAAAAAGCATTTCGGGATAAAGACGCCCCTCCATTTTCCAAAACCCGCTGCCGGTCAGGCGGAGGCGGGCGATGCCGACAAACGCGTCCCCAGTCCATTCCATTGCCTCGGCTAACTGCACGGCCTTGTCGGGGCATTCAAAATACCCCCACGCCGCTGAATCGAGCCCCGACATTTTCACGCGATTCCCCTCGCTGATTTCCCCGACGATATCGAGCCACCGGTCGTTGGCGAAGGTCTCCAGCGCGCCATAGCCGTCGCCGGCATCGGCCGCTATATCGCTGATGCGGGTTGCATTCGTTTCGACGACTTCGACCCCCGCGGAAATGAGGAATTGCGTCGTGGCCGCATCCAGCGGCGCGTCCGGCTCGCATCGGATGATCAGTTCCGGATACCCGGTGCACAGCAGACTTTCCACGGTGCGGGTGATTTGCGTGCCGCCGTGGATCAAGCGGATCAGAATTCCGATCCGCGGACGCTTGATCGCGTTGGGCTTATGTCCGGCCCAGATGAATCGCTCGCGGGTTTCCCGGAAAATCTCCAACATGCGCCGCGCGGAATTCTCCCAGGTAAAGCGGGCCGCAACGCGTTGTCCGTCCTTGATGAGCCGCTCGCGGAGGCTCGCGTCCTCGACGATCCGGCGAATTTTCACGGCCACATCGTCAACGCGATCCGGGTCAAAATACAACGCGCTGTCGCCGAGTATCTCGCGCAGGGCCGGGATGTCCGAGCAGACCACGGGCACCCCGCATGCCGCCGCTTCGATCGCGGGCATGCCAAAGCCCTCGAATTTGGTCGGCATCACCACCGCCCGCGCGTGCCGGTAAAGATACCGAAGCTCAAACGGTGGCAAATCTGTAAACACGCGGCACTGGCCGGTCAATTTTCGCCGGGAGATCTCGGCGCGCAGGGGATACCCGCCCCTCATCTCAAACCCGCTGAAAACCACCGGCAGCACAAGCCCATCAGCATTCAACTTCTCAATCGCATCCAGGAGCGTTGCATGGTTCTTGTGAAGGTAGCAGTTGGCCGGGTACAGCAAATAACCGGCCGCCAACGGCTCGCCAGTCCATCGCTCCTCGCCGTGCGATTCGACAAGTTCATGCTGCGGCGCGTTGGGCACCACCTCAATGTGTGCCGGATCGGCCCCAAATTTTTCGACAAAGGTTTGTTTGCAGAATTCCGAAACCGTCACAACCGTCGTCGCCGCTCGGCAGATATCCCGATAGTCTTCATTGCGCCCGATGCGCTCGCCTGCGTCGAAATACTCGGGAAAGTACTGGTCCTGTATATCGTGCAGAATCGCGACGGTGGGGCGGTCGTACAATCGCGGCTGAAGGTTATTCAGCGGCCCAAACAAGAGATCAAAATCGAAGCGGTGGCCGTAGATTTGTCCTTCGTCGGAAATCCGAACGACCTTGACGCGTGGATCGGGCCCCGTTCCACCCAGCGTGTCGCCATGCGATTTGAGCGCCTCGTAAACGAGGCGCAGGCCTTGCAGGTGTGCAAAAATAATGTAGTGATCGTCGGAATCGAACTTGAATAGCGCGGATAGCAGCCCGGTGAAAACATACCGGGAGCCGCCGCCCTCGGCCCGCAACGGAAATGCATTCACGCCAATTCGCATAAACCCTCGCATTCCCTTGGGCGCGTAGCGCTTGCGTTTGGGAATAAATCGCCGTGCGCGAACATACGTCGTTGACATCCGGCAGCCATGATCTGCGTCTGACATTGCAATTCAGCGAAGCATGCCATTCGTGGTTTCAGATTCATCAACGTGACACGGGCGTCCCGCCCGTGCCGACGGCTGGAGAGTGGGGAAATCGATGTATCCCGAGTTCCACGCAACACGCACGGGGGGGACGCCCGTGTCACGATTGAGGTCGCTTTTCCCGGCCTGACACCCTTCTGGTTATGCCACGGATGAATAACGCGTAGTCGCACACGGCTATTTAGGGCCGACATTCTTTCAAATCCCCCGCGATTTTTCAACCCCGCCATTATCGGCACTCGCGGCACTCTTGCATCGCTTGCATCCCCGCCCCCAATCGGCTAACC
>DASRLH010000210.1:0-22441 GCA_035648595.1 Tepidisphaeraceae bacterium
GGAGTGCTGAGTGCTGAGTGCTGAGTGCTGAGAGAAGCATCTTGCGCGATTGGCGCGCGCGGTGTACTCGATGTGGGGTGCTGAGCCAGTGGATTGCCGGGGAGGAACGGCGCCAGATGTTTGGCGACGGCGATGGGGCCCATGCCTGGGCCGCCGCCGCCGTGGGGGATGCAGAAGGTTTTGTGCAAATTGAGATGGCAGACGTCGGCTCCGATGGCGCCGGGGCTTGTGAGGCCGACCTGGGCGTTCATGTTGGCGCCGTCCATGTAAACCTGCCCACCGTGGGCGTGGACGATCCTGCAGATTTCCTTCACGTCTTCCTCGAACACGCCATGCGTCGAGGGATACGTAAGCATGATCGCGGCGAGATCATTTTGATGCGCCAGGGCCTTGGCTTTCAGGTCGGCTACTTCGATGCTGCCGTTGGCGTCGCACGCCACCGGCACCACCTTCATGCCGGCCACCACCGCGCTCGATGGATTGGTGCCATGCGCGGAGACGGGGATCAGGCAGACGTTGCGATGCGACTGGCCGCGCGATTCATGGTAGCCGCGAATCGCCAGCAGGCCCGCGTACTCCCCCTGCGAGCCGGCGTTGGGCTGCAGCGACACCGCCGCCAAGCCGGTGATATTCGCCAGCCACTTTTCCAGATCCTTGAAAACCTTCTGATACCCGCGCGTCTGCTCCGGCGGCGCGAACGGGTGCATCCGGCCAAACTCCGGCCAGGTCACCGGGAACATCTCACTGGTGCCGTTGAGCTTCATCGTGCATGAGCCCAGCGGAATCATCGAATGCGTAAGCGACAGATCGCGCGATTCCAGGGTCCGCATGTAGCGAAGCATCTCGGTTTCGCTGTGATAGCGGTTGAAGACGGGGTGGGTGAGGTAGGAGGTGGTGCGGGCGATTGTGTGTGGAGTTTTCGCGTTGACGTCGGATTCGACCTGATCAAACGTGAAATGGATGCCGCAATCCCCGGCGGTGATCGCCTCACAAATTGCATATAGGTCGGCCGCCGAAGTTGTCTCATCAACCGAAATGCCAATTCGCGTATCGCCGTAATCACGGAAATTCAATCCCCGGGCGCGGCCGGTGGCCAAAACTGTTTCCACTTCGCCGCGTGTTTCCAGATCAATCGTCAGGGTGTCAAAAAAGTCGGCAGGCTGCGGGGCATAATCGAGGCGGCGCAAGCTTTCAGCCAGAATTACCGTAAGCCGACGCACGCGCTCGGCGATCTTCCTCAACCCCCGCGGCCCGTGATACACCGCGTACATCCCCGCCATCACCGCGAGCAGAACCTGGGCCGTGCAGATATTGCTGGTGGCTTTTTCGCGTTTGATGTGCTGTTCGCGGGTTTGGATGGCCAGGCGATAGGCGGGATTGCCCTGGGCGTCCTTGGAGACGCCGACGATCCGCCCGGGCATCTTGCGGGCGTGCTCGGATTTGGTGGCAATGAAGGCGGCATGCGGCCCGCCAAAGCCCATCGGCACGCCGAATCGCTGTGCCGATCCAACCGCGATGTCCGCCCCAAATTCCCCGGGCGGCTTAATCAACGTCAGCGCCAGCAAATCGGTTGCATATACGATCAATGCACCATTTGTGTGCGCCTTTTCGACGACATCGCCGTAGTCGATAATGCGCCCATCCGTCGCCGGATACTGCACGAGCACGCCAAAATATTTGCCGGATGCGAGGTCAGCTTGTTTTGCGTCGCCGACGGTTAGCTCAATTCCCTGCGACTTGGCCCGCGTCCGCACGACGGCAATCGTCTGCGGATGGCAGCTTTCATCCACCAAAAACGCGGTCTTCCGCGCATCGCCCGATGCCTGCGCGCCGGCAATGTGGGAGCACATCGTCATCGCCTCGGCGGCGGCAGTGGCCTCGTCGAGCAGCGACGCATTCGCCAACGGCAGGCCGGTGAGGTCGCTGACCATCGTCTGAAAATTGAGCAGCGCCTCCAGTCGGCCCTGCGCGATCTCTGCCTGGTAGGGCGTGTACTGCGTGTACCAGCCGGGGTTTTCAAGGATGTTGCGCTGGATCACCGGCGGGGTAATGGTGTCGTAATATCCCATGCCGATGAACGAGCGAAACACCTTGTTTTTGCCGGCTATTTTCTTGAGCTCCCCCAGTAGCTCAAACTCCCCGCGCGGCTCGCCGATGTTCAACGGCTTCTTGAGGCGGATCGCCGCCGGCACCGTCTGATCGATCAGATCGTCCAACGAATCCACGCCCAGCAGCGCAAGCATCTCCTTCACGTCCGCCGCATCGGGACCGATATGCCGCCGCACGAATGTGTCGATCGGCGCGAGCAGCGCGCCGACGTCGGAATCGGCCGGTTTCAGCCCATCGGCGCTCTTCAAATCAATGGTCATTTGTCCACAATCCATGCGGAATCTCCCTTAAAACAAAACAATTCACCGCCAAGACGCCCAGAGGCGGAGAAGAAAAACATAAGGCTGTTCATTCTGCGCGCGTTCACGATGGGTATTATTTTGCTATCGGCTTTGCGCCGCGGTCCAATTCCTTGTTTTCCACTGGTTCTCGGCGCTGTTGTGCGCTCATCGTATCATCTGGGCAGAGCCCAGGAATCAAAAAGTTCCGGCGAGTGGATGGCGGACTGCAATCAACGGCTTGGCCTGGGAGTGGTCGCGAACAACTCCGCTAGCACGCAGCTTTGCGAGTCGTCGAGCAGTTTTACCCCGGTGCCGCCGTTGAAACCAAACAAAACGCTGCGCGGCTTGTATTCGAGCACGTCCAAAATATCTTTCAAGCGCACGAAGCCGTCCGTGTTTGCCCGATCTGTCGGAATGCCCCAGCAATAATTACCGATGGCCCCGTCCGCGAACTCGATTTTCACATTGCGATGATAAAGTCCGCCGCAAACATGCGCGATCCGGACAATCCCCCGTAGGCCGACGAGCAATTTTCCGTGGCCCTTAATCGGCCTCTGGCGCTTGTACTCGTAGTAGAACACACGATCTCCAATTGCAATGCCGCTCACGGCTGCCTTGTGCTGACATTGCAAGTAAATGTGCCAGG
Organism: Tepidisphaeraceae bacterium; assembly: GCA_035648595.1. Classification (GTDB taxonomy): domain Bacteria; phylum Planctomycetota; class Phycisphaerae; order Tepidisphaerales; family Tepidisphaeraceae; genus RYN-428. Next base: position 3,037 of record DASRLH010000210.1, read on the forward strand.
GGTGCGTGTCAGGGTCCGGGTGAGGGTAATGCGTCGTAAGCCATGACTTCATCACTGTTCCTTATCACAGTCCCCGACGCAACATTCAGAAATCTCCGCGCACGGCGACTCGTCTGATATGTGCGGGAAGGTTTGGTCCCAGGAATTGCAGGGCGGGGCAATCCGATAATGGCTGATTGCTGACCTTGATGATCGCCTCGCCCGCGCTGGCGGCAAATGCGTAATAAGAGTCCTCGATTAGCCACCATCCGGGTTGGCCGTTGGCGGGGTGATTGTCGATGTTGTTGATCCGATACATCAAAACCTCATTTGTCCGACGCTGTTGCTTGTCCCGCCGCCGTTGCTCATACGCAGATTTGAGCCGCGCGGCCATTGGCAGCTTCGCGGACGATTTACGGCACGCGTCGCACAGAGCTCCCTCGGAATGCCGAATCGGTTTGCCGCATCCATCGCAAAGTTTGCGGTTGGTTCTATCGCGATCATGACCCGCCGCTGGCGCCCGCCGCGTTCGACTTACCTGGGCCATGCAATGATTGCAAATCGCTCCCTGGGCAGGATCAATTCGATTGTGGCATTGCGCGCATTTTACGACCCGTATCAAGCCGTCGATCGGGCCTCGATATGAACCAGCTTCGGGCCCGTGGCGGAAGCGTCCCACGAAATAACGTTCATATTCTTCCGCATCACGCTCCGTCGGAGCAACCCCGTTGTGGAACTGGTGCGCATGACGCAATTCGTGGGCGAGCGTTAAGAGATATTGCTCTGCGATGTCTTCGCCGACCACATAAAGCGTGACGGTGTCCTCGCGATGTTCGTAGCACCCATCGGGACAGATATTATACGTCGGCTCGTGCATCGCCTGTCGAATCCGTATTTTGGGCGGCTCAATGCACAGGTCGTGGCAAATGGTCAGATACCACTGGCGAATCACTCCCACGACTTCACGGATCGCTCGCTGGGTAATTTGAGGATTTGGAATGCCTTGATTCACCGCCGCCCTCCAATAATCGCCGCGGGCCGATCCCGAAATCACTGCGGAGCAAGCCAACTGCTTCGGGAACGCGATCATGCGCTCCGAAAGCATCCCGCAAATGGGAATAATTATACGCCCGGATCAGTGTCCGGTTTTCTTCTGGTAGTCATCGGCGGACAGCAATTTCTGCATTTCCGCCGGGTTATCGGCCTTGATCTTGACGATCCACCCGCCCTTATGGGGATCGGAATTGACCAGGCCAGGGTTCGTGGTCAGCTCATCGTTCACCGCCAAGACGGTCCCCGAAACGCCGCTGTACAAGTCGCTGCTGGTTTTGACCGATTCGATTTCGCCGAACCGCTGGTTGGCCTGCACTTTCGTACCCACCTTCGGCAGCGCGACGTAGGTAATATCCGTCAACTCATCGGCGGCAAACTGCGTAATGCCGATCGTGACGGTATCGCCTTGCAGATCGTGCCATTCGTGGGAGGGAAGAAAACGGGATTGCGTGGGAACGGACATAAACTCCTTTGCTTCAGAAGCTGCCCAAAAAGCCGCTTGGGACGCAGACGTATACTTCAAAAGCGGGTGGGATTCCAGAAGAGGATCATTCGAGCAGGCGACGCGGACAACCACAACCGATTTATTGGGCGCCTGGAAGTCTAAGCGTGCCGGCACCCGCGCTCGGATTCAGCAAATACCCCCGCGGCGACAACGATTTTTCCACAAACCGGTCGCTTTCGAGAAGGTTGAATGCCTTTCGCACCTGGCGGTAAAACGTATCAAAGGCCTTGATGTCGTCGATGCCGCCACGCGCGTGCCATAATATGAAGCTTGCCTGTTTAGCGCTGACGATGCGGGCGTTGGAAAAATGGTTGAATCGGTAAACGATGCTGAGTATGTCTTTGTGAAGCTCATTCAATCCGTCGAAGGTGAGGCCGAACATCGCGCGCAGCTCGGGGACGTAGTCCTTGCGCATCAACGTACGATCCGCAACAAAAATGGGGTAGGACGCAGAGCTGTCTGGATGGCGGCTGATTAAACCGCTGCTTTCGAGAGCCATCAGTTCGTGGAAATGATTGTTGTCGGGAGTCAGCAAAACGGTATGGCGAGCCCGTTCGTTCGCCCATTCCGATTTGATCAGATAGCCCAGCACCAATTGCTGTGGATCGGTCAGACGCCCGCCGCCGAGTCGTTCACCCAGGTAGCGGTCAAACGATTGGAACAACCGCTGCAAGCGGTCGTCGAGCAATCGGCCCGTCACCAAATAAAGCGTCACTTCCTCCGTGTGAAAGCGATAGTACGGCAGGTCGATCTGGTTTTGCAGGGCCAGGTTGACCAGGGTGGCCATCCCAATTCCGCGCCCTTCCCATTTGCGAAACACGCGCAGCACGTCGGCGAGTTTTGGATTGCGGGGCTTGGCTTCGGGAACAATGCGCAGCAAGGGTGTCGGGCCTTGCGCGCTTTCGATGAGCAGATGCGACCGAAAACTTCCGGGGTTGCGTATCGAAATGTGCCGTCCCGGTTCCACGCTGATGATCACTTGCCGATTGATTGAGTAATCGCGATGTGCCAGCGCATTATTCACTGTCTCGCGGAGCAGTTCCTCGGGATATTGGGGCCGGCTCATTCCGCCACGCTCAATTGACACGCCTACCTGGATATTGCGCAGCACATACGCAAGACTGTTTTCCATCAATGGCAAGATGTTATTTGCAAAGTCCTGCTTGTCGCGGGCGATCTCCTGGGGCACATCCACGTAACCATGCACCTGGCAACGAAAGCCCAGGACATCCGCCGGATGGCTCCCGCAAACCAGTACCCCGAGGGTCGTGGCCGTGCCGCTGTCATTCAGAAAGCTTTTGCGCTGAAGGAACGGCAACGCGGAGGCGAGGTCCGGCTTGATCGTCTCAATCTTCACCGGCCGATTAAGTTGCGTGATGTAGTCATTGAGCTTGTCCAGGTCGATGCCCTCAAGGGCCACGCCTGCGACAGGCTGTAGCTCCCGCGCCTGTATGGACTCGGCCCTAAACTCCCCCTGCCTCTCGATTTCCGCGGGGGGGATCTGATGATCGCCAGTGAGAACGCGGCGGTATGCCTGCTCGCGATAGAATGCGTATTTCAGATCGGCCGACAGTTCATCCACCAGGACCGCCGCCACCTTCCCGTCCAGAAAATCGAACAAAATAGGCGGAGGGAACGCGTGGGGGATGTCAAGCCGTCTGCCGGCGACGTCCGTGAACTGGTTTGCAATCTCCTTAACCTTGGCCTCCGCGTCGGAACGCCAGCCGGTGAAGCGATAGCGGCGCTGCGCCCCGCTTCCTTCTTCCTTAATGCCCAGGATGATGATGCCGCCGCGGGTGTTGAGAAAGGCGCAGGCGGTCTTATGTTGCTCGCGCCACGCCTGACCATCGGAAGGCACCGACTTAATTTCGAGCGCGTCGGTCTCAAGTTCTTCAAAGCGATCCTGAGCCATGAGATCGGCGAGCTTCGCGAGAATTTTCTCGACGATCCGGGGTTCCATTGGATGTGATTATACGGTCATTTCGCCCGCCGATAAAACGGCGTCTTCACCACTTTCGCCGGGTTCATCGCCCCTTTGAGATCAACGGCAACTTGCGTCCCCTCGGCGGCGTGATTCGCATCAACATAGGCCATCGCGATGCTCTTTTGAACGGTGGGACCGAAGGTGCCGCTGGTGACTTCGCCGACGATTTGGCCGTCGGCCATAACGGGCGTGCCCTGTCGGGCGATGCGGCGGCCCTCGAGTTCCAGGCCGACGAGCTTGCGCTTGGGGCCGGTCTTGGCGATTTCTCGCAAAGCCGCCGCGCCGATGAATTCCTTGCCCAGGTCTACGGCCCAGCCCAGGCCCGCGGAAAGGGGGTCGATGGTTTCGGTGAGTTCGTGGCCGTACAAGGGCATTCCCGCTTCAAGGCGCAGGGTGTCGCGGGCGCCAAGGCCGGCGGGCTTGATGACGGCATCCGGTTTGTCGGTCGAGCCGCCGATGGCCTTCATCGCCATGCCCGCCATCTTCGCGGGGATGATGATTTCGACGCCATCCTCGCCCGTGTAGCCGCTGCGGAACACGGTGAACTTAACCAGCATGAACGACGAGCTCTCGAAATTGTAACGCTTGAGCCCCTTCACATCGACCGGCAGCACGCTGCTCACCCGATCGAGCACTTTTGGTCCTTGCAGCGCCACCATCGCGGTGGCTTCGGTTTGATCGGACATGTCCAAATCCAAGCCGCTGTCGCGCCGGACCTGGCCGAAATGATTGACCAGTTTCTCGCGGTTGCTCGCGTTGCACACCATGATCCAATGTTTCTGGTCCCGGCTGACGATTACATCGTCCATCACGCCGCCGGCTTCATTGCAGACCAGGCTATATCGGCTCTGCCCGACCTTCTGGTCGGCGATGTTGCGCGTGACCGCGCGCGACAAAAACGCCGCCGCGTCCTTGCCGGTGAAGTGAAGCCGGCCCATGTGGGAGACGTCGAAGATCGAGCCGCTGTTGCGCGTCTGCTCATGTTCATCGACGATGCCGCGATAGAGGATCGGCATCTCCCAGCCGGCAAAATCCACGAGCTTGCCGCCCATGGAAACGTGATAATCGTAAAATGGCGTCCGCTTGAGCATGAGTGTCGTCCGATTGATTGAGCAACGCCAGGTAATAGTAAGTGTCGGCGAACCACGTCTTCATTTTTTTGGCGTTCCATGAAGATAATGATCGTGATTCTCGGCCATGTCACTTGGGAGCCCTTTCGCCTTGCCCGCAAATCGCTTGAGCCGCTGACCGAGCGTTGTGGGAGCGTCCGGTTGCTCTATCGGCTCAACGCGCACGGCCGTTCCGTCGGCCAGCACGGCCCCATCTTCCAAAACGACCACCCCATCCTTTACGGTTCCTGTCAAAGTCATAGGTCACCACTCTCGGCTAATCATGGTTGGCATCAGCCCGCTGAATTATACCGCGCGCATGAGATCCTCTCGCGTGAGGCGGTTTCGAAGTCTCCTTCTGCCTTGCTGACCCACTCTTTCGTTAGCGCGTTCATGGAGTATCAGGCCTTTTTCAAGGATTTCGATTAGAAAGCAATCTCCCCACCGCACGCGCTGCCGCAATATCCTGGGGCGTCGTACGAGCATATCCAGTGGATACGTTACATCCACCGCCATGCGCAACTCGATTGATTTGTCGAGTTCCGAGCATTTGGAGTTCATGGCCACGAGGAGATCGACATCCGAATCCTCGGTGGGATCGCCATAGGCATACGAGCCGAACAGCACAATTTTCTCGGGCGCGAATTGCCCGGCGATTTGGCCGGAAAGGCGGAGGATTTGCTCGGCGGTAACCATTGAATGCGATCGACTGGGAACGATCAATTGTAGCAGCTTTCGCCCGGCTCTGGCGTGCGATACATGGACGATGCGCATTTCGCTGTTAGAAGCCAATGGGTTCATCCGTCTGGTGATCAGAAACGTACCATTGAGGAAGCCCCGCGGTACCGGGGCGGCGGCGGAGGCCGATGGACGCGTTGACGCAACAAACCAGCCGCCAAATTCAATCGCTGGTGCTGCGCGCCAAAAAACGCGACGCCGATGCGTTTGCCGAGCTGATCGGGCGATACGAGCGGATGGCGTTGTCGGTGGCGTTTTCCGTGTTGAATAACGCGGACGCCGCCGGGGATGTCGTGCAGGAGGCGTTTTTGCGCGCCTGGCAGCGGCTGGACGAATTGAAAGACCCGGCGCGCTTCGCCACCTGGCTGTGCGGCATCGCCCGAAATTTAGCGATCGACCAATGCCGCCGGGGCAGGCACATGAAGCTGTCGGTGGATTCGACCGGCTTCGACGACCTGACGTCGGCGGATGAACGTCTGAGCCCCAGTCCGCTGGACGAACTGGATCGCCGCGAGCAGCGCGCATTGGTCGCCGAGGCGTTGGAATCGCTGGATGAACTGACGCGGTCTACCGTGATGTTGCGGTATTACGATGGCCGATCCAGCAAGGAAATTGGCGAGGCGCTGGGCCTGTCCCCCGCCGCCGTTGACATGCGGCTGAGCCGGGCGCGCCAGCAACTCAAGCAACAACTCGGCGGCGCGTCGCTGCCGGCGGGGAAATGAGGGTGTCTCATGGCGGAATTCAATCCCGATAATTTCGACCCACAAGAGCCACAAGAACAGATGGTGCGCGAGTATTTGTCAGCCGCCCTTGATGGACAGACGGGCCGAGCCGAGGCGCGCTTTCGGCAATTTTTGCGGGAGGAGCAGCCGGCGCCGATTGCGTACAAGGCTCCCAAGCATTCGTCGCGTTTTCGCGGCTGGCCGTTGAGCATCGCGGGGGCGGCGTTGGCCGCCTCGCTGGCGGCGCTTTGGGCCGGGCCGGCGCTGCACCGAATCGCGCCCGATGAGCGTTCGCGGCCGTCGGTCGCAACCACGGATTCAACTCCAGACCCGTCAACCGTACAGGCGCCAATGCTCGTCGAGCAGGACGTTCGTTCGCAGACCTTCGACGACGGCACCTTCATGGCCGACGACTCCACCCCGGTGCGCGTGCTGCATCGGCGGGATTTTCAGCGCACGCGATGGTTCGACCAGAACCGCCAGCTCAAGGCCGAGCAGGTTGTCCCGCGCGATCATCTGGTTTACGTGCAGTTGAAAACGTATTAACGCCGGATCATTCATCATTCGGCGCAGTCGGCGCCCACAACCCGAGCGGGAGATGAAAATCCGAAATCCGAAGCACGAAATCCGAAGAGAAGAATTCTTCACCACGAAGACACGAAGGCACGACGCATTGCATTCGGATTTCGGATTTCTGGTTTCGGGCTTCTCGGACGTTTCTTAACACCCGCGCCGCCGGGCCTGGTTCTCGGGGCGCGCATTTTCAGGGAGGTCTGTCATGCGATTGTTGAACTGGACACTGTTGTTGGCCGCCGGCGGCCTGCCCGCGTTGGCATACGCCGGCGGTGGTGAGTTCGAACGGCCCGACGCCGCCGTGCCTGACCCCGTGCAAATCCAGGTGCTGCCGGCGCCTGATTCTGGATATGTGAGACACCTGTACCGCGTCGAGGAGAAGCAGACTCCGGACAACACATACGCGCCCCTGAGGCAATTGCAGCGCGCCCGCCAGCAGGCGTCCGGCGGCCCCGGCGCGCAAATGAAAATGGAAAAGGGGGCGTGGCTTGGCGTGGGCGCGTCGCAGGCGCCGGTCGTCCTCGGCAAGCAATTGGGATTGCCAAGGGGCACGGGCCTGGTGGTTGATGTGGTTGTCCCCAAAAGCCCCGCCGATGAAGCGGGCCTGAAGCAATACGATGTCCTTCGCAAGCTCGATGATCAATTGCTGGTGAATGCCGAGCAGTTGGCGGTGCTGGTGCGGACCTATAAGCCGGGCACGCCCATCGATCTGACGGTGATTCGCGACGGCAAGGAAATCACGCTCAATCCCAAGCTCGTCGAGCATGAGATCGAGCCGTTGCCGGACGAAGGGACGCGGACCGATCCATTCGGGAATTGGGCGAATCCGTACTTTGTCTCACCCCCTCAGCTAGGTTCGCCGCCCAGTGGGGCCACGCCGCTCTCGCCGGTTCCCAACCGTCCATATATCCAGCGCTGGAATCCGCCCGCCGGAGGGGCGCAGAAAACCCTTCCTCAGGGTTTGCAGTGGCAGGGTCTGGGTCCGGTCGCCGGTACGCTGACGTTGATCAGCGGAGATCGGGCCTGCACGCTCACCATGGACCGCGAAGGCCACAAGACGGTAACGGTGAAGGACGCCGCCGGCAAAACAATATTCGAGGGGCCGGTGGATACCAAGGAGCAGCGCACCAATGCCCCCGCCGACGTGCGGACACAGCTCGATATGATGCGAAAGCTCGCTCCATCGGCGTTCGCGGCGCCGAAACTAAAGACTTCGGAAGATAAAGATAAAGCCAAAGCCCAGCGCCGCTCCGACCCCGCCAAATCCGACGCTGATGACGCCGATGAGAAATGAATCCCTGCCCGCGGCGGCCGTGCGCGAATTTCCGGGGAAGCGTCACCGGTGATTTCGTTAGGGCTTGGTATGATCAAGCAATGCCTCCACACACGATTCACGGATTTCAGATATCCCTTTTCCTTGTGGCGATCAGCGTGCTTGCTACACCCCTCCGGGCGGATGTGACTATCTATGTCGCGCCCGATGGCAACGACGGCTGGTCGGGAGAATTCGCCGCGCCCAACGACGCCAGGACCGACGGCCCACTTGCCACGCCGGCAAAGGCGCGCGACGTGTTGAGAGCGGCACATGGTCATGATGTGACGCAACCGGCCACCGTTTTTCTGCGCGGCGGCGTCTGTTTTCTCTCCGAGCCGCTGGCGTTGAATTCCCGGGATTCCGGGACCGTGGCCGCGCCGGTGACGTGGACGGCCTACAAAGATGAGACGCCGATCATCAGCGCCGGCCGACGCATCACGGGCTGGCAAAAGACAACCGTCAACGGCCACGATGCCTGGATGGCAAAACTCCCCCCGGCCAACGGCGCGTTCTTGTTCCGAGAACTTTGGGTAAACGGCCAACGTGCCCCTCGCGCCCGCTGGCCCAGGACGGGAACCTTAGCCGTCGCCCAGACGCCAAAGGCCAAAAACAACACGCAGTGGCGGCATCCAGAATCGCAATTCCAATTCAATACAGGAGATCTGAAGGCGTGGCCCAGCGCCCCCGATGGCGAAGCGGTGGTGATGAGCCGATGGGTTGAATCGCGATTGCCCATTGCCGCCATCAATGAGAAGGAGAACCGCCTGGAATCCAGCAAACCCGCCGGCTTCGCGCCCGAAACCGGGGATCGTTACTACATCGAGAACGTGAAGGAAACCCTCAGCGAGCCCGGCGAATGGTATTTGGACCCGCGCGAGCACGTGATTTATTTCATTGCCCCGTCGGGCGTCGATCCGAATGCGGCGCAAATCATTGTGCCGCGCCTCCCGCAGGTGTTGCGCCTCGAAGGAAGCGCCTCCGGAGGAGGCTTGGTCTCAAACATCAACTTTCGCGGCATCACGTTTTCAAACAGCGAGTGGTATTATGATTGCCCGATGCCCGGCCAAAAAGCCGAGCCGACGCTCACCAGCTACCCTCAGGCCGCCATCGGCGTGCCGGGCGCGGTGTGGGGGCAGGGTGTGCGCTCATGCACGTTCGACCATTGCACCATCGCGCATGTGGGCGGCTATGGAATCGAGCTGGGCCGAGGTTGCCAGAACAATCGCATCCTCCATTGCACGATCACCGACTTGGCCGCCGGCGGGGTGAAGCTCGGCGAAACTCAAATCCGCGAAAATGCCGAGGATCAAGCTTTCGGCAACGAAGTCTGTGATTGCCGGATCACCGACGGGGGCTGTCTGTTCCCCAGTGCCGTGGGCGCGTGGATCGGCCAATCCCACGACAACACGGTTATGCACAATGAAATCGCCCGTTTCTGGTACACCGGCGTTTCCGTCGGCTGGACCTGGGGCTACGGCAACTCCCTCTCCCAGAACAACCACATCGAATTCAACGACATCCACCACATCGGCATCAAACATAAAGGCGACGCCCCCATTCTCAGCGACATGGGCGGCATCTACACGCTTGGCAACGAAAAAGGCACCGTCATCCTCCACAACCACTTCCACGACATCGGCGCCATCAAGTACGGGGGCTGGGGCATCTACTTCGACGAGGGAACCACCGATATTCTCGCCGAGAATAATCTCGTCTGTCGCACCACCCACGGCGGCTTCCACCAGCACTACGGCAAGGACAACATCGTCCGCAATAACATCTTCGCCCTGGGCCGCGATGCCCAAATCCAGCGTACCCGTCTCGAAGACCACCGCAGCTTTACCTTCGAGAACAACATCGTCTACTACAGCACCGGCGTATTGCTCACCGGCAACTGGGACAAACTCAACGTCGCCTTCGATCACAACACCTATTGGAAAACCGGCGGCGGAGAAATCCGCTTCGCCAAATACACCTGGCCGCAATGGCGCGCCGCCGGGATGGACGTGCATTCAAAGATTGCCGATCCGCGCTTCAAGGACCCCGAACACAATGACTTTTATCTGACCGCCGAGTCCGCCAAAGACCTCGGTGGGTTCGTCCCATTTGAGTTGGATGGCGTTGGGCCGCGTCATCCGTGAGATGGATACGCCGTTGCGTAATCACTTGCATTTTTCTTCGGTCCGCAATTGTCGGTTTTAGACAGGGCCTCGGAAATTCGCCGATTTGTGCGCCTGAGGTAAAATATTTATAGTAACGGCGAACGACATTGCGCGCGGTCGCGGCATGGAAAGCATTGTTACGATAATCCCGGTGGACGATTCTGGGGAAAGATATGAAGCATTTGAAAGCCACAAGCCGCCGCGCCCGGGCGATTGCAAAGGGCATGGGGGACGCGGCAATAATCGCAAGTAGTTGCCATGTGATCGGGCCGGCGACATTCGCCCTGCTGGCGGGGATCATCATTCCGCAATTTGCGCCCGGGGCGGCGAATCACACATCGTCGGGCGGATCGAACATTTTTGATGATGATTGGAAGGCTCCGCCCGATGCGCCGGTGAGGCGGCCCGCGCCCAGCGAGCCGGCGGCGCCCGCCGCGCCGCGGCTGCCGCCCCGGGATCAGGCGCCGCCGGAGCAGCCGCCGGCGCAGTCCGCGCCCGAGCCCGTTCCCCAGCCGCCGGATCCGGCTTTGCATTTGCCGACGGATCCAGCTCTCCCGGCCCAGCCGGCTGGGCCGCCTTTGCGCAATCGCAATCCGATCCCGGTCGCCAGCGCGCTGGCGGGCGCCGAAAAGCTGGTGAAGGAGACGTTCAGCACCGAATACGCGGAACACGGCGCGGCGGGTGAAATCACGTTGGCGCGAGCGCTTTTAGGCGAGGCTCGGCAGAGCAACCAGGACCCGGCGGCGCTGTATGTCTTGCTGCGCGAGGCGAGGGACGCGGCGGCGCGCGGGGGCGATCCCGCCTCCGCCGTGGAGGCGGCGCGGGGACTGCGGGACAGTTTCAAGATCGCGCCTGCGGCGGCGCGGCAGATGGAGCGCGATGCCTTGCTGTCGGCGATGCATGCGGCGGTCGCGGCGCCGCCCACCCGTCCGCCCGCGCCTGAGCTTCGTGCCGCCACCCATCTTGGCATGGCGATGTGCGAACGCGAAATATCGGCCGGCGATTACGCGCTGGCCGCCAAAGACGCCCCCGACGCCGAGCAGGCGGCGCGGCGAACCTATGACCTCAACTTCATGAATCGGGTGCACGCGCGTGTGGCGGCGATTGGGGCGATCGCCGGCGAGTTTGACCGCCATAAAGCCGCGTTCGACACACTGAAAACCATGCCCGACGATCCGGCGGCCAACCTGGAGGCCGGCCGGTTCTTTGCGTTCGTTTTGAATCAGCCCGATCGCGGGTTGCCGATGCTGGCGAAGGGATCGGATGCCGCGAGCAAATCAGCCGCCGCCCGCGACTTGGCCGAGCCGGCCACCGCCAACGAGCAAATGGCCGTCGCCAACGCATGGGCTGCCCTCGCGAAGACCGGCCCCCCCGGCCCGGTCCGGGAAGGAACGCAGCAGCGCGCCCTGTTCTGGTACGATGCGGCCACGTCCCAATTGCAGGGGCTTGAGCGCCTCGCCGCCAACAAGCGCGTCGCGGAATTGCGCATGGTGGGCCTCAAACATGGTCTGCTCGGCGAATATTACCGCGGGCAGGAGTTTGACCTGAAGGTGCTGACGCGGGTCGATCCCAAGGTCGAGTTCAATTGGAACGGCCAGCCGCCCGCCGACGGCGTGCCGGGCGAGAATTTCTCGGCACGCTGGACCGGCTGGATACGCGGCGGGATTGCCGGGCAGTACCAATTGGTCGCGGTTCACGACGATGCCGTGCGCGTCTGGATCGACGGCAGGCTGGTCATCGACAAATGGCAAAGCGGCGCCGCCCGGGATGACCAAACGGTCCGCCTGACGGGAAACTACCAGGAGATCAAGATCGAGTTCGCGCAGTACGCCGGCGCATCGGCGATGGGTTTGGGCTGGATACCGCCGCGCGGCAAGCGTGCGGTGGCGATCTCGGCGGACTCGCTCTATCACGCCTCGGCGCCCGCGGGCCCGATCGCCCCTCCGTCGCCGCACTCCGATGTCAACGGCAAGATCGCGCTGATGGCCGTCTATGCACAAGCTCACAACGGTGCCCGCTTCATTCAGGATACGCGGGGCGATCACATCGAGCAGTGGGACAATCCCACGAAGTGGATCGATTGGGAGTTCGATGCCCCCGGTGGCGACTACGCCGTCGATCTCAATTACGCCTGCGACGCCAATCACGCCAACGCCGGGTATGTGCTGTCGGTCGGCGCCAACCGCCTGCCGGGCAGTTCCGCCGACACTGGCGGATGGGCCTCCTACCGCACCCAGCGCCTGGGCCAGATCCGCCTGGTGGCCGGCCCGCAAACCCTTCGGATGAGCGCGCCGGGCACCCATGCCGACACGGTTATGGATCTGGGCCAGGTTACCTTGACGCCGTTGAAGAAAAACTGATTGAAATCTTGTTGTATCGCTGGAACCGCGATCTGGCCGGCGGGCGGGCGCCTTGGTTTATGCGATGGCCGCGATGGGCGATCCTCTCGCTGGCCGCATTCGCATTGCTTCCATGCATATTGCCGTATCTGCTCGTTGCGGTGCCCGGCTGGCATGAATCCCTGCCCATCAAGCTGTTCGCGATTTTGGCCCACGCGGCCCCCGTTCATCCCGGCGTGCCCTTCCACTACGCGCTACTGGCGAGGCTGTCGCAGGCGGGATACACATTCGGAAATCCAGATGTGCTCTGGCAGGCGCAAGCCGTGCTCTGGGTTTGGTGGCTTGGCAAGGGGCCGTTAACGTGGCGCGCCAGCGCTGTTCAGATCATGCTCGCCATCGCCGCATGGTTGGTCTTCGCGGTAGTCGGCGGAGGTGAGCTTCAAGAGAACCCGCAATCGCCGGTGATTATCACCTGGCTGCTTTTCGTGTGGATTCTACTTCCGCGAAACCGGCGGATGCCCGTCGCGCTGCTCAGGTGAATCTCATCGTGATTCCCATTACAATCGCCGGCATGCGGCGGTATTTCCCGGATTTGCAGGCGTTTTCCACTTTCGCGCGCGATGCGGACATCGTTCCGGTCTATCGGCAATTGCTCGGCGACCGCCTGACGCCGGTGAGCGCGTTTGAAGTTTTGGGGCGCGATGCGCACGCCTTTTTGCTTGAGAGCGTGGTCGGCGGAGAGAAGATCGCGCGATACAGCTTTATCGCCACCGCGCCGTCGCTGGTATATCAGGTGAGCGAGGGGAACGCGCAAATCTCGCCGGGCGGGACGAAAATCTCCGAGCCGGTGCGGCAATTCAAAACGACCGACCCGCTGGCGGATCTGCGGCATCTTCTGCCCCCCCGCCGATATGCCAAGAATCCCCATCTCCCCGCCTTCACCGGCGGCTTGGTGGGCTACGCGGGCTACGACACCATTCGCTATTACGAAGGCGAGCAACTTCCCCATCCGCCGATGGATGATCGCAAGCTGCCGGATTTGCTGTTCGGGCTTTATAACGAGCTGGTGGTTTTCGATCATGTGGATAAGACGATCAAGGTGGTGGCGAATGCCGACCTCACCGCCCACGCCAACCACGAGGCGGCGTACCGCGACGCGGGCCGGCGGATCGATGAAATCGTGCAGCGCCTCGGGCAGCCGCCGGGCTCAGGATTGGGGGAGATTGACGCCGATGTGCCGGCTTCGCTGGATGTGGCGAGCAATTTCACGCAAGCGCAATTCGAGGCCGCGGTGCGCCGGGGGCAGGAATACATCAAGGCCGGCGACATCTTCCAATTCGTGCCCAGCCAGCGCCTGCGCGTGAAAAGCAGCGCGGATCCGTTTGACGTTTACCGGGCGTTGCGGATTATCAATCCGTCGCCGTTCATGTTTTATCTGAAAAGCCCGGGATGCACGCTGATCGGCTCAAGCCCGGAGATTTTGTGCCGGGTGGTGGATGGGAAAGCGACCAGCCGCCCGCTGGCCGGCACGCGCCGGCGCGGCAGCACGCCCGAGGAAGATCGGCTTCTGGAGGCCGAGCTTCTGGCCGACCCCAAGGAGCGGGCCGAGCACATCATGCTGGTAGACCTGCATCGCAACGACATTGGCCGCGTCAGCCGGATCGGCAGCGTGAAGGTGGACGACATCATGACCGTCGAGCGCTACAGCCACGTCATGCACATCACCACCAACGTCACCGGCACGCTCGCCGACGGCATGACCTCTTTCGACGCCCTCCGCGTCAGCCTCCCCGTCGGCACCGTCAGCGGCGCGCCAAAAATTCGCGCCATGCAGATCATCGACGAGCTCGAGCCTACCCGCCGGGGCCCGTATGGCGGGGCCGTGGGTTACATGGACTTCGCCGGCGACATGGATACCTGCATCGCCCTGCGCACCATCGTCTGGAAAAACGGCGCCTTCGACTTACAAGCCGGCGCCGGCGTCGTCGCCGACTCCGTGCCGGCCAGCGAATACGAGGAAACCATGAACAAAGCCAAGGTCATGCTAAAGGCCGTGGCCATCGCGGAAAAAGGATTTTAAGGTTTACCTGCGAAATACGGAAAAGAGATTAAACACGAAACTCGGAAAAGAGGATTAACCACAAAGGCACGAAGACACGAAGAAGCTCATTGTTAAATAACCGCTATGCAAAGACGATGGAAGTTCTAATGAAAACATACGAATGAAAACAATTATTCCTATCAATCCGTGCTCATTCGCGGCCTTCTTCCGCGATGAAAACTCGCAAGGGCGGTTGCGTTGGCGTCCCCTGGATTAGTGTTGATTCACTTCGTGTCTTCGTGCCTTCGTGGTTAACTCTGTCTGAATTGGAGATTTCGGAAATGGCGAAGCTATGGCGTTGCGCGGTCATCGGCACCAGCACCGTGGGACATACCCACGTCAAGGTGCTCTCTCAACTGGAAAATACCAAACTGGTCGCGGTCTGCGACCTCAACCCCGAGAAGGCCAAGGCGGCCCTGGAACGCCATGGCGTCACCGGCATCCCGATCTACAAAGACCAGACCGAGATGCACGCCAAGCATGAGCTGGACTGCATCAACCTGGCCACGCCGTCCGGCGTGCACATGCAATCCGCGCTCATCGCGTTCGAGCACAACGTCAACGTGATCGTGGAAAAGCCGCTGGAAATCCGCATCGATCGAATCGACCGCATGATCGACTCGGCCAAAAAGCACAACGTCAAACTCGCCTACATCTCACAAAACCGCTGGCAGGAAGCCAACCGCGCCCTGCGGCAGGCATCGGAGGAAAACCGCTTTGGCCGGGTGGCATATGCCGCCTGCTTCACGCCCTGGTATCGGCCCGATGATTACTACCTGGCCGGCGGCTGGCGCGGCACCTGGGCCTTCGACGGCGGCGGCGCCATCATGAACCAATCCGTGCATGCCATCGACCTGCTGCAATGGATCGCCGGCCCGGTGGCGCGCGTGAGCGCGTACGCGGCCAGCCGCATTCATGCGAAAATCGAGGTGGAAGACACGATGTCGGCGAGCCTGCGGTTCCAGAGCGGAGCGTTCGGCAGCATCATGGGTACCACCGCCATGTACCCCGGCTCGCCGGTGCGCATCGAGATCGGCGGAGAGAACGGCACCGCCGTCTCCGAGGCCGGCCTCAAGGTCTACAAGTTCCGCGACGAACGCCCCGCCGACAAGGAACTGCAAGACCGCATCAACGCCTCCGCCGCCGGCCAATCCCGCGGCGCCGGCGCCGCGGCAGACATCGGCCTGGACCTCCACGCCCGCAACATTACCGCCATCCTCGCCGCCTGGGATGAAGGCAAGGACGCCGAGACCAGCGGCGAGGAAGGACGAAAATCAGTGGCGATTATCAACGCGCTGTACGAATCCGCCCGGCATGATGGGGCGGCGGTGGATGTGGGGTAGGAAGGGGTGCTGGTTAAGCCTCGGCCAATTCGCTACGCAGGCGGCGGGCTGGCGGAGTTCCAAATCTTGAGATGTGACGGCAGAACTCCATCAAACGGTGTTACTAATGCCGGAATCGCGCCTGAGCCGGCCTTTAGGGCCGAATTGTTAAAGGGCGGCATTATCGGCATTACCCTTCATGCTCCCCAATCCGCGTTCGCCAGAGCGGCTTTTCTGGATGCCTGACTAGATTGGTGGTGGGAATTCGCTTTGTTTCCTTCATGCTCGCAGGTTAGAATTGGCGCTTACGCTCGGGCGGATGCCCTTCACATGCCGGTACCGTCAAAATGGAATCCATTTCGGAAATCCTTCGCGCAGTGGAAACCGGTGATCGGGCGGGGATTGACCGGCTTGAGGCCGTGTATAACGAATTACGTTCGCTAGCGAAAAAGCATATGTCGCGCGAACGACGAGACCATACGCTGCAAACAACAGCGCTCGTGCACGAGGCCTACATCAAGTTGCTTGGCCGATCCGCTCCCATGCAGGACGAAGGCCACTTCTACCGCGCCGCCGCGCAGGCGATGCGTCAAATCCTCATCGATCACGCGCGCGGGCGCGCTACCGAACGCCGTGGTGGGGGCGCGCTGAAGCAAACGATTGACGCGTGTGACGTGGAGGCGCCTTCGCGCCAAGCTGACCTCGAAACGCTTGACGAACCGCTTCGAGAGCTAGAATTGCTTGCGCCGCGCCATGCTGAGATCGCGAGGCTTCGTTTCGTCGACAACGAATCGGAACGCGAAATTGCCAAAATCTTAGACATCTCCGAGCGGACAGTTCGGCGCGATCTAGCAGCGGCGAAGCTCTGGCTCTACGACCGGATCAAACCCGAGGGGGATAAGCCTCTGCAACCCGACTCGCAACTGTCCCGCAATCCGGGCCGTCAACTGGGGGGCCCCCAATGAATGATGCCGTATGGATAAGAACGCTCGATTTGCTCGCTGATGCACTGGAATTACCAATGGCCGAACGGCACGCGTTTCTATGCGACGCCTGTGCCGGCGATCCAGAAATGTTAGAAAAGATTGAGCGTTTACTTGCAAGCGAAGCCCAAGCAAGCGCAATGTTCGAAGGCGCGTCGCGGCTTCCAACCGATGCTTGGCAGGCTCCGCGCGCGACCGGGCGGAATACTACGCCCCTAGACGCCGAGTCGAGAAATTATGACCGAAATATAACGTCTGACAATTTCTCAACCCCGCCGGATATTCCGAAATACCGGATACTGGAACGTATCGGCGAGGGCGGGATGGGGACGGTCTGGCGGGCCGAGCAAGAACGGCCGCGCCGCATTGTGGCACTCAAGTTAATCAAGCCCGGGTTCGCCTCTAACGAAGCCCTTCGTCGTTTCGAGGAGGAAGCTAACATCCTTGGCCAAATGCAACATCCAGGGATTGTGCGTATTTACGAGGCTGGAGCGCCCCTAACGGCGCAAGGCCAGCAGCCCTTTTTCGCGATGGAATTCATTCACGGACAAACCCTTAGCGAATATGCCCGGACGAAAAAACTAGGTCTGGCCGAGCGATTGGAGCTTTTAGCGCGGATATGCGACGCGGTTGAGTATGCGCACGCGAAAGGCGTGATCCATCGCGATTTGAAGCCGACCAACATTTTGGTGGACGAAACCGGGGAACCGAAGATTCTCGACTTTGGCATCGCGCGCGTGACAGGGCCACACGCGGGGGCTCCCACTATGCATACAAGCCCCGGTCAAATATTAGGGGCGCTCTGCTATATGGCACCCGAGCAGGCCGGGGGGAAATCATGCGATACCGATGCGCGATCCGACGTTTACTCGCTCGGGGTGATTGCCTATGAGCTAGTGAGTGACAGGCTTCCGCACGATTTTGAGGGGAGCACGATGCTACAGTCGATACGCATCGCCTGCGATGAGCCACCAAGGCCATTGGGCCAGATAAATCCAGTAATTAGCGGCGATTTGCAACGCGTCATCCACAGGTGCCTCGAAAAAGATCCCGCACGCAGGTACCAGCGCGCTAGCGACCTCGCCCGCGCAGTGCGGACGGGTATCGAAGAAATGGAGCAGAATCAGATGTCGCTTCGCACATCGCAGCGGCAAGCCTTCGGGGCTCGCCGGAAATTGAAAATTTACGCATTCGTGGGATTGTCGGCATCATTGGCGGCGGCGGGCATTGTGACAGAGCACGGTCGCTACCCGCACCTGCCCACGACAAGGCCACAGGCCATAGCGTCTCCGCCGCAACCGACCCAAGAGCAACGCCTCGGGCCGCAGGTGCCTATAGCTAGCAAAGGGACACATGACCATTGGGTCGTGGTAAAATGGCCGGAATATCCCTCTGCGGAGGCTTATAAGCTCCTGCGCCATGGCGACGACGGTTCAGACTATGAAATCGGGTGGCTTGGAAAGGTCACGACGTGGCAAGACGCGCCGGGCGCGGGAAGTGTCAAGAACAAATTCAAACCCGGCGTACACTACGAATATACGATCTGGGCGGCGTTCGGCGGCCGAGATCTCGCCGAGGGAAAAGATTATAGTATGGGCCACCAAAAATTGATTGGCAGCGCTGAGGGGTATGCCCTCGCGGCGCCAGCCACCGGAAAGTAAATGCCAGCGACCGTAATGAAGCGATGCAATGGAATCTTGTTTAATCACTGATTCAATGCCGTTCACCGCTCCGGACCGAGGTGCGCTCTCACGCACGAAACGCCCAGAGCGAGATGCCTTCACGCTCGTCGAGCTGCTTGTTGTCATCGGGATCATCGCGGTATTGATTGGAATTCTTTTGCCCGCGCTTTCCGCCGCGCGCCGGCAGGCCAACGCGGTCGTCTGCGTTGCCCAACTCAAACAAATTGGAATCGCAATTTTCCTCTACGAAGCGGGATATCATAACAATCCGATCGACCTAGGCCTTACGCCAGATTCGGTCTGGCCGTCGCTCGCCTTATCCACGCAAGCGTTCAATGACCCGCGGATGTTCCTTTGTCCCGAGGCAAAGGATAATGCGGTCACTAACGGGGTGGGGAAGGCGTTCGCGCCGTGGGGGCCATGGATTTTGCCCTACCCGTGCAGCTACACGATAAACGGTTGGTGTTACTCGGCCAGAACGTCACCTTCACCGGCGTTGCTTGCATCGGACTATCAAACGCCAACGGCTGCCCGCGGCTCGGTTATTCCATTAATTGCCGACGGCGTCTGGCTGAATGCCTGGCCAGATTCAACCGACCCCGTTCCGGCAAACCTTTACGATCCAGTACCGGGCGGCGGCGGCGGCGTACAACGATTCTGCGTGCGACGCCACGGCAAGGCCATCAACGTATTCTTTCTGGTTCTTCCGGCTTTTGCGTAGGTAGTGCTTGAAAAAAAATGGACATGGCCGTCTCCTCTGGAGTTACCAATCTTCAGAAAGGAGACAAACTCATGTCCACAAGCCTGTTGTATCACGGATGGGGTATTCGCGGCTACC
>DASRLH010000211.1:0-6607 GCA_035648595.1 Tepidisphaeraceae bacterium
GGTAGCCGCGAATACCCCATCCGTGATACAACAGGCTTGTGGACATGAGTTTGTCTCCTTTCTGAAGATTGGTAACTCCAGAGGAGACGGCCATGTCCATTTTTTTTCAAGCACTACCTACGCAAAAGCCGGAAGAACCAAAAAAGTCCCACAATCACGATTGGGAAGCCCCATCGCAATAGTTTCTTGGTCTTGGTGCCACTTGCAATTGTCATGAATCTTCGCGATGGGTGCGCTTTCATGGCCCGCTGGGTGGCAAGGAATTGTCTGCACTGGACACGCCATTGCTCCCGGTTGAGTTGCCGCGCCGATTCCGAACGCCGCCGTCGCTATTCCTGGAACAACAGCGGCGCAAATTCGTGCAGACTTCGCCGCCAGGACTGCCATTCGTGCGCGGTCTGTGGGGATATGTAGTAATGGGTGTTGATGCCGGCTTGTTTCAGCGCGTCGGTGCTGGCCTTGGGGTCGCCGCCGAACGGTCCGCCGCGCCGGCGGTTGGCGGGGTCCACTTCGCGGCTGCCGTAACTGACGAACACCAGTTTCACCTTCTGCTTGAAAGCGGGCATGTCGGAAACATCTGACGGCGCGATGCTGCCGCCGCTGAAGATCCCCAGTTGTGAGAACGTATCGAGGTGCGCCAGGCCGATCATCCGGGTCTGCATGCCGCCCATGGACAGGCCGGCCATCGCCCGGTGCGGCTGATCCGCAATGGTTCGATAGGCGGAATCGATATGGGGGATCAGCTCGTCAATGAGAATATGCTCGAACCCGCCGAAGTTGAACGCAAAGCCGCCCGGTCTCCCGGGGTTGGCCGGTCGCCGGCCCGCGGCCGGAGCGGTGGCGGCGGCCGGCTGTGGCCGGCCGGGCGGACGGCCGCGCCGCGGGCCTCCGCCAATCCCGCCGCCGTTGTCCATCACGATGATGTACGGCTTGCACTTGCCCTGGGCCAGCAGGTTGTCCATGATCAAACCCGCGTGGCCCTGATTTCCCCAGCCGGTTTCATCTTCCCCGGCCCCGTGTTGCAGATAGAGAACCGGATAACGCCGCGATGGGTCTTTGTCATAGTCCGGCGGCGTGTAGACAAAGCAGCGCCGCATGGCGTTGGTGCTCTTGGAGAAATACAAGTCCTGCCGCAACTGGCCATGAGGCACGTCCTTGAGTTGATAGAAATCGCGATCCTTCGCGGGGACTTCGATCGCGCTGCCCCAGCGGCCCGCGCCATAGAAAAACAGCGTGCCCGGATCAGGAACGTCGGCGCCATCAATGTTGATGCTGTAGTAATGGAAGCCTTCGTCCAATGGGCGCGTGGTGATGATCCAGGCCCCGTCCTCGCCCTTTACCGCCTGTGTGGGTCCGCTGAAGCTGGAGCGCACGGTTTTTGCCTGTGGCGCCGCGATTCGAAACCGCGCCCGGCCTTCGGAATTAACCTGCGGATACTGCCTGCCTCCCTGGTTCAGGGCCGATGGCTTGAAATCCTCCACCGGCTGGGTTGTTTGCGCCCAGGTCGGTCCGCCCGTCAGCAGAAGCAGCAGAGCAACAGAAAAAAGCCGGGTTTTCATGGAAAGTCCTCCACAAGTTAACGCTAATTCAACCTCACAAACACCCCATCGCAGTGCGGCTGAAATCTTCGCCAATGCCTGCATCCTCCGCGTCAGCGGAAAACCCGCTGCATGAAGTAGTAGAGGTTGTTCCTCCACTCAGTCGGATCGTGGGCATGGGAATCGACGTTCCAAATGTGTGGAACGTCGTGTTCCTTTAGATAGACATGCACGCGCTGGCTGATGCCGATCAGGCCGTCCTTGTTGCCGCAGGAGAGCCATAGCAATCGGAGCTTCTTGGCCTGGTCCGGGTGGGGAAGGAGTTGCCCGGGCGGCTTGGTGTTCGGCGCCGACGAGAATCCGCCGACCCAGGCGAAGGTATCGGTGTGGGCCAGACCAAAGTTCAGCGATTGCCCGCCCCCCATGGATAGCCCGGCCAGCGCGCGGTGTTCGCGATCACTTTTCACCGAATACCGCGACTCGATCGTTGGGATTACGTCCTTCAGCAGGTCGTCTTCAAATTTCGCGAAGGCCGCCGCGTGGCGCATGATGTCCCCCTTGGGATGATCGTCCACTTCCGCGCGGCCATTGGGCATGACGATGATCATCGGCGCCGCCTTGCCGTCGGCCAGGAGATTGTCCTCGAGCACGTCAGGCGTGGCGAATCGCTCCCATTCGGTTTCGTCGCCGCCGATGCCATGCAGCAGGTAAAGAACCGGGTACTTTTTGTCCTTGGAATAGCCCGGCGGCGTGTAGACCTGCATCTTGCGTTTCGTGCCGACGGTCTTCGAATCATACTCGATCATTTCGAGCTTCCCGTGCGGAATCCCATCGCGCTTGCGATTGATATCGCCCGCGGGATCCGGGAAGAGTTGCTTATCGTCGGGCCCAAGCGCGATCGGCCCGTTCCCAGGCCCCCCGCGACGCTGCGGCGGGCTCGCGGGCTGCGTCGCCTGAACACGGAGGATGGGAGGCGCGGGAGTTTCGGGTTTGTTCGTTTGCGCCAAGCAGGTGGGTGCGGCCATCAATGCAAAGCACAAAACAAGAGCGGAGTGTGAGATCATGGCGGGCCAGCATATCCGTCACCAAAGGACGCATCAAGGAGGGTGTCCGGGCCGAATCATCCAAATACTTAACCCGATGAGGCGCGCCGTCGCCGCACGTCGCATTGAATGTCGCAGGTTCAACCGAGAGGCACACATGGACACGACCGCTCAACAGATCGAAGCGATATTCGCACAGGCCATTCTTCAGCCGGATATTGACAAGCGTGCGGCATTCGTGGCCGCGGCATGCGGAGAGGATCGGCGATTGCGCAGCCGCGTAGAGGCGTTGCTCAACGCGCACGATGCCGCCGGAGCCTTCATGGCGACGGTGGACTCGCCGATGGACGCGCCGGATGCCCAAATGATGGAGGGCGGGCCGCGGCCGATCGATTCGGGTGCGATCGATGGCCCAAGCCCGCGCCCGGCGGCGCCGGATCATTCAAGCGCCGAGAAGACCGGCACTTCCATCGGGCGCTATAAGTTGCTCCAGCAGATCGGGGAGGGGGGCTTTGGCGTGGTCTACATGGCCGAGCAGGAGACGCCGGTCAAGCGGCGGGTGGCGTTGAAGATCATCAAGGCCGGCATGGACACTAGGGCCGTCATCGCCCGCTTCGAGGCCGAGCGGCAGGCGCTGGCGATGATGGACCATCCCAACATCGCCCGCGTATTCGACGCCGGCGCCACCGATACCGGACGGCCCTACTTCGTGATGGAGCTCGTCAAGGGCATCCCCATCACCGATTATTGCGATCAGGTCAACCTCGACATGCGCCAGCGGCTGAACCTGTTCATGGATGTCTGCCGCGCCGTGCAGCATGCCCATCAGAAAGGCGTGATCCATCGTGATCTCAAGCCTTCCAACATCATGGTCACTTTGCATGATGGCAAGCCGATTGTGAAGGTCATCGACTTTGGAATCGCCAAGGCTACCGAGCAGAAGCTGACCGAGAAGACGTTGTTCACCAACTATGGCCAGATGATCGGCACTCCCGCCTACATGAGCCCCGAGCAGGCGGTGATGAGCGGGCTGGACGTGGATACGCGAAGCGATGTCTATTCGCTGGGCGTGCTGCTCTACGAACTGTTGACCGGCTCGCCCCCATTCGACGCCCACACGCTGCGCAGCGCGGGGTTCGACGAGATGCGGCGGATCATCCGCGAGCAGCAGCCGCAAAAGCCCTCGACAAGACTAAGCGCGCTGGCCGAGGCGACCAAGCTAACTGTCGCCGCCCAGCGCCAACTGAGCCCGCAAGCCCTGAGCCGGCATCTGCATGGCGACCTCGACTGGATCATCCTCAAAGCGATCGAGAAAGACCGCGTGCGCCGTTACGAGTCGGCCAGCGCCTTCGCCCAGGACATTGAGCGGCATCTCAAATTCGAGCCCGTCATGGCGGCAGCGCCCAGCGCCCGCTACAGGCTGCGAAAGTTCGCCCAGCGCAACAAGGGGCCGATGGCCGCGGCGGCGGCGATCGTGCTGCTGCTGCTGGGCGGCACCTTGGTGAGCACCTGGCAGGCGGTTCGCGCAACGCGCGCTCAGAGCGCCGCGCGCTCAGCAAAGGCCGAGGCCGACGCCAAGCGCGCTTTCGCCGAGCGACAACAGTCACGGGCCGAGGCGGGCGAAAAGCTGGCCGGCGAACGCCTGCTGCAGGTCGAGGCTCAGAAGAAAAAGGCTGATGAGGAAAAGCAGATCGCCCAGGAGGTGCGGCACTTCCTACAGAACAAGCTTTTGGGTCAGGCCGATCCCCGAACTCAGGCCGACGCACTGTTGCGGACCGACGGACGCGCGGAGCGCGCGACGGAGAATCCAACCATTCGCGAACTGCTCGATCGTGCCGCCACGGAATTATCCCCGGAAAGGATCGACGCAAGCTTCCCAAACCAACCACTGCTCCAGGCGCAGATTCTGCGAACGGTTGGCTCCACGTACATGGGTGTGGGAGAGTACGAGAAGGCGATCGGCTTCCTCCAACGCGTGGTGGCGATCTGCCGGCAACGGCTTGGGCCCGAACACCCCGATACGCTCACCAACATGAACGAACTCGCCCGCGCCTATGGGCTTGCCGGAAAGCTGGAGCTGGCGCTGAAACTCCACGAGCAGACGTTGGAGCTCCAGAAAAAGAATCTGGGCGCCGAGCACCCCGCTACGCTCATCAGCATGGAGAATCTCGCCGTGGAATATCATGATGCAGGGCGACTGGACCTCGCGCTGCCGCTGTCTGAGAGGACGCTGGCACTCATGAAGGCCAGGCTCGGCCCCGAAAACCCCACCACGCTCGCCGCCATGAATAACCTCGCGGGTGCGTATCAGGATGCCGGGAAACTGGATTTGGCAGTGCCGCTTTATGAACAGACGCTAAAGCTCAGGAAATCGAAACTCGGCCCCGATCATCCTTCCACGATCGTTAGCATGGACAACCTCGCGACTGCGTATCAGGCTTCCGGACGGTTGGACTCGGCCATGCCGCTCTACGAAGAGGCATTACACCTTTCGAAGGCGATATTCGGCCCCGACCATCCTGACACGCTCATTAGCATGGGTTATCTCGCGGCTGCATATCAGGCTGACGGGAAGCTGGACCTGGCGCTGCCGCTTAAAGAGCAGGCATTCCAGGGGTTCCAAAGGAGGCTCGGCCCGGAGCATCCCCGCACGCTTGATAGCATGGCCAGCCTTGCCTCGGGGTATGCGGCTGCCGGAAAGCTGGACTTGGCGCTGCCCCTTCAAGAGCAGACGCTCAAGCTCCGGAAGGCGAAGCTCGGCCCGGACCATCCCAAAACGCTACACAGCATGGCCGATCTCGCCGTGACCTATTGGAGGCTCCGGCAGCTCGACAAGTCCATTCCTCTGTTTGAGGAGACATTGAAGCGCCATGAGACCAAGCTGGGGCGCGGCCACCCGCACACGCTTGCGACCGCCGCGAACCTGGGTGTGAATTACCTGGACGCCGGCCGCCTGGCGGAGGCGCTGCCGCTGCTCGAGGAAGGGTACGGCGCCGTGAAGAAATATCCCACGCTTCAATGGATTGGAACTCCCTTGCTCGATGCCTATCTTCAGGCGGGGAAGACCCAACAGGCGGCCGTGCTGGCAAAAGAACTGCTGACCGATGCACGAACGCATTGGCCCGACGCCAGCGCCCGATTGGTCCGCGAGTTGGCATCCGCCGGCCACTTGTTGCTAGAGAGTAAGGACTTCGCCCAGGCCGAACCGATTCTCCGCGAATGCCTGGCCCTCCGCGAGAAATTTCAGTCTGGCGACTGGACGACATTCGATACAAAATCCATGCTCGGCGGCGCATTGCTGGGCCAGAAAAAATATGCCCAGGCCCAGCCGCTGCTGCTCGACGGGTATGAAGGCATTCGTCAACGCCAAGACCGCATCCCGCCCGAGGCCGCCGCCCGCGTGGCTGAAGCGCTCCAACGCCTGATCGATCTATACGAATCGCGCGGCGACGAGGGAGATGCCCAAAAGGCCGCGAACTACCGGAAATTGCTCGAACAAGCCAAGGCCGGGAAGGCGCCGAACTAGAAGATCGACAAGTAAATGATGTAGCACTTCAGTCGAAACAACGCGGCCATTATACTCCCTCTCCCGGTACTCCGGGGGAGTGCCGGGGTGGGGGACTCCGCCCCCGCGCCCCCGAAGTTTTGCGCATGGGTGCCTCCAGCAGGATGATGGCAACCCTCGGCAGTCGCGCCCCCGTGATAGAATCCGCCGACTGCCGGTTCTCACCGCACGGCGTCCTCCTCGCGGAGGTCCCAAACGATGTGATCGGCCCGAGTTGCTGTTTGTGCTCCAACCCTGCTGGAGGAACACATGCGCCAAACTTTGGGGTTTGGGACAGAGCCCCCATGACTACCTACGCGAAAGCCGGATGAGCCTCAAAAATATGGTTCATCCGACTAATGCGTAGGTAGTTTCGTGTAAAGCGAAGATTTTAAGTTTGAAGAAGTCGGGGTCTCGGAAGCCGTATGCTTGTCGTTGCATGGTTTTGATCTTGTTATTTGTGCCTTCCAATGGCCCGGTGG
>DASRLH010000212.1:0-19772 GCA_035648595.1 Tepidisphaeraceae bacterium
GCGCTGGGGGTGGGGATGGCTTTCACTCAACATTACAAAAAAACCGGCGGCGTCAGCTTCGTCTTCATGGGCGACGGCGCCGTCAATCAGGGAAGCCACAACGAATCGCTCAATCTTGCCAGCCTCTACAGGCTGCCGGTGATCTTCGTGGTTGAGAACAATGGCGTCGCCATGGGCACCCAAGTCGAACGCTCCAGCGCGGAAAAGGATTTGGCCGAGCGCGGCTCGGGCTACAACATGCCGCACTGGCACGTCGATGGAAATGATCTGGACACGGTGATTCGCGAGTTCGGCAAAGCCGTCGAACGCGGCCGCGCCGGCCACGGCCCCAGTTACATCGTCGCCGACACCTACCGCTTCAAGGGCCACTCGATGTCCGATGCGATGAAGTATCGCACCAAGGAAGAATTCGAGAAAGCCAAGAGCCGCGACCCGATCGCCCTCTACGAAGTGCGGCTTCGCGAGCAGGGAATCCTCAACGAGCAAATGATCGAGCAACTGAGCGGAGAAGTAAACGAAGAGGTCGAGCAGGCGATCCATCAGGCGGATGCCGATCCGAATCCAGACTTGCAAAGCCGATTCGAGGACGTGCTGGCGGAGAAGTATCCGTACAAGCCGGAGTAATAAGCGATGGGCGAACGTGAGCCGGAACAAATTGATTTTGACGAAGAGCTCCGGCGGTACGCGCGGGCCGATCCCTTCGTGCCGTTTGATCTTCTCACTGCAAGCGGCGACCGCTACGAGATTCGCGAATCGCTGCAATTTGCAATGGGATATAACGCGGTGGTGCTCGTGCTTCCCAAGACCGGGATTCAAGTGGTTCGAAAGAATCAGATCACCGCGATCCACGTACATGAGCCGGTTTAGCAAATGCCCGAAGAAATCAGCATCCTCGGCGAATTGGCGTATCTGCTGGATCAGCGGCCGTTTCATCCTTTTGTGATCGTGATGAGCAGCGGCGAAAGGTACGAAGTAACTGGGAAGCATCAGGTTGCGATCGGAGAGAGCGTCGTGGTGCTGATTCCTCCGAGGTCTAACTCGATTCACCTTCGGTCCACGCAAATCAGTTCAATTGAGGAGCGCGAGCCAAGGGCGCATGCGTCGTGATGGGATACATCGGATTTGGTGACGAAGAAATCGTGACGTATCACGGGCGTCTCGCCCGTGCGAATGGCGTGGTAGTAGAGGAATCACAGTATTTCACGCACAAAGCAACAGGCACGGGCGAGACGCCCGTGATGCGATGTGGGTCTTGGTTCCCGTGTTACCCGTCGTCGAGATTAAGTCGGAATTGCACTCGTTTTGATCGACACTTATGCCAGTACAACAACTACGAGAAGCGCTTCGTGCCGCGATGATCGAGGAGATGGATCGCGATCCCAATGTATTCCTCATGGGCGAGGAGGTTGCCGAGTACAACGGCGCTTACAAGGTGTCCGAGGGGATGCTGGAGCGCTATGGGCCGGGGCGGGTGATCGACACGCCGATCAGCGAGTCGGGCTTCTCGGGGCTGGGCATCGGGGCGGCGATGACCGGGCTGCGGCCGATCATCGAATTCATGAGCTGGTCGTTCACCTGGGTGTGCATGGATCAACTGATCAACAATGCCGCCAACGTGCGCTACATGTCCGGGGGACAATTCAAGATTCCGGTGACGTTCCGGGGCGGCAACGGCATCGCCCACCAGCTTGCCGCCACGCATAGCCATCGGCTCGAATCGGTCTTTGCCCGCGTCCCAGGCCTGATCGTGGTGGCGCCTTCAACGCCCGGCGATGCCAAGGGGCTGCTCAAGAGCTCCATCCGCTGCGACGATCCGGTGATTTTTCTCGAAAACGAGAAGATGCTCAACGAGAAGGGCGAGGTTCCCGAAGGCGACTATACCCTGCCGCTGGGCGTGGCGAATGTGGAGCGGGCGGGGAGCGATGTCACGATCATCAGCTATGGCCGACCCCTGAGCCGGGTGGTTCGCCCGGCGGTCGAGGCCCTGGCGAAGGATCATGGCATTGATGCCGAGCTGATCGACCTGCGCACCCTCCGCCCGCTGGATACCAAAACGCTGATCGAATCCATCAAAAAGACCAACCGCTGCGTGATCATCGACGAAGACTGGGGTTACTGCGGCATGGGCTCCGGCATCCTGCTCAAGCTCCAGGAACCCTGCTTCGATTATCTCGACGCGCCCATCAAGTACGTCCACAGCGACGAAATCCCCGTCCCTTACAACCACTACATGGAGGAGGCGATGATGCCGACCGTCGATCGCATCGTCTCGGCCGTGAAGGAAGTATGCTATCGCTGAGCGAAGGATAGTGCTGAGAATTGAGTGCTGAGTGCTGAGAGGGAGGTTGATGAGTGATGAGTGAACCGTGACGGGGGAGCGCCTCTTATTACGGTTGACGCGCCGCTCATCGTCCAATAGTCCTCAACACGATTCGTCGATCACCCATCGTGCCCTCCGTTCCCTCTTATCACGGTTCACTCGTCACTTATCATCTTCCCTTGTCACGGTTCACTCATCACTCATCATTCTTCCCCCACCCGGAGTTCCCATGCCCGCCGAAATCGCGATGCCTCAGCAGACGGACACCATGACCGAGGGGACCGTCGTCAAATGGCTGAAAAAAGAAGGCGATAAAGTGACAATGGGCGAGACCATCGCCGAGATTGAGACCGACAAAGCCGTCATGGAAATGGCCGGCAGCGCGGATGGCACATTGGCCGTTATAGTTGCCAGGGAAGGGGATAAAGTTGCCGTGGGCGCGACCATCGGAGTCCTGGCGGTTGGCAAGGAAAGCCCTGCTGACGTGAAGAAGCAATTCGCCGCCAAGCCTTCGGGCATGAACCTGGCCAACAGCGGCCAGGCGCCCGCGGCCACCGCCGACAAGGCCCACGCGGCACCGGCCGGCAAGGAATCGGGACCGACCGGGATAAAGGAGGTGGGCGCCAGCCAGGGGGCGTCGGGCGCGCGCCACCCCGATGCGCATGCCACCGGCCCGCGGACCTTTGCCGCCGCCAGCACCGATGAGATGCGCGAATCGGCCAGCACGGGCCACGGCGCCACCCGCTCGGTCCAACCCACGGCCGCGGTCGCCGAAGGTTCAGAGTCCAGCCAGGAGGAACACGGAGCCGGCAATGGCAACGGGCAAGGCGGCCGAATCTTCGCCTCGCCGCTGGCGCGCCGGATTGCCCAAGACAAGGGCGTTGATCTTTCGCAACTCCAGGGATCCGGCCCCGGCGGGCGGATCGTGCAGCGCGACGTGATGGAATATGCCGGCCGGCCCAAACAATCCGGGCAAAGCGCCGGCAAACTCGCGGCTGCCGGCGCGTCCCTGCCCGCCCGCATCGCGCGCGGGCAGCAGGAATCCGTCCCGCTCAGCAAGATGCGCTCGGCCATCGCCAAGGGCCTGCAAAAATCCAAGCAAAACATCCCGCATTTCTACGTCACCGTCGATATCGACGTTGAAGAAATCAGCCAATTGCGCGGCCGGATCAACGAGTCGCTCAAGACTGAAAACATCAAGCTGTCCCTCAGCGATTTTGTCACCAAGACAGCGGCGGCGGCGCTCTTGCGTCACCCGGCGATGAACGCCCACTTCGATGCGGAGAGCAACCAGATCGTGCGCTTCGGCGACGTTCATCTTGGCATCGCGGTCGCCATCCCCGACGGCCTGATCGTCCCCGTTTTGCGCAACGTCGATCAGATGGGCCTCAAGGAAATCCGCCTCCGTAGCGAAGACCTGATCGGGCGCGCCCGCGGCCAAAAGCTCAAGCAGGACGAAATGCGCGGCGCCACGTTCACCGTAAGCAACTTGGGCGCGCTGGGCGTGCGCGAGTTCAGCGCGATCATCAACCCGCCGGAGGTGGCGATCCTCGCGATCGCCGGGGCCGAAAAACGCCCGGTCGTACGCGGCGGCGCGATCGTCCCGCGAACCATGATGAGCGTGACGCTCTCCGCCGATCACCGCGCCGTGGACGGCGCGACCGCCGCCCAGTTCCTCCGCACCCTAAAGGAATTGCTGGAGGAGCCGGCGATGATGCTGGTGTAATGAGTCCGGTCGCTACCCGAAAAGAACCGATACGCCGCGACGCTTCAGCCAATTGCAGGGAAGAAAGCTTCGAGGGACGCAGCCCGTTACCGTATCACGGGCGTCTCGCCCGTGCGGATGGCGCGGTCGTCGAGTGATCATAGTTTTGCCAACCGCAAGAGACCGCGGGCTCACGCACGCACGCCCATTTCCACAAAGTGTGCGCGAGATGAAGCACTCTCGTGTTCGCAACCCGGCCCTGCGGGCGCGCCGCTAAAAGTGAATCCTTTGCGTGCGATCGTGCGCGGTGACGTTGCGGTTGCTCCGCCCAGCCAAACCCCTAGAATCTCCGCGTCAATAGGAACAGACGAGGAGATCAATGCCCCCAGAGATTCGGATTCCCAAGCAAGCCAGTCCCACGGCCCCGCTGCCCGCGCCCGCCAAGCCGGGCGTGCGTTACGACTGGGACATCATCGTCATCGGCGGCGGCCCCGCGGGTTACGCGGCGGCCATCCGCGCCGGCCAACTCAAGAAACGCGTCTTTTGCATCGAGAAGGAAAACCTCGGCGGCACCTGCCTCAATTGGGGCTGCATTCCCACCAAGGCCCTGCTCGAAGACGGTGCGTTCATTCACAAAATCCAGCACGAGGCCCAGAAGCGCGGCATCACCGTCCAGGGCGTGACGATTGATTTCGCCAAAATCATCGGCCGCAGCCGCAAGATCGCCGACGAGTTGAAGAACGGCATCGGCTTCCTGTTCTCCAAGAACAACGTCAAGCACGAAATGGGCACGGGGCAGCTCCTTGCGCCCCATAAGGTGCGCATCACGACGCAAACCGGGACGAAGGATGTCACCGCCGAGCATGTGATTATCGCCGTCGGCGCCCGCTCGACGCAGCTTCCCTTCGCGCCCTTCGACGGCCAGCGCATCATCGGCTCGCGCGAGGCGATGACGCCGCCCAAACAACCCAAGAAGATCGCCATCATCGGCGCGGGCGCCATTGGCTGCGAATTCGCGGATTTCTATAACGCGGTCGGCACCGAAGTCACGCTCGTCGAGGCCCTGCCCAATCTCCTGCCCAATGAGGACGAGGAAGTCTCCCGCACCCTCCGCAAGAGCTTCGAGACGCGCGGCATCAAGGTTCAGTTGGGCGTGAAGACCGAGAAGATCGACAAGACCGACGCCGGCGTGCGCCTGACCCTCTCCGGCGGGATGATCGTCGAGGCCGACGTGGTACTGGTGGCCGTCGGCGTGACCGCGAATATTGAGAGCGTGGCCGGCCCGGATGCGAGGCTGGAAATCGCCAATAAACGCGTCAAGACCGATCACGAATACCGCACGAATCTGCAAAACGTCTGGGCGGTCGGCGATTGCATCAGCATCCACTGGCCCGAAACCATGTCGATGGGCGGCTACCGCCATCCCGACCTCGCCCACGTCGCCCATCACGAGGCGGTGGGGCTGGTCGAGCGCATCTGCGGCCTGCCGACGCATGCCATCGACTACAAATTCATCCCCGGCTGCACCTATACGCATCCGCAGGTGGCGAGCATGGGTTACACCGAAACCAAGGCGCGAGAGGCCGGTTACGAAATCCGCGTCGGCAAATTCCCCTTCAGCGCCAGCGGGCGCGCCAAGGCCGCCGGCGAAACCGCCGGGTTTGTGAAGCTGATTTTCGACAAGAAGTACGGCGAACTTCTGGGCGTGCACATGATCGGCGAAAACGTCACCGAACTGCTCGCCGAGCTGGTGCTTGCCCGCTCGCTGGAAGCGACCGAGGAGGAAATTCTATCCGCCATGCACCCGCACCCCACCATGAGCGAAGCCGTGATGGAAGCGGCAGCGGCGGCGGAGCATAAGGCGATTCATATTGTTTGAGCGCCCTTCCCCATCAACCCCATCGCCACTTGCCCCAATCGTTGATCGCTCCCCAGCCAATCGGTTGCCGCCTCGGATAGCACGCCGAATGACACAATCCTCGCCGCCGCCCGGCAACCCGCGCGGCGGGGACGCCACAGGCGCTGGAAGGCGCGTCGCAATTTCGCGGCTGCCTCCGGCCCCCAATCGTCGCCGGCCTCGGCCAGCGCGCCGGCCGCCAGCTCGGCGCTGCGGAGGGCCAGGCCCATTCCTTCGCCGCCGATGGGTTCGATCGCGGCGGCGGCGTTGCCGATGGGGATCGTGCCATCGGGCCACGCTCGGCGCACCGCATATCTTGGCAACGGCGACGCCAGCCACGGCAGCACGCGCTTCGCCCCGGCGAGTTGGCGGTCCAGCGCGGCGTTCTCCGTTCGGAGCTCCGCGAAGAGCGCATCGACGTCGCCATGATGATTTCGTAATCGTTCGCCGGGCACGCTGAAGGCGGCGTTCCAGCGGCCGCCTTCGATCGCGGCCAGCCCGCCGTAGCAGCCCCGGCAGCCGAACAACTCGATCGCATCGCGCGGCGCCTCCACATCGATCCAATGCGACTTGATCCCAAAATCCCCGCTGGCCGGCGGCGGGGGGCCGATGAACGCGGACTTGCCGTCGGCGAGAATCAGATGCCGCGTGGCAACTTCTTCGATTTTGTTAGTCACAAGGTCGCGAATGAGCAAATGCATGCCCCGTGTTGTTGGGGTGCGTGACAGCTTAGGCGAATCCTTCCCCCTCCCCCGGAGTACCGGGGGAGGGGGAAGGATTCGTCGACGCTGTCGCGCACCCCATGACAGGCGCGACTGTCCGGGCCGGGCAGATCGATTTTCGATCGCACGCTCAGATCGGGCGCGCGACCCAGCGGCAACGGCGGCCGATCATCGGAATTCTCCTGAACCAGCACGACATGGTCGGCCTCTCTTAGCGCGCGCAGGGCATGTTCGCGCATTTTGTCGGCGATCCGTGCGCGCTCATCGGATGGCTCGTGCATGGGCGGATCGGATGGCTCCTCCAGCCCGGCGACATCGGTTAACTGAATGATGCCGCGCGCCATCGTCACCTGCGCGCAAAGCACATCGCGCGTGGTTCCCGCGATTGGCGATACAATCGCGCGGTCATGTCCGGCCAGCGCGTTGAGCAGCGTACTCTTGCCGGCGTTGGGCCGGCCGGCCAGCACCACGCGGGGCTCGTGGGCCAGTCGCTCAAAACGCATGCTGTCGAAAAGCAATTTTTCGAGCATGGCGTCGGCGCGATGAATACGTTCGAGCAGATCAGCCGGCGAGATGAAGGTCACGCCCTCGTCTGAGAAGTCGATTCCGGCTTCGAGAAGGGCAAGCGTCTGGGCCACGAGATCAACCGCGGGCGCCACCCGTGCCGCCAGTTCCCCGGCCATCAGACGCCGGGCGGCGGAAAGCTCCTGCTCATTACTTGCCGCGATCGTGGCGGCGATGCCCTCGGCCTGGGTAAGGTCGAGCTTTGCGTTGAAGTAGGCGCGGGCCGTGAATTCGCCGGGCTCGGCAAGCCGCGCGCCGGCGCGCAGCAACTCTTCGAGCAATCGTGTGGCGAGCAGCGGATTGCCGGGGATATGCAGTTCGATCAGGTCTTCGCCCGTGTAGCTTCGCGGGGCGCGGAAGCGATAGAGCCAAGCGGGGACCTGAAGTTCGCAAAGGCAAACGATCCCCCGCGAAACAGCGCCGGCGGGAGGAAGGTCGGTCGTCCAAAAGCGGGAAGCGATGGCGGAGGAATCCGCGCCGGAAACCCGGAGGATCATCCGCGCCGCCGGGCCCGATGCGCTGCTGAGGGCAACGATGGTGTCAACTGAAATCATTGGGCCACACTCCCCAACCCTCCCCCGGCGTACCGGGAGAGGGGGAAGAATCTGGTCTCACGCAACAGCAACCGGATGATGAAGGCTGCGGCATTTTCATCACCCCACCCGCACCCAACACCCAACACCCAACACCCAACACCCAACAACCAACAACTGACAACTGACGACTGACAACCCACCTCTCAGCACTCAGCACTGAGTTACTTCCCCTTCTTCTTCTCATTGTCCCTTCGCAGTTGCTCGGCGTGTGCCTGCATTTTTGCCATGGCGTCGAAGAACCGGCCCGTGAGTCCCGTCCGCTTTTCCACGGTCGGGGCGCGATCATCGCGCATTCGCGCTCCGCGGGTGGCCTTGACGGGGATGAAGACGCGGCCGGCTTTTTCGGCCTCCTCGTGCTGGCGGATGTGATCGCGCACGATCTTGCTCTCGATGATGCCCAGGCTGGTGCTTGTCAGATAATAGAGGTTCAAGCCGCTGGGAAGGTTGTAGAACATCAGCGGGAAGATCAGCGACATGCCGCGTTGAATCTTTTGCTGCTGTTTTTGCTCGGGCGTGGCCGCCGGCGGCATGGGCATGAAGTATCGCTGGTTGACATACGTCACCACCGCCATGAGCAGAGGCAGAATATTGATGGCATATAGATGAAACCCAAACGGCAGCGCGATGGGGTGGCCCATCAGGCGGGTCAGGTTCACCAGTTCATCGGGCTTGGCCAGATCGTGAATCCAGGTGAAGCCGTACAGGAACGGCGCCTGGCGCAGCTCGAAGGTGCTTTGCAGGGCCGCCCACAGGGCGATCCAGATCGGCGTTTGAAGGAACATCGGCAGGCAACCGAGCATCGGAAGGCCCTGCTGCTTGTAGACCTTCATCATCTCCTTGTTCAGCACGTCCGGCTGATCGACGTACTTTTTCTTGAGCTTCTCGATTTCCGGCCCCATCTTCCCCATCTTCATCATCTGCACCTGGGACCGTTTGGTGATCGGATGCAGGCAGACGCGCACCACGACCACCAGGCAAATAATCGCCAGGCCCCAGTCGCGGACGATCAGATGGAAGAAGCCGAGGATCTTCACCAACGCCGCGATCAGCCAGGGGAACGTGCAAAACGCGCACATCTTGCTGGAGATGATCAAGGTGAGGTTGTACAGGCGCGGCCAGCTCGAGTAATACCCGTCGCCCAGCACATCCCGCCATTTGGGTCCGAAGTAGACGCTCATCTTCGGCAGGCTCGCCGACTGGCCGGCGGGGATCGCCAACTCCGGGCTCTGAAAAGTCATCGACAGCTTGCGGTCGATCTCGGCCGCCGGATCGAGCGCCACTGCCGATACGGTATAGTCGTTTGCCCCATGAGAATCAGGCAGCACGAACGCGCCGAAGTAAGTGCTGGCCTGTCCGGCCCAGACGAAGTGCTGCTTGCTGCTGTCTTGAGTGAGGTCTTTGGTGGCGCTGTCTAGCTTGAAGTCGGTGTAGGAATTTTGAACGATGCCGATCGCATTTTTCGGCTCGGCATATCCAACCACGATCGTCCGATCCGAGCCCTGCTCAATCTCCGGCGGAGGCGGGGTGGGGCCGTTGAGAACGGTCCGTACCTTCAATGGACTATTCGCATCCAGATTACGAATCGTCTGCTCGACGCTGACTTCATATCCCTTGCCGGCGCCGCTGGATTGGGCGCGGGTAAGGATGCGGAAAGTCTTGCGGACCTCGGCGATTCCCTTGCCGCCGGCATCCGCGATTCGCGTTGAAAAAGCGGCCGACTCGGCATCGCTGGACACTCTTGTCCAGTTGACATTCCACAGATCGACGCTGGTGCCGTTGACGATCAACGCGCGCGTCGCCAATACCTGTGTTTCGGGATGGTCGGCGATGGGCGTTTCAAAAGTGTAGGCGGGCTTGTGCTTGCCGGACTCGGTGTCGGCGGCGGTGGGGAACTGGTTAAGGGTAACCTGATCAATGGCGGCGTTGGGCGTTAGGGCCAGTTGAATCGAGTAGACGAAGTCTCTGCTCCTGGGGTCGCGCTGTTCCGATCCCAGCACCACTGCCGCTCCGGCGGGCTGGGTGGCGGCAATTGCGTGGATTTTGGCGGTAATGCTGGGCGCGGCGGGCTGTGTGCCGGCAAGCTGGGTTGCCGGATTTGTCGCGGGCACGGTCGTGGGATTGGCGCCGGCGGCCGGGTTCGTGCTGGCCGTCGTGGGGGCCGGCTGCGTGTCCGCGGGCGCATTGATCGCCTGCGGGGGCAGCGGGTGGGTACGGTCGTACCACACGTTCAACGCCCACCACAGCACGAACACCGACGCCGATAACGTCACAGCGCCGATGAGTTGCTTCTTATCCATTCCGATCCCTTTAACCTGCGAAATAGCGAACCCGCATCACTCAGCACTCATTATTTTCGCCCTATCGCCCGTCCAGGAGCCTGGTTCCCAGGAAGTTGTCGAGTTCCGGGTTGTCCATTACTTTTCGGACGGTGGTGTCCACGTCGTAGGCCAGCCGGACGAATTCGATGTTGGTTTCGGAGACGACGACGAAGCTGCTGCGCGGGTCGCGGTCGCGCGGCTGGCCGACGCTGCCGACGTTGATGATGGCCTTTTCGTCGCTGAGCTCGAATTTGTAATCCAGCTCATCGGGGCTGTAAAAGTCCGGCCCCTCGAGAAACACGCCGGGCACATGGGTGTGGCCGACGAAGCAGAGCTTCTCGAACCGCTCGAAAATGCTCACGAATTTGCCCGGATTGGTGTAGATGTCATCGGGGAAAATGTATTCGTTGATCGGCCGGCGCGGCGAGGCATGCACCGCCAAAAAATCGGGCATGCGCAGTCGCACCGGCAGCTTGCCCATGTACCGCCAGCGTTCGGCCCGGCGGACGACGTCCGGGTCATTCTCAAAGCATTTGCGCGTCCAGAAGCTGGCCTGCTCGGCACTGGCGTTGAAGTTGTAGGGTTCGTAGAAGACGGCGAAATCGTGGTTCCCCATCAGCGCAGCCCGGCAGCGCGTGCGCACCAGGTCCATGCACTCGATGGGGTTTGGCCCGTAGCCGATGATGTCGCCCAGGCAAACGATGTGCTGAATGCCGCGCTTGTCGATCTCGTGAAGGACCGCGGTCAAGGCTTCGAGGTTGCCGTGAATGTCACTGACGATGGCGAACATGCCGCTGCCGTTCCTGATCCGCGCCCGGGCCGGTAAAGAACCCGCGCGGGTCCGGTTTTGCGTCATCAAGCCGGCGGGCAATAATCAAAACGATCCTACGGGCCGGCGGGGGGGCCGTCAATCGCGGCGGGGAGCACGATTGGAACCAACTGCGGAGCCAACGCGCTCCATTGCCGTTGGCGGACGACGGGCATGGGCTGAGCATGAGGCATCAATCCACCGTTCCAACAATCATTCGCTAACCCCGCAACATTTCTTATACTTCCTACCGCTGCCGCACGAGCAAGGATCATTGCGGCCTGGCTTGGGCGCCGCACGTCGAATCGTTGCGACTTGCCCATCGGCGCCGCTCGCATTCACGTCGGCGTAGCGAACAGCGTGGGATGCGCCTGCGGCGACACAGGCGTTCACAAGCATCGTCGTACGCAGTGACCCCTTGGGCTCATGTCCGTGGCGTGCGATGTAATCGTTGAACTCCTCCATGATCCGCTTTAGTGCCGGCTCTGTCAGGGGCATCGAGGCGCCGGTTGTCATCGACCAATCCGCGCCCGGAGAGATAAGTCGCGTACATAGCCCCATTCCCACTTGAGCCGTCTTACTAAAGCCTTGATCGACAATCAGTGTTGGCGGCGTTGAGGTTCCCTCCAGCCCCATGACGCCCAGCTTGCGAACGACTTCCTGCACCCGGACGATCGAATAACGTTGCCTTCGCATCGCCAGAAGCAGCCGCATTTGGACGGAGTCAGGGGGAGGCGGGGTTTGGCGGTACATTCGTTCGACGGCGTTCACCTCACCATGGAAAACGTCGTGAATGGCATAGTCCATCAAGACCGCGGACTGATCCTCGGTATCGAGCGTAATCTGCTTGCCGTGCAGTATGCCCAGCCGACTCGCAGCGGCTTTGATGTCATCGGCCGAAAGCATTTCGACCAGAGCGCCATTGAGCTCGATTAATCGCGGCCGAAGGGCTAAATAATCCGATAAGATTTGCGTGCGATCCATGCCGTCAATCGTCGCAAAGGCCGACTCACAGTCAATGATGGTTGCAAAAAATCACCGCAAATGTTGGGTACGCGATGCCGCCATTACGGCAATAAATCCGCGACCTTCAGTTCCACCTGAGGCGCGGCTAACGGCGCGGCGGTTTGCGCGCCGGAATACACGCGAAGCTCACCATACTGCCATTGGCCCGATTCCGCGCGGACTGGGTTTCGGTGGACTTCCAGGCACCTGCCGTTCAGGTTTATGATCCAGTAATCCGCGATGCCGTGGGCGGCGTAGAGTTGTGCTTTTTCCGTGCGGTCATATTCCAGGGATGAATCACTGACTTTAATCACCAGCAGGGCGGCGGTTGGATGTTGAACGATTTGCCGGAGCGTCCCGGCCACGACCACAAAATCCGGCATGGGGCGCGCCTCGCCGAGACGCATGGGGCATTGGACGCTGATCGTCACGCGATCGGGCGGGAAGATTTCGCGCAGCGCGTAGTCGCCAAGCCGAATCGCCTGCGCGTGTGGATCGTTCATCGGCGGGAACTCCAGGATTTCGCCGTTCATCAATTCAACCCGCCTGCCGTCGAACGCTCCGCTTTCGTCGGCGCGGTCAAACGCTTCGCCGGTCCAGCGAAGGGGATGGGGACGAACAGAGGCGGGGGGGATGGCGATCAGCGTGGACATGCAATGACCTCGAACGCAAATTGTAGCGGGAGATCTGCGCGGCCGCCATAAGATTCGCGTATAGACTAACTGAGGGCCGCGGCGTCGTGTCATAAATGAGCCGGGCGTGAATGTTACGCGTAGCGAAATGTGCGCGCGGTCGCGTGGGATGCCGCAATCAACACAGCCGGCCCGGCGGTGCGATGATAGAGGAGCCAACATGATCGTTCGCGTGATCCGTCCGCTTGTATTGCTCGCTTGTCTGGCGGCGATCCTTTCGGGGGCGCCGCCGATTCCGGCGCAAAATGTGAAGCCCCAGGCGGCCGATGCGCCGGATGAGAAGCCGCAATTGGTGACGAGGTTGTACGATGTGCGCGGGCTGATTACGCCGACGCCGCAGTTTACGCTGGATGCGTCCGCGCACGGACTGGGCTTCATCGCGCCAGCCAACCGGCAGGTCGGATCGCTCAACCCATACGGTCCCAATCTATTCACGGTACGGGAGGTCACGCCAGATCAAAGCCCCACGCGCGGCACCCTGCTCGCATCGCTGGAGACGCTTGTTCGATCCGTTGACGCCGAGTCGTGGAACGAGGCCGGCGGACAAATCGGCGCGCTTGCCGAAATGGATGGCCAATTGGTCATTACGCAGACAATCGAAAACCACAAGCGTATCGGGGAGTTGTTGCAGCAGCTTACCGACTCCCAGGATCAATACCTGCGGACCACCGCGGATTGGGTGGTGGTGGGGCAGGGCGACGTGGTCGGGCTCCTCAAACACGCAAAATCGAAAAAAGCCGACCAAGGCGGCCTGCGCGAAGTGGACATGTCAGTCCTGAACAAACTTCCGCCGGCAACGCCTCGGTTTCATGGCGAGTTGCTCAGCCGCAACGGGCAGACGGTGCATCTGATTTCCGGGCGCGAGCGCACGGTGACGGCCAACGTCAATGCAATGGTCGGCACGGGTGTGGCCGCTTTTGATCCGATGGTCGCCAACTTCGGCAGCGGCATCGCCTTACAGGTGAATCCGTTGATCGATTGCTCACACGAAAAGGCCACGCTGACGATTCACAGCACCTATAACGACCCGGCGGAGCCCGGCCCGCCGATTCCAGTTCATGCGGGGGCGGCGACGCAGCCGACCACTGCGGGGCCCAATTCCAGCGATGTTGCCGCCGCCAGCTACCGCACGATCGACGGCATCGTGCAGGAGCTTCGCACGACCGTGCAGCTTCCGCTTGGCGCGGCGGTGCTGGTCGGGGACATGACGCTGCACCCCATCGCCAAAGGCGGCGATTTGCGCGAGTTGTTGCTCATCGTCACGGTGAACGAGCAGAAGTGAATGATGAACCGCGGATGAACGCAGATGAACGCAGATAAAACGCGGAGTGGAGGGATTCGCCATCCGAACAACGACCATCTCGCGCATTTCTCTTGCTCCCATCTGCGTTCATCCGCGTTTATCTGCGGTTCATTTCGGCTTTCCTTTGCCAAGCACCGTTGTCAAAGTTGCACGCCCGCCCCGAAACGCCACAATGCCATTTCCAGTAGCGGAATCCGCGCGATCCCTCTACTTTCATTTCGCTGGCATCCCTTGCCGGCGATACGTTACGCACAAAAGACAAACTCTTTCCCGGAAGGTTGAATCATGGCGGGTCAGGCATTTGGCATCATCGGGCTGGAAGTGATGGGGCGGAACCTTGCGCTCAATATCGAGCGCAACGGCTTTCCCATCGCCGTCTACAACCGCACCTATTCCAAGACGCAGCATTTCATCGACGTGCTGGCCAAGGGCAAGAAAGCGAAAGGCTTTGAGACGGTGAAGGATTTCGTTGCCGCGCTCGAGAGGCCTCGGCGGATTCTCATTATGGTGAAGGCGGGTAAGCCGGTGGACATGGTGATCGACGAGCTCAAGCCGTTCCTCGAGCCAGGCGACATCGTGATCGACGGCGGCAATTCGCTGTTCACCGACACCGAGCGCCGCGTCGCCGCCCTCAAGCCAACCGGCATCCGATTCTTCGGCATGGGCGTGTCCGGCGGCGAAGAGGGGGCGCTGTGGGGACCTTCCATCATGCCGGGAGGAGACCGCGAAAGTTACGAGCATCTCAAGCCGATCCTTGAAAAAATCGCCGCCAAGGCCCCAAGCGACGGCGTGCCCTGTGTCACCTACTGCGGCGACGGCGGAGCCGGGCATTTCGTTAAGATGGTTCACAACGGCATCGAGTACGGCGACATGCAGCTCATCGCCGAGGCGTATGACCTTCTCAAAAACCTGGGCGGCCTCAAGAACGCCCAACTCCAGGACGTGTTCGGTGAATGGAACAAAGGCGAACTGCAAAGCTTCCTCATCGAGATCACGCAGAAGGTGATCAACTTCCCCGATCCCAAGGACCCCAAGACGCCGTTGGTGGAAAACATCCGCGACGTGGTGGGAATGAAAGGGACCGGCACCTGGACGATCAAGTCCGCGCTCGATCTGCTGGTTCCCGTGCCGACGATGGCGGCGGCGGTGGATAGCCGCGAGCTTTCGGAGATCAAGGAACAGCGCGAGGCGGCCAGCAAAGTGCTTGGCGGCGCGCAGCCTCGCGTCATCGGCGTCCGCTGCGACCGCTACGGTCCCATCGAGCAATTCATCGACAGCCTCTATCCCAATGGCATCGCACAATTCACCAACGATGTGAAGGATGCCCTCTACTGCTCGAAAATCTGCTCCTATGCCCAGGGGATGGCGCTGCTGGCGGCGGCCAACATGCCGCACGACAAGGGCGGGTTTGATTTCCACATGAACCTGCCCGATCTGCCGATGATTTGGCGGGCCGGGTGCATCATCCGCGCCAATTTCCTGGAGGAAATCACCAAGGCGTTCAAGCAAAACCCGAGATTGGCGAATCTTCTGATGGACCGAAAATTCAGCGAGATGATCGGCTCGCGTCAGAAAGCCTGGCGGCGCGTGGTGTCGCTGGGCATCGCCAACGGCGTCGGCCTGCCGGCCTTCAGCGGGTCGCTGGCCTATTACGACAGCTATCGCCGCGCGCGCCTGCCGGGCAATCTGATCCAGGCCCAGCG
Source organism: Tepidisphaeraceae bacterium (assembly GCA_035648595.1). Classification (GTDB taxonomy): domain Bacteria; phylum Planctomycetota; class Phycisphaerae; order Tepidisphaerales; family Tepidisphaeraceae; genus RYN-428. The sequence continues at coordinate 15,634 of DASRLH010000212.1, forward strand.
CGATTTCTTCGGCGCCCACACCTACGAGCGCAGCGACACGCCCGGCGTGTTCGTCCACACCGAATGGGCCCCGGCCACGCCGGATGCCAAGTCGCCCCAGGCGCATGCGCAGGATGTGGCGCGCAAGGCATAGAATATGCGCCACAATTTCCGATGGAACGCCTGGAATCTGGAGCACGCGACAGCGCATGGAATAAGCCTGACGGAAGCAGAATCAGTTGTTCGTCGCGGCGCGCACGGATGGCCCCGCCAGGTCGGCGACGAGAAGTGGATGGTCCAAGGCAGAGGCCAGGGTGGACGCATGGTGCAGGTTGTCTATATTGCCGATCCCTCGCCGGCTGACACGCTTTTTATCATTCACGCGATGCCCTTAACCACGCGTAGAAGACGCTGAAAAAAGGCACCACCTTATGATTCACGCCTCTCCCATTGAGAAGTTTCTCGCTCTTTCCGATGCAGAAAAGGAACGTGTGTGGGAATCTTTCAATCGTGAGATTCCTTACGAGGAAACGCGCCCCCTCACGCCTGAGCAGCGCAAGCAGTGGCAGCGTATCCGCCGTAAGCTCGGGCGCGCTAAGTCCAAGGGAGTCGTGGACGCGGCGCGCGTGCAAATAACCGTCGAGCGGAAATTGCTCGAAAAAGCGGATAATCGAGCGAAAGCGATGGGGATGTCCCGATCCCAGCTCATCACCCGGGGCATTGAGCGAATGCTTTCGTAGTTGCGAGATTCCGTATGACCACTCTTGCTTCCTTACTTCCACTTACGCCCGAGGATGTCGAACGCGCCTCCGAACGCGACGCGCGGCGGTACGAACTCATTGATGGGGAGATGAAGGAGAAGAACGAGCCGCTGCTGCCCGGTTTCCGGCTGGTCGTCGATGAAGCATTCCCGACGGCGGGGGCCGGCAAGTCTTGAAATGCAACCACTATGTGACCCGGCTTGGAATTTCGGGAAGAAAGCGCCGCGATCTCGCCACGATACTCATGTTGGGCCAATTGCCGGGGGAAAAACTACCATTCAGGAGCAGCCACATGAACTCACGACAGCCCAAATCGCCTACGAGACCGAATGTCGCAGTAACGAAGATCGCGGCATCGACCGTGGAGGCATTGGAATGCCGCCTGTTCCTGGACGCGACCGCGCCTTTTCAGGCCGCCGCCGTGGTTTCCGACATTACTTCCTCGGGACCGGCGGTGGTGCCGATCGTGGTGCGTTACTTCGAGCCGACGGTCGATCCATCGACCTTGGGCGACGCGAATCTACAGGTCGCCGGGCCACATGGTTTTTCCGCTCCGGTGCATTACGTGGGTCTGGATTCGACAGACCCAGGCGCGGGCCACGGCGTGCGCATTGCCGACTACACATTTGCCGCTCCCTCGGGCGGATGGCAGGCGGCGAACAACGGATCGTATGAGGTCGTCGCCATCGCAAACCAGGTGAAGGATACGCAAGACGGCTTTTTGCCGCCTGGCTCCATCGACGATTTTACCGTGCGCGTGCCAGTCGCGCCGACATTTGCCGTCAGCGTGGATGGAAGTGCGATCAGCAGCGGGCAGGTCGTTGATTGGGGCACGTCGCCGGGCGTTTCTAAAACCGTGACGGTTACCAACACCGGCAGCGACCCGGCGGCTCTGGCCGTCACGATCACGAGCGTGAACAATCAACAATTGCTTTCCGTCGGCGGCTACCCCAATCTTTCCACGATTATCATCCAACCGGGGGCGTCCCAGAGCTTTACTGTGACATCGACGGCAATGGCTGGCGCGGCTTCGGCAGGCGCGTCTTTGGGATCGGTCGTCCTCGCTTCGGGCGCTGCGCTGCCATTCATCATCAACGCCAACGCCGTTCCGCCGACGGCGGCGGTTACGCCGGTGCCACTGCCGGCGTTCGGTAATCGAGTGTTTGTGGATCCCAGCACCGCGGAAACGCCCTTTTCCGCCGCGGCCAGCCCAACGGGTCTTTCCACAGGCTCAAAGACAACCACGTTATTGGTCGCCTACTCCGGGCAGCAGCCCGATGTCAGCACGTTCGGCGACGGAAACCTGCTGATGTCCGGCCCAAACGGCTTTCTCGCCCCGGCCCATTATGTCGGACTGGACGCGTCGGATCAGGGGATTTCCGATCCCACCCGCTGGGCGGATTACACGGTGGCCGCCCCCGACGGGGCGTGGAGCAGCAGCGCGGATGGCTCGTATTACATCATTGCCAATCCGAATCAGGTAAAGGACCCCGCGCTCGGCTACCTGCCGTCGGGGCTGATCGCGGCGTTTCCGGTGAACATTCCCGCGCCGGTTCCGGTGAAAGTGACGGTCGATGGGCAGCCGTTTGCGGATGGCCAATCGCTTTCCTTTGGTTCGACGCAACCATCGGTCCCCAGCCAAGTGCATACGATTACGCTCACCAACACCAGCGCGGACCCGCAGGTGCTGTCATTGTCCAGTCAACAAGGTAAATCGACGGGTCCCGGCGGACTTCAAACCGGAGTGCCTGTCTTCCCCACGTTCTTCATCAATCAGTCGGGCAACAGTCCGTTCGCCGGAACCGAGCAGCTTGCCGCGCCGGTGCCGCCGGGGGAATCGATCACGATTCCCTTGACGTTTGATCCGCAACAGCAGACGCCGGCCGGGGCGGTGAGCGTGCCATATACCATCACGGCAAATTCGACCATTTCTCCCTCGCCCGATCCGCAAATTACCCCGGGCGCGCAAGTGGCGACGTTTTCGCTGAATGCGGAGGGGACGGTGATTGCGGCCAGCACGGCCGCCAACGCCGTCACCAGCACCCTCACGCAGGCGGCACATGGGAAGCCCATCACGTTTATTGACGCCTCCGGCAAAAAAGTCTTCGTCCGATTAGCCGGCCCCGGCAAGCTTCAATTGCAGTTCAGCACCGCCCAGCCGACCCACGCCGACCCCGCTGACATCATTCTGACCGGGACAACCGCCCGATCCTCGCTCAACATCAGCACAAACGCCGCGATGACGATTTCTGGATTAACCGACTCGGGCGCGCTGGGCATTTTGTTCGCCCCAACCGCGACATTGACGGGCGTCTTCTCGTTTGCCGGTTCGGTGAATGCGATCATCGCGGGCTCGATCGGCTCGGGCTTCAGCGCCAACATCGGCGGCGCGCTGGGCGCGTTGCGCGTTCGCGGATCGGCGGGCGGAAATCTGGCCGCCGCCTCCATCAAAGCTATTGTCGCGGGAAGTCTGAACAGCGCCCGTTATCTCGCTGGCGCCAGCTTCGGCACCGACGGCCAGCCCGGCGGCGGGGATGACACCGGCGGCGCCGGATCGCTTGGCTCCCTGCTTGTGCGCGGTGACGTCACCTCAAGCATTGTTGCCGCGGGGCTTGATCCGGTGGATGGAGTCTTCTTCAACGGAAACGACATCCTCACCGGCGGCGGCGCCAGTAAATTCGGCCCCGTTGTAATCCGCGGCGCACTGAGCTCCGATAGCCAAATCCTGGGCGGCACGTTTTCCAGCGTTCGCGTTTCAGGCAGGAAAATAAACCCGGCCTCGGATGCGCGATTCCACCTGGGATGATGCGCTGCACGCAGTCGCCGGCGAGGTTGCAAACCTTTTAGCGGCCGCACGAAGGGTCGCGTCGAATTCGCTCTGGGCAACACCCACGCTCGCGTGGGTTGCAAGTGAGTTCCTAATCCACATCGCCGGCGGCAACCAGTTCCGCCGAGCGCGCCCGGCGCGCGGCCTTGCGGATCTTTACCTTCTTGCGCCCGGCGCTGCGATCGATGGGCGTGCGGGACTTGCGGAAGTCCGCGCTGAATTGGGCCGACATGTCGAAGCCGAGAACCAAAACTCCCGCGTTGGACAGCGCGCGGGCGGCGGCCTCGGCTTGCAGCTTGTTCAGGCCGGCCCTGGCCCCCATGGCGACGGGGCAAAAGCCGCTGCTCAGTTTGACTCGTTTCAAAGCCTCGGCCATTAAGCGTTCTGCTTCGTTTGTCATGGAAGGGATGATACCGCAAGCGACAGGGATTAGATAGCACAATGGCAAAGAGGAGGCGCCCAGGGACTGGCGCCTCCTCTTTTGGTTGGGTTCCCGGATGGATTCTGGGGAATCGTTGGGGGGTTTGAGGGAGTGCTTTGATAGTGGCGAGGACATGGTCACTAAAGTGACC
>DASRLH010000213.1:0-11652 GCA_035648595.1 Tepidisphaeraceae bacterium
GATGCCGAACAGCTTCACGAGCAGCTCCATATGGCGGTAAACCGCCTCAGAAACAAGTGCTGGCTAGTCCACGCATTCTTTAAACAGGCCGGATTGAACATACCAAAAGTTTAAACTTCATTGCGCAACGGTCAGTAAGTAAGAGGCAATGACCATGACACAAATCACCGAGGAACCCGCCGCGCCGCCTGCCGACGCAGCCCAAAAAGGGCGCCACCGCCGCCTGCTCGTGGCGTCCGCGCTGCTCGTGGCCATCGTCATCGCGGCGGCGGTCGCGGCCTCCCGCCGGCCCGACACGCGCGGCTTGGTCTGTGAGCAGCCGGGCCATGACTTTGGCATGGTTCCAAGCGAAAACACCTCCTCGCTCTCCTGCGAATTCCTTGTCGAGAACGAATCGTCGACGCCAATCCACATTCTCAAGAAAATGACCAGCTGCGGCTGTACCAGCGCGGATCTCCCCACCAACGTCGTGCCGGCACGCGGGCAGATCAATGTAATAGTCAAGCCCTCTTGGGCAGGACGCGACGGGCAGCAGGCCGCGAGCGTCACGCTGGTGACGGATCGGGAAACGTCGCCGATCCTTGCGCTAACCGTGTCGGCGCTGGTGACGCAGCCGATCGTGCTTTGGCCGCAAATACTGGATTTCAGCGGCCGTCGCCCGGGGTTGTCCGAGGAGCAGACGTTTCGCGTCGGCTTGGGAATGCCGGCCAAGCCGTTCACCATTTCCGATGTCCGTTCCTCCGATCCATCGATAAAAGTCCGCAGGGTTGCCTCCGCCGGGGAGACGAATTCGTTAGCGGGCGGCCCCGGTACTTTCGCGGTTCGGGTCGTGGTACCCCGCAAACGATCGAAAACGCGCGGCGAGATTTTGATTTCGACGTCGCTGTTCAATCGGCCGATTCGAGTTTCGGTTTTTATCGACTCGCCAGGCTCGATCACAACGTCGGCGGATTCGATCGTATTTACGGGCGCCGACCCAAGTGCGGGGCAACACAAGACGTTGACGGTTCATGTATACGCGCCCGAGCCATCCGCGACACTGAACGCCGCCATCGTGCCGTCGTCGATTGCCGCAAGCTTCGGCGTCGACGAAATTGCCGCGAAATCGACGGGTGCGGATATGACGGCGAAGATCAGTATCGGTTGCACCCGTCGAGGAGTGAAAATGGGCGTGGCGACCTTGCGCCTGACCTGCGGCCCGGACTCTCTGGATATACCTCTGATATTAGCGGCAAGCGGCGAATGATCGCGCGTGCGATCCACGCCAACCGCCGGACCTCTTACCGCGTGAATAACGCGAAGGGAAACACAATGCGTATGAAGATGACGCTATCGTGCATAATTGCAACGATTGTTATGGGCGGGTTTGCCGACCATGGCCTCGGCCAAACCCCGGGCCCGATTCCAGGGACCTGGTACACTACGCTCTGTCTCGCATCCAGCACGGTATGCTCGCTTAGCACTAGAGCCCCGGCGGGACAAGCAACGTGCCTCGGCCTGACTAATCCAACCACCTGCCCAGGAAACCCATGCGTCAGCTGTGATGGAAGCATGATTGTAGCCGCGCGACTATGCGTCGCCTACGTCACTACGAACGGCTATAAGTTCAAGCATTGCGCCCTGATTGATCCACCGGTCCCCTGCGGAAACCAGAACACCGCCAATTGTTACTGGAGCGTCTCGTCGGGGGGCTGCCTGTGCCCGCTAGATGGAATATCTGGCGGTTCGTGTACGTTTCAGCAATGCGAAGGCGACGTGTTCTAAAAGACGACTAAGGCGGAAAACCGCCCCTGCTCAACGTCCCGAAGTTCTTTTCAACTGCGAAGGTGCGAGATGAACCGGTTGCCAATACTGCTCTTGGGCATGGCTGTAATGGGATTTTTCGCAATCGCCCGCGCGGCCCTTGCAGAGCCGCCAGGCTGGGATGCCGCGGCGTTCAGCGCATTGCCGCCGGCCGACCGAATACATTTCGCCTTAGGGATTCTCGATTCGCGCGATCAGCAGCTTAGCAACTTCGACTATAAGCTGAGAGAGACAACAACCAATGTCACCATCGCCGGCGGGGATCGCCGCTTCATGGTCCATGACGATTATGAAGTGCGTCGGCTTGCAGGGACGCTCTGGATGCGCCTGATCGACTACGAATACTATAACGAGGAGGACGACATTCTTGCCGAATCGGTGATGAATTGGGACGGAAAGGTGGCTCGAGGCATCGGGTACCCGCCTTATCTTCACACATCCTACCACCAGTGCCGAATTGATCCAACGGAAAACGACAACTTCGCGTACCGAAGTTTCAATGGAATCCTGGGGCTTCAGGTCGTTGTCGCACGTCGTGGATATCCTATCGCGACGATGGTACGCAATGCAATGGCACGCACGGGCCGCGCCGAGGCGGTCGCCGAGAGGTGGAAGGGGATCGATACGCTCCGGCTTGAGGTACATGAAGGATGCGAGCGTTGGACCTTCTGGCTCGACCCTAATCGCGGCTACATTATTGCGCGCTTCGAGTATTATTGCGATATAAAGCCCGGCGTGTACAACAAGAAATGGGACGAGATTCTTGAGTCGCGCCAGATTGGCGGCGTTTGGGTGCCACTCAAGGCCATCGAGCGGCGAGGGGTTTCCGGAATCCCCGTCGAAACCGAGATAGCCTACGACGTGCAGACCTTCACCATTGGCTCGGTTAGCGCCTCTGATGTGGATATCACTTTCCCCGTCGGCTCCCAAGTGGTCGATACAGTGCAGAACATAAGCTATTTTGTGTTGCCAAACGGCAAGTTCAAATTGAAGAGCCTCGCGGATCCTCCGGCCCATGTCGTTCATGTGGCCCCCAAGAACCCGGTGGTCGAAAGCGTTGGCGCAAGCGCCGTCGCCAAATACAAGACCGAGGATCTGGTTTTGGCCAAGGTCGACACCTCACGGCCGCCCAAAATATCAATCGGCCGGAAAATCGGAGCGATTTTGAGCGCGATTGCGGTGTTCGCGCTACTCGCTGTGTTCGTGTGGCGTTATGGCAGGCGAAGGGCGCATGTGAAGCCATAAGCGCCGCCGCACGGTGAACGCAATTCTACTGATCTACATATACGGCATCGCGAGTGGCGAAGGGTACGCCTATGAAGTATCGGATCGCGGCAGTTTTCCTGCTAATGTTCCAGGCGATCCTCATTGCATGGGCGGGCTATCGTGATAGCCCCTGCTGGGACGAGGTTGGGCACTTCGCGGCGGGCTTGGTGAGTTGCTGCTCAGGCACGTTTTCGCTGTACCGCGTGAATCCGCCGCTGGTGAGACTCGTAGCGTGCGCCCCGGTTCTTCTGGCGAATCCGAACGTGCCTCGACCGTGGTTCGACGGTTTTCGGAGCCTTCACACGCGTATGGAATTCGCGTTCGGGGCGGCAATCGCCGACGCGAACGGCTCGCGCTATTTTTGGCTGATGACGCTGGCCCGGTGGTCAACGCTTCCATTTTCGCTTCTGGGAGGATGGATTTGCTATCTATGGGCGCGCGACCTTTATGGGCCGGCATCGGGAGTGCTTGCGGTGGGGCTCTGGAGCCTCAGTCCGAACCTGATCGCGTACGGGCATCTCATCACGCCGGATATGGGGGCGACGGCGATAGGCGTGGCCGCCGGATACACGTTCTGGCGATGGCTTAAATCCCCGACGTGGATGCGCACGCTGGTCGCCGCTCTTGTGCTGGGACTTGCGCAAGCCACGAAAACGACATGGCTTGTTCTCTATGCGCTCTGGCCGGGGATATGGATTATCTGGAATTTAGGCAGCGCCCGGCGCGGCGAAGCGCGGCAGTGGGGCCGAGGCGCGCTGCAAGGCGCGGTAATGGTGCTCATTAGCATTTGGATAATAAACCTCGCCTACGGTTTCGAGGGGAGTTTTCAGAAGCTTGGCGATTTCTCATTCAGCTCCACGGAACTTGCCGGGCCGCCGGCGGCGACTGCCGCGAGCGCACGAGGCGACAACCGATTCTCCGGCACCTGGCTTGCGCAGATCCCCGTTCCGCTTCCAAGGGACTATTTCCAAGGCCTCGACGCGCAGCGGGCGGAGTTCGAGACGGGGATGTGGTCTTACCTGAACGGTGAATGGCGGCATGGAGGCTGGTGGTACTACTACCTTTACGCGCTGCTCATCAAGGTGCCGCTTGGGACGTGGGCCATGCTTATTCTGGCGGCGGGAGCGACCGTGTGTTCTGGCGGGTACCGTGCTCCGCTCCGAGATGAGTTGGTGCTCCTGGCTCCGGCGGCGGTGGTATTGGCGCTGGTGAGCTCCCAAACAGGGTTCAATCACCATGTGCGATACGTGCTGCCCATCTTTCCTTTCGTATTTATATGGATCAGCAAGCTCGCGCGCTCGATAGAATTGGGCCATATGCGATTGGCGGCGGTTGGCGGGGGCGCGCTGGCATGGTCCATCGGTAGCAGCCTTTGGATCTACCCCCACAGCCTCTCTTACTTCAATGAATCGGTAGGCGGTCCAAAGGGCGGCCATTACCACCTAACCAACAGCAACAGCGATTGGGGACAGGATTTGCTCTACCTTCGGCGCTGGCTCGACAAGCACCCCGAGGCGGCGCCGCTCCACCTCGGATATGACCTGCCGTTGATCGACCCCAAATACGCCGGAATCCAATCGCTGCCTTTGCCAGTTGGTCCGCAATCCACCCGAGCGGCTGAATTCGGACCGAACGATCTCGGTCCATTACCTGGCTGGTATGCGGTAAGCGTGAACAAGCTGCACAACAGGGAGCGGGATTACGATTATTTCCTGGACTTTCGGCCTGTCGGATACGCGGGATACTCCATGTACATTTATCACATTACGCCTGAGCAGGCCGATGCGGCGCGCACGAAGTATGGAATGCCGAAACTTTCCGCAGGGCCGGCGCCATCCACTCAAGCGCACCGCGCAAATTAGGCGAATACGGGAGGCCGTGATGATTGTGAGCGAACAAGACTGCCCGGACACGCCTGCACCGCACGCCGCTGCCAACGATCCCGAAGTGTCGATTGTAATGCCCTGCCTCAACGAGGCGGCGACGCTGGCGGCGTGTATCGGCAAGGCCCGGCGGTCACTGGAGGCGATGGGGATCGAGGGGGAAGTGGTGGTCGCCGACAACGGCAGCTCGGATGGTTCGCAGGGGATCGCGATACTTGCCGGGGCGCGGCTGGTGGCGGTGGCGCGCAAGGGGTATGGCAGCGCGTTGCGGGGCGGCATCGCGGCGGCGCGCGGAACGTATGTCATCATGGGAGACGCGGATGATAGCTATGATTTCTCGAACCTGAAGCCGTTTGTTGACAAGTTGCGGAGTGGATGCGAGTTGGTGATGGGGAACCGGTTCAGCGGAGGGATCAGGCCGGGCGCGATGCCGGCGTTGCACCGGTATCTGGGCAATCCGGTTCTCACCGCGTTGGGCAAGCTCTTTTTCCATAGCCCGTGCGGGGATTTTCATTGTGGGTTGCGGGGATTCGACCGGCGGGCGATCGCCAGGCTGGACTTGCGGACGATGGGGATGGAGTACGCCAGCGAGATGGTCGTGAAGGCGACGCTTCACGGACTGCGGATCGGCGAGGTTCCCACGACCCTGTCGCCGGATGGACGGGATCGGCCGCCGCACCTGCGGACGTGGCGGGATGGATGGCGGCATCTGCGTTTCCTGCTGCTGTACAGCCCGCGATGGCTTTTCCTGTATCCGGGCATCGCGCTGATGGTTTTGGGGCTGGGGATGGGAGACTGGCTGCTTACGGGGCCCGTGCGAATTGGACGGGCGACGCTGGACATTGATACCTTGATGTATGCCGGGGCGGCGGTGCTGATCGGTTTCCAGGCCGTCACGTTTTCGTTGTTCACGGTTGTATTCGCGACGGCGGAGGGGCTGCTGCCGGATAACCCGCGAGTCAGCCGGTGGCTTGGGCCGCTCACGCTTGAAGCCGGCGTTTGCGTTGGGATGGCGCTGATTGTCGTGGGTTTGGTGATTTCATTGGCGGCGGTGCGATTTTGGGGCCGAAGGTCATTCGGCAATCTCGATCCGGGCACGGTGGTGCGGATGGTCGTTCCGGCAGTCACTACGTTGACGCTGGGGTTTCAGATTCTTTTGTCGAGTTTCTTCCTGGGTATTCTGCAACTTCGGCGGCGGTGAATACCCACGAGCGCCCCGTGACAGCCCGGAAAATGCACGATTAACCACGAAGCCACGAAGACACAAAGAAAATCAAGCCATTGCCAACTCATGCCTTTGTGCAGGCCGCGACTTTTGATTGGAAGCGTTTTGGGACGTAAGCGCTGACCTTGAATGTATTTCTTCGTGCCTTGGTGACTTCGTGGTGAATAATCCGGGCCAGTCTGATTGAGCGAAAGCGAGGCCGATATGCGCCAGCAGATACTTCGGATGCCCCGTCGCGCGGCGTTCACGCTCGTCGAGTTGCTCGTCGTGATCGGCATCCTCATCGTGTTGCTGAGCATCCTGCTGCCGGTTCTGGCGCACGTTCGCAAGGAGGGGCAGCGCGCCGCCTGCATGGCGAATCTGCGCCAACTGGGACAGGCGTATACGTCCTACCTCAGCGGCAATGACGGGCGGGGCATCGGATACGCCCGGCATGCTGTTCAACCGCCCAATTTGCGCGGAATGAAACGGCCCACGGCGGCGCGGTAATCGGCGTATTGCGGGCCATGGATCGCGGCCATGTGCCGTTCCTCGAGGCGGGCTTCCAATTGCATCAGCGCCAAATGCAATCCGCCGTCCAGAAGCATCAGCGGGCTGGGGATCATCAGCATGGTGGCGAGCATCATCGCTTGCGAAAGCGCGTAGATCGGATGGCGGACGTAGGCGAATGGGCCGGTAATGATGAGCGGATTCTTCTCCGCCGGGTCGACGCCCATGCGCCAATGGCGGCCCATTGTTTTCCAGCAGAACAGCGTAAGCGCGAAACACGCCGCCGCCATCGCCAGCGCCGGCCAGGCCAGCCATGGCGAGTAATACATCGGCTTCAGGACGCGCGGGATGTCATGCGCGAAGGCCGTGAAGAACGGGAGTCCGATCCAGATCAGGACGATGGGAGTCCACACCATCCGCAGAGCCCGGCCCAGCACGGTAGGCGGCACGAGATTGGCGGCGCGCCCGCCGCGCCGATGCACTTTATAGACCATCCGCCCGACGCGCGCCCAATACGCCGCCACGAGCAGGCCGAGCAGGAATGGCGGAAGGCGCGGGGGCATGCTCTTTCTTAAATTGCTGTGCGCGACTACGCGCTGGTATTGGATAACAAAAACAGGAGGGACGCAGGCGGGGGATATGCGACCTCAATCGTGACACGGGCGTCTCGCCCGTGTGTGTTGCATGGAACTCGGGAGGAATCGATTTCCATTACTTGTCAGCCATCGGCACGGGCGGGACGCCCACATCTGAATCTCAGCACTCACCTCTCAGCACTCATTTCTCCCCCACCCCCCAGCTTCTTGCGCACTGCGGCATTCGCCAGTGCCGGGTCGATGGCGCTGCCGTGGGCTTTCATGAACGCGCCCATCGCCTGCCCGGCTTGCTTGGCGGTGAAGCTCTGGGTCTTGAGGAACTCGTCCACTAATCGCTCGGTTTCTTCCGCGGAAGCCTTCCTGGGCAGATAGCTGTCCACGATGCCGAGCTCGTATTTCAGCTTCTCGACTTCGTCGGGCTTGCCCAGCTTCTGGTATTCCTCGGCGCTCTTGCGCAACTTCTTGGCGTACGCGGCAACGGCGTCCTCGGCGGTGGTGGGTTTGGGAGCCATGTCGATGATCTTCACGTCGCTGATGAGCATGCGGATGACGCCCAGGCGGCTCTTGTCGCCCGACTTCATGGCGGCCTTCATGTCTTCCTGAAGTTTTTGCAGTAAATCCATGTTTTGACACTCCGGTGGGGGTTGGTGTATGCTGGACATTCTACCGGGGCGGCAACCTATTGCACCAGAGATGCCTTTCCGGGCCATTCGATCATCCGCCAGGCTCCGCGGCGCACTCGGGCGCGGATAATTTCGTGAGCGGTTGACGCCGATTTTCCTGATCCCTGCATAACTTGCGCGCTCGCGCTGTGCGGAGCCATGCCGCCAATGATGCACGGGATGAAATGACGCCGGCGCGCTGGCCGGCATGCACAAGACAGCCCTATATGACCAACGGAACCGTCGAAGGACTATTACAGGTGGCCGACGAGCGCCATGATGGCGAGTTGCGCGACCCGGCCCACCCGCTGCGCCTGGCCAAGGGCAATTTGCTGGTGCCGCGCCAACTCATCCGCGAGCTGCGCCTGCGCCCCGGCCTGCTGCTGCGCGGCACGCCCAAGGGCCGCACGCTGCAAATCGAGAGCATCGAGGGCCGTCCGCCCGAAGAATACGGTGAAAGAACCGCTCTCTACGATGCCACCGCCCTCGATCCGCAGCCGATGCTCAAGCTCGAGCACAACCCGGCAGAGCTCACCACGCGCATCATCGACATCCTCGCGCCCGTCGGCTTCGGCCAGCGCGGCCTGATCGTCGCTCCGCCGCGCACCGGCAAGACCATCCTCATGCAGAACATCGCGCGCGGCATCCACGCGAACTACCCGCACGTCGAGCTCGTGCTGCTGCTGGTGGATGAGCGGCCCGAGGAAGTCACCGACATGAAGCGCAACGTGCCGGGCACGGTCTACGCTTCAAGCAACGACAACACCGTCGAGAAGCATCTCGATCTGGCCCAACTCATCATCGAGCGCTGCAAGCGGAAGGTGGAATTTGGCGCGGATATCGTCGTGCTAATGGATTCGCTAACGCGCGTGGGCAGGGCCTTCAACACCGGCGGCCCGTCCGGCGGGCGCACCATGTCCGGCGGGCTCGACAACCGCGCCCTGGAAATCCCCAAACGCCTCTTCGGCGCCGCCCGAAAGCTCGAGCACGGCGGCAGCCTCACCATCCTCGCCACCTGCCTCATCGACACCGGCAGCCGCATGGATCAGGTCATCTTCGAGGAGTTCAAAGGCACCGGCAACATGGAGCTGACGCTCGACAAGAACCTGGCCAACAGCCGCATCTACCCCGCCCTCAACATCGCCGAGAGCGGCACGCGCAAAGAGGAAAAACTGCTCGACGAACAGTCTTTGGCTGCCGCCGCACGGATCCGCCGGCATCTCATGACCATGCCGCCGGCGCAGGGAATGAAAACGCTGATCGAGGTGCTGGGGAAGCAGAAGACGAATCAGGCGCTTTATGGCACGATGAAGGTTTAGTCACCCGGATGTGGGCTGTCCTCCGGTGTCCACGCCGGGGCAGAGCGTACTCGCGCCGCCCCGGATCGGGAACGCTGCTTGTTTTTCGACAACCCAGGACGCGCTCCCAATCCGGGGCGGCGCGGCTCGCGGAGTATGGCTTGCTCCACATTTTCGCGCGCCGCGTTGCCCCGGCGTGGACACCGGATTTTTTCTTGTCTGGGACCTTCCACGGAGCCGCGGACTCCCCACGGGAAGAGTCGGCTTACACGAGCTGATCCAATCCCCCAAACCCCAGCGCCTCAAACGTGAAAAACGGCTCGGCATATTCAGTTCCGATCCGCCCGCCATAAAAGCCGTTCATGGTTTTCACCATCTCGACGACGGGGCTGTTGTTCTCGACGAACTGCGATTCATACGCCCGCACCGCCGCGATTTTCGTGTCGATTTGCTCGCTGATGTCCAGGTAAAACACCGGCTGGAAGTTCATGCGCAGGTGCGTGCAGTAGTAGTAGATGATGCGCTTGGGATACCACGGCTCGCCGGGGATGCTGGTCTTGGTGAGCTTGGCGTCGAAGCGGGCGTCTTCGCCGATGCGGGTGGTGGCGACGTGATCGGGGTGGGCGTCCACCGGGTACGGCAGAAAAATCCACTCGGGCCGATGCGCGCGGATCACCGCCGCCAGCTTGTGCCGCGCCTCGACTGTGTGAACCACTTCTCGATTGGCCAGCCCCAGGTTGGTGCGCTCGACGCCCAGGATTGTGGCGGCGGCCGCCGACTCGCGCGCCCGCCGCTGGGGCGTGCCCAGCGGCGTGGGCTCGCCGTTGGTCATGTCCACGAGGTGAATGCGATGCCCCTGCCCCGCGAGCCGGGCGATCGAGCCGCCCATTCCCAATTCCTGATCATCCGGATGCGGGCCAATAACGAGTAGCGATGCCATGAACGATTATAGCGGCCCCACGAAACCCTGTGAATGTCAACTGTTACACTACCCCGGAAATTCGCGCGCGCCCGAGGATGGCTATGCCGCATCGGCGGGAACGCGGACGGGCCGGAGGAAGACGCCCGCGTCCACCTTGAATCGACCGCACAGCCGGGCGATTTGCGCCTTGCTGGGCTCTTTTCGTTTGCCGCTGAGCAGTTCGGAGGCCGCGCCCTTGCTTCCCAGCAGGCGGCCCAGTTGCGATACCGTCATTCCCGCTTGCTCCACCAGCATGCGCAAAGCATCGGTTGGAGAGACCTTATGCACATCGATCCGCGAATGTTCGATGTCATGCCTTTCGACGAGCGACTCCAAAACCTCCAGATACGCTTCCTCGCCGCGATCCAACTTGCCCTCGCGCAGCGCCAGCCGATGAACGATCTTTACCGCCGCCGCATATTCCGCCAGGGTCTTCACCGGCTTGAGAGGAAACGCGCAAATTAATGCGAGGTATGATGTGGGCAAATTGGCAACCGCCGCGCGCACGGCGGTGGAAATGGGAATAGCGGGTTTCATAGCCCTTCTCTCCAACGTTGATTTCCGCGATCGTATTTCTTGTGGGTCATGATTCGCAAAACGTACACTTTTCCCTTCGCGTAACTCACAAAAGCCACGATCCGGAATTTGTTGCCGCCGATATCGAAGACGCACACATTCTGGCCGCTGTGCACTTTCACTTGATCGGTCTGGCCGAACGTCGCTTTCACATCCGCAAAGCTGTGCCAGGAAGCGGACAAAGTAAGTTTATACCACGCGCGGATTGGTTGGTCGGCGGCAGGCCACATCTCTCCAAATTCCCGCAGCGCCCGCCAGGTGATCACGCGCATGTGTTCCAATTATAGGAACCAAGGGCACTGAGTCAAACGCCAGCGCCAAAACGGGCCGAGGCACGGCGCACCGTCGTGTCGGGGCGTGCCGCATTCCTTTAGCCAGCGCAGGAACGCGCTTATTGGACGCCAGCAACCGCATGCTTGCGACCTCGGCCGCCTGCCTCATGCGTGCGCGGTTAGTGGAAAGGGGTCAGAAGCTATTTCGAATCGAAATTGCTTGGCTTTCTACTTTTGAACCTTGGAAGGCGGCATCCGTGACGCGGCCGGTTAAGAATGGGTTTTGACCCCTTTTCGGTCGCCCCTTTTCGGTCGATCGCCCATGCTGATCGCCTGCAAATCCGCCGGTCTTCGCAAGATCACGCTCCGGCCGGGGCGGGGGTAAACGGGGGCAGTGCACTCCGCGACGGCCGGCGGATCGAGTACGAGCGTGCCTGGATTGGTGGAACATCAGGATCGCAACCAGGCGAACATCCCGTGATGGCCGACGATGCCACCCAGCTGACAGCGTATAAATTTTTTGGAAAATGCGCATTTTGCTATTGCAAAAGGCAAACTGTGCCGTTTATAATGCCGCTTGATCAATCGGTACGAGCGAACGGATTGCGTCCCGTCCCGTCC
>DASRLH010000214.1:0-5112 GCA_035648595.1 Tepidisphaeraceae bacterium
GTACCGAGGGAGGGGAAAGCTCATCGATGTAACCACGCGATCAGCCGTGCCGACGACATCGCCCCCGAAGTAAATCTAATTGCGTCCCCGTTTTCATCCAACACCGCCAGCGACGGGAGCCCCCGCACCCCATAATGGTCCGCCAAATCCTGCCGCGCATCGGCGTCTATCTTCACGGGCACGTAATCCTTCAGCGCATCGCCCACCGCGGGATCGGCCCAGGTCGTATGCGCCATTTCCCGGCAATACCCGCACCAATCCGCCGTGAAGTAAAGCATCACCGGCTTATGCACCCGCGCCGACTCCGCCCGCGCCGCCGCAAGGTCCGTACGCCAGGGAACCACTTCCTTCGGGGCCCAAAGCCGGGGAATCTCCACGAACGCGATCATCGCGACGATCACCGCCAACACCATCCATACCGGCTTAAGCGTGCGCTTCATGTGGAATCATAGGAGCTACCCCGACGTAGGCTCAGTCGAACCAAAAAGAAGAGAAGCGGCGGGGACGCCGCTTCTACGGTTGGCCGGAAAGCAGCTTCACCGCTCGCCAACGCGGTTTGCGCGCCATGTAGAAGCGACGTCCTCGTCGCTTTTTGCGCGTGCAGCGCCTGTGGAGGAGACACGCGGGGTGGACGCCGCGTCTACGTAGAAGCGACGTCTCGTCGCTTCCTTCCTCCTCTCTCCCGGCCACGTCCTCCAGGATTAGATCCCCGCGTGCTGTGTGACCAGCCTTTCCCTCACGCTCAAACTCCTCAGCCGATTGATCGCCGCGATATACGCCAGCGCGCTGGCTTCGAGAATATCCGTGCTCAGCCCCCGGCCGCGCACGGTGCGGCCGGCGTGTTCCAATTCGATCTGCACTTCGCCCTGGGCATCCTTGCCTTTGCTCACTGCACGAATGCGATAATCAATCAGTGCGCATTGCACGCCAGTCAGACGTTGGATGGCCGAGTAAATCGCATCGACCGGCCCGTCTCCCACCGAGGCGTCCTGAACTTCCCGGCCGTCGCTTTCGCGCAGCTTGACGGCGGCGGTCGGGATGGTGTTCGAGCCGCTGGTCACCTGCAGGCCGGTCAGTTCCCAGACCGAGCCGCCGACTTCCAGTTGCTCGTCCACCAGGGCCTCGATGTCCTCGTCGAAGACTTCCTTTTTCTTGTCCGCCAGCGTCTTGAATTTCGCGAAGGCGTGCTCGATCTGCTCGTCGGTCAGCCGGTAGCTCAGTTGCTGCACGCGGTCGCGGAACGCATGGCGGCCGGAATGCTTGCCAAGCACCAGCGAGTTTTTCGGGATGCCGACGACCGCCGGGTCCATGATCTCGTAGGTCTCGCGGTATTTGAGCACGCCGTCCTGATGGATGCCCGCTTCGTGGGCGAAGGCGTTTTCGCCGACGATGGCTTTGTTGCGCTGAACGAGCAAGCCGGTGAGCGTGCTGACCATCCGGCTGGTCGAGTAGATTTTCGCCGCGTCGATGCGGGTGGCGAGCTTGTAATGATCGCCGCGCGTGCGCAGGGCCATGACGATTTCCTCGAGGGCGGCGTTTCCGGCGCGTTCGCCGATCCCGTTGATGGTGCATTCGATCTGCCGGGCCCCGCTCTCGACTGCCGCGAGCGAATTGGCCACCGCCATCCCCAGATCATCATGGCAATGCGCGGATAAGATGATGCCGCGCTCGCGCAGCATCGGCAGCTTGCCCAGCAGATGCGAAAAGATTTCGCCATACGTTTTAGGCGTGGCATATCCCACCGTGTCCGGCAGATTGATCGTGGTTGCCCCTGCCTCCACCGCCGCCGCCACGATCTCCTCGAGAAACTCCAACTCCGTCCGGCTCGCATCCTCCGGCGAAAACTCCACGTCCGCCGTGTACTGCCGCGCCTGGCGGATCGATTCCACGCTGATCTTGATGATCTCCTCCTTGCCCTTGCGCAGCTTGTGGTCGCGATGGATCTTGGAGGTCGCGCAAAATACGTGAATGCGCGGCTTGCGCGCATGCTTCACCGCCTCCCCGGCCCGCTCGATATCCTTAGGCGTGCATCGCGCCAACCCGCAAACCGCGCTGCCCGTCAATTCCGACGCGATCGCGCTCACCGATTCAAAATCCCCCTGCGAGCTGATGGGAAAGCCGGCCTCGATGATGTCCACGCCCAGCGCCTCGAGCTGCCGGGCGATCTCCAGCTTCTCGGCCAGCGTGAGCGTCGCCCCCGGCGATTGCTCGCCGTCGCGCAGGGTGGTGTCGAAAATGCGAACGGCTTGCTGAGATTCAGCGGATTGCATATGCGTGGCTCCAATAAAAAAACCCCACGATCCTGTGGATCGTAGGGCGTTGTGTTTCTGCTTCACCGAGAAGCCGCTACGATCGCGCGCGAAGATTCCTTAGGCCCGTAAGGGCCAGGGTAAGCGGCAGGGATTGAAGGGCGGTGCGCGTCATGAGAACGTAAGTAGATCGGCAAACGGGGGGAAAGTCAAGAGCAAATTACTCAAAACCGCGATAGACGTCTATCCGACAATCGAAACGACGCGCCAAGAACGCCAAGTCGCCAAGACCGCCAAGAGCACAAAAACTCATGGCCGGCTGCGCCTCGAATCAAATAATGAGCAGAAAATAATCCAGACAGCAATATTCACAAAGCCGCCGCGCGTTATGAAGCCGGCTTGAGCCACCCTTCTTCTTGGCACCTTGGCGCTCTTGGCGCTTTTTTTCCGCTGCTTGTTCAGCCGCGCGGGGTTGAGGCGACAATGAAGTCGTCGGCAACACCAGGGGCGTCTGAAGATAGGGCGAGACGAAGACGGAGCGATAAGTCAAATGCGAATAGATATCCTCGCCAGCCCGATGGAACAGTGGGACAGTGTCGTGGAGGCCATCGTGCTTATATTTGCGCTCGTGTTTGCCGCAGCCATCGTTTTTTGGAGCATCTCATCCGCCAGATTCCGTAAACGGCGCCGCGAGCGATTCGGAGAGGGCCTCTGCCGTTGCTGCGGCTACGACCTACGCGCGACACCCGACCGCTGTCCGGAGTGCGGGACGGAAGTGATTATGCCCCACGAGTGAACGGAAAAGCCCATCCCAGCCAGCCCCAGTATCACTCCAAAAAGCGCCAGCCACTTGCCCCGCCGATCCGGTCGCATCAGCGACACAAGTCCGAGCATCAATGCCGTGAATGACGGGAGCCAAACGAGCAGCACGATGCCATCGAAGCCCATCACGTCGTAATACTTCGACTGGACCGGTGAAAGCGCCGCGCCGATCGCGCCAAATAGCACCGAAACGAACGACAGTCGGCACCACTTCCGCCGCGCTTTGTCATTGCCCTCCATATTGAATGGCCGATCAACTGGAACACCGATGGAGGAGGAGCAGGTCACGTCGTGAGTTATTGTTTTACGGATTCCAACCGATCAAGGAAAAAAGTCTCGCTCTGTACTTCGGTCGCGAACTGAATTTGGCGTGTCACCGTCAAATACGCCGCATAGCGCTTGGGAAGCTCAACGGTTTGTTTGTCGCTGATCGCGTCCCTGAACGTGCCCCTTATTTCCTGTCCGGCGTCGGTCAGAAAATGAAAGCTCGCTCGCAACACGTCCGCGCCCAAAAGCATCCCGGTGGATTCGCATGACGAAACGCTCTTGTCGCTTGTCTGGGCGATGGTTTTACTCAGGCTGCTCATTTCCTGATGCTGCATCAGCAAACTTGGCGGGCACTTTCGGTCGTGCTGCCATTTCACCTCCACGCCAAGACCATTTCGCACGAGATCGGTCGCCCATTGGTTCAATAGTCGGATCGGCGCCGGGCCCAGTTTTCGAGAGAACCCAAGAATTTCCTCCGAAGTTTTGGCGGCAGCCATCTCAAAAATTGTATCGATGGTTTCATCAAAGTCGGTCCCTCCAAACAGATTTTGCCGGCCGCTGATTGATAGCACAATTCCAACAGAACCGGAAAAGGTGTATGCAATGCCAAAAGAGCAGGCGGCCGCGATATCGGGCGCGACTTTCGCCGTGAATTTCCGCCCATTCTTCCGCGCGTCGTACACCACGGTAAACATCGATTGAAAGTCGATGAGCGCGTTTGCAATTCCGATCAGCGTTGGCTGCTGATTCTCGGCGAACAATCGATAGGTGCAAATTTCGATTCCGGCCGTATTCACTGCCTCCCGAAACTCCGCTTCGAGGCGTTTTTGCCTTTTCAGGATCGAATCGGCCATCAACCCCAGCATCGAAGACGGCGGGGAAGTTGCGACCTCGCGCTCTATTTGCGCAAGCGCAGCGCTCGTGTCTTGAAGCTTTTCCTGAATCTCAAGCAGTCTGCTCATGCGCCACCATTTGAGTCATAAAGCTCCCATCGACCCATATCCTGCCGATGATCTTCTCTTTTTTCAGCGCCTCAACAACCGCCTCCAGCCCGGCCATCACGATCTTGCGAGTCTTGGACAAGGGAAACGCATCGACACATTTTAGTCGCAATTCGGGAAGTGTGTGGGGATGGAAACCCAGCGGCAGCAACGGCGGGAAGTCCGGTTTATCCGGTGGGGTTGCCGCCATGCCGCGCAAAATTAGCTTCGACCGATTCGTGAGTCAAATTCGGCTCCGTTCGCGCAAGCGACGGATCTGATCGCCGTTGGCAGCCGTGTTGATGCCGCTCGCAGCATTCTTCCTGTCCGCATGGTACGATCGAATCCATGCGCCGCCGCCTCTTCACACTTCTGTCCGCGCTGTCGCTGGTCCTGTGCCTTGGAGTGTGCGCGATGTGGATAAGCAGCTACTGGCTGGAAGAGGGCTACATACTAACACTAAGGAATTCCCCTTCGTTTAATTTCGTTGTCTTTAGGTCGGGCGGGATCGAGTATGTGCGCGCGAGAGACTTCAGAAACCAAAACCAGAATCCTGCGGAACTGGTCCAAGTAAACTGGCGCTTTGCCGGCTTCTGGCATGAAAGCCAAGACGCAAGTGTGTCGATCGGAGTTCCCTATTGGAGCGTCGCACTGCTTTTTAGCTGCATGCCCGGCATCTGGTTTTGGGTCCGCATTCGCCGTCGCGATTCCGTACCCGGGCGCTGCTGCTCCTGTTGTTACGACCTCCGCGCCACGCCGGATCGATGCCCGGAGTGCGGGATGGTTCCCCAGAC
>DASRLH010000215.1:0-22324 GCA_035648595.1 Tepidisphaeraceae bacterium
GGAAAGTAGGTCACCGCCAGCATTTATACTAAAGGCCCCCGGAACCAACCTCGGTTGGCACCGGGGGCTTTTTGCTGCGCGGGGGTTGGGGTTGCGGAATGGGGGAGATATTAGGTGCTGCGAGCCACGGAAATGAGATGAGGAATAATCTTGCGCGGCCAGCCGCGAGGCGCACCTTTAGCGGCTGGCGCGAAGGGCTGCGTGCGACTGCGAGGATGCCCCGTTGGCGCAAAAATCATCTGAGAGGGGGATAATGTGGTGCGATGTTTGGGATGGTTGACGGCATGGTCACTGAAGTGACCACGCCAGGCGTTGGGGGCCCCGGATGGGGCCGCTCATGGGTTTCAAATGATCCCTTGGGGTATTCTACTGTTGCACTCCGGTCGGGCGAGGGGGCGCGGGGATTTCTAAGGGTTCACCCATGGCCGGTAGCCCGGGGGTGATCTTGTTGAGCAACTCGATCAGGCTTTTCTTTTCGGCTTCAGTCAGATGGCCCATGAGGCGGGCGATTCGACGGTAGTAATCGGGGAAGATGCCGTCCAGAAGCTCGCGGCCCCGGGGGGTCAGTTCAACCAGGAGCATCCGCCGATCGTTGCGGTCGGGGTCGCGGCGGATGAGGTGCTCCCGTTGCAGGCCATCGAGCAAGCCGGTCATCGTGGCGCGGGTCACGCCGGATCGTGCCGCCAAATCCGAGGGGCACATTGGCACATCGGGATTGCGATTAAGCAGGGCAAGCACGGTGAACCTGCCCTGCGACATCCCGTGGCGAGCGAGATAGGCCTCAATGGCGGCCAGGACATCGCTGGCGACCCGCAGCAACACCAAATATGAAATGACGGAGGCGGGATCGATCTCGGGGTATCGCCGAGCCCGTTGCTCGATGGCCTCGTATTTGGGTAGATCGCGCAGGAAGAGCATGGTCAAGCATCATAGGTGGGTGTTTCATAAAGTTCGCCGCCAAAACCATCTCGCCACAAAATCAATTGGCATGCGGATCGCTCCGAGCAAGTTGAAATGAGCCGCCGTTCAGAAAATTCGCTGAAGTTAGAGCCGGCTGGCGTCCGATATCCCCGATTGGCGTGATCAATTCATTTCGATCTGGGAAGCAATTTTCCAAAGGAGCTCGCCATGACGACCGCACGCAAAATGCTGATGGAGACACTTGTCGGACACCTTGCCCTGCTCGAAGCGGCTTATCCGCGAAAGGCCTCATCGCAAGTAGCTCGCAAAGCGCGACAGTATGCCAGGATGAGCCTCAAACAATACGCGGCGCAGCACAGACGGCATGCGGCTTGAGGGGTCGGATGACACGTTTATTTCATTGCCTCAAGCACCAGCACCCAATCATGCCGCGTCTTCGGCGGGTCGATCCGCCGGGTTCCTCCGGAATCAGCGGCGATCGCGCCGATTTGCTCGCGCTCGCCGCTGACAGGATCGAAATAGAAACCGGCATAGCGGATGCCAGCCTTGAGTTCTTTCAAAAGCAGCGCGCGCGATGTCGGCACATAGACGAAGCGGACTTCACCGGAAATGCCAAACGGGTAGGGCACGTCGAATTGTGATTGCGAATCGGCGTCGATTTTGCCCCACGGCCCGCCACCGTATGGCGCGGCTACGCGGGCGGTTTTCCACGCGGCATCATCAAAATCGGGCTGCTGCCAGCCGGCGGGCTGCGTTTGCGAGGCAAGCCATTTGGCATCCGTGGCGATGTGGAGTTGCTTGCCGTCGTTCAGGTCAATCGACAAATTACCGATCAAGCCTGCCGGATTTTTTACAACATCCGATTTCACGTTTTCGGCGCTGATGGCGATTACGTTTCGCCCGGGCTTGAGTTGGGCCGCGAGGACGTTGAAGCGAGCGAGCGTGCGCCAGGTATCGTGCGATCCCACTTCCTTGCCGTTGATCCAAACGGCGCACCGGTCGTCCGCCGTCACGGCCAGGGTAGCGCGGTACACGCGGACATTTGCGGGCAAATTGAAGCTTCGCCGGAAGGCCCGCGTGGCTATTGGCGCATCCGTTGCGGGGTCGCCTTCGGGATACCAGATCCAATCACCGGAAAGAAAATCCGAAGCTGGCTTATCCGCCCATGCCGCCCATTCCGGGTGCGGCTCGAAGCGCTGCCAGGGGTACGCGCTCATGAGTTTTTTGCCAAGGCCGGCCTGCTCGGATCCCGGCAGTTTCATCGCCTGGTCCCAGGAAATTTTTCCGTACCCTCCGCCCCAGGGTGAGTTGCCGTAGGGTTTGTCGCGGCGATTAAGTTGCCAGATGCCGTTGGCGCCGTAGGTGTATCCCTTTATGCCAGTGGCCCAGCAGACCCAAAAAACGCGCCGGGTGACTTCGGCGGGCGTTCGGTCCCACAACATTTCGTAACTGGGCTCGGCGTTCACCACCGGCATGGGGGGCTTGGCGTTGTACGAAAACCGCACCGCCGTCACGGTCGGCCCGATCACTTCCATTTGCCCGTGCGGCGTCTGGAGCATGTCGAAATCCAGAAGCGACGGGTCCTTTAATACGCCGCGCATGCTCAACGGCCCGATGCCGGTGGGATGCGCGGTGATCGGTCGGCCGAAGGCGTTAATCGAATGCGCATACGCCAGCACCTTCTCCCACTCGGCGGTCTGCTTCTGTCCATTATTCGGGAAATCGGGGCTCTTGTAGTACGGGAGATTCAACTCGCCGGCCACGCACCAAACCATCGGCAGCGCGCCCCATCGCGCGTAGAGGTATCGCTGATGTTGGCGCATCTTCTCCTGCCCCAGCCACGGCAGGTGATACCCCCACGCCCCTACAATACACGGGACGATTCCCTGATCGACCAGGTACATGATCCGCCGATCCGCGGCATCGAAGTATTCGGGTCGGATACGGGCGTAATCCTTCTCCCACGGAAACCCGGCCTCGTTCGCCCCGCGCTCGTCAAACGCCGGCATATCGGGATAGAGGCCGGCGACAATCTGCACGACGTTAAAGCCTTTGCCTTTGCGGTCGGCGGCGAGGGTTTTGAATTCATCGGGAAACGCCAGCCGTTTGCAAAGGCCCATCCACCATGTGTCCCCAAGCCAGAAGAATGGCGTGCCGTCCATATGCTCCAAATACCGCGAGCCCCTGGCGACGCGCAGCGGGCCATGGACGTATAGCGGATTATCGCCTTTGTACGCCTCGACCTGGACGCTTCCCTTGACGCCGTTGAGGCCGGCATCTTTCGGATCGGAGCATTCGCCGCGGAAACGATGGATGCCGACGATTGGCGAGGCGTACCGTACTTTCCAGATTTTGCCCCCATCCCAGAACGCCGGCACGCGCCGCTGAACGCCGGTGGGGTCGGTGAAGATGACGTCGAGCGCAAGTTCGTTAAATGGATCGTTGTGATTGGCGTTGCTCGTGAACGCGAGTTCGATCATTTTGTTGGCGGAAGTGGTGCGCGCTTCCGCGCCGCCGGCGCGGAGTGGCGGCGCCAGGCACAGAATGAACGCCGCTGCAACACCAAGGAGTTTAAAGTGTCGGCTCATATTTTTGTTTTCTGCCTTTTGTATGCCGCCCGAATCGCTTCGCCAAGCTTGTTAGATGGGGCGGCATAGGCGTCGAAGGTGCGGATATTATCCTGAGTGATATGAAGTTGTCCCTCACCGACATTGCCACGGTGTTGACCCTTTGAATAGTGCGGATTGCTTGAAACTTCATTGGACGAAAACACCCAGTATTGAATCAGATCGCGCCAAACCGCGACCCAGACGAAAACGTCACAGCATCCGCATTTAACCTGCTGGAAGTTCATCCAGAACGGGCGGCCCGAATTGGACGAAAGAGCCTTCACATACAGAGGCGCGTCGAGATCGGAATCAACGCCCCGCGACGCCTTGACCTCGATCCGAATCGTGCCGTCCAGCAGGAAGTCGTATTGACCCGAATAATTTGGGTCGAGTTTCTTGGTGGATTTTGCCAGTTCCGGGACTAATTCCTTCAGGTGGCCCTGTGCCCACGCTTCTCCAAACGTTCGAGGGCCGCTTATCTCGAAAATGTAGAGGTACATGTTCCGAGCGATGTAGTCGTCGCGCAATTCGAGATATTCATCCAGCGTAAGAACGTCTTTGCCCAGCAGGTGGGAAATGATGTATTCATAGGCGTTGAATGGATAGACCGAAACGAGAGAGCCGAGCGATTCCCGCACCAGATCGGCGTCTGGCATTTGCGCCAGCAGCCTGTCGAGTTCGTTCTTTAGTTCCTGCATTACTGTTCCCCAAATAGCAGCGGCTCATCCTCGGATACCGATTCGCGCCTGTCCAGATCGTCGTTCGCCGTAGCATTCGGAAATTCCTTCTCGAACGGATGGCTATTCTGCCATCCAAGTGTCCCGGTGGCTCGGAATCTTTCGAGACGACGGATGGCAATTTCACAGAAGATTGGATCGATATCACAGGTAAAACATCGTCGTGCCGCGATCTCCGCACTGAGTAAAGTCGATCCTGAATGAGCGAAGCAATCCAATACCGAATCGCCCGGCGATGAGCTGGCGGCGATGATGCGTTCGATGCATTTTAATGGCTTTTGCGCGTAGCATCCCGAAACATTTTCATCCATTCGATAGAACACCTGTTGGATGTCAACCCAAACGTTTCCGGCTCGTATGTTTTCAGAGATGCCGCGCTCCAGGTTCTCTTTGACGATTCCATTCACCTTCTTGTAGTATCCGCGAAGAATCTTGGGGATGTCCGTATATTCAGCCTGAACATTGAACGCGGGCTTACCTTTCGTGTAATACAGCAATTCCTGGCGCACCGCCATCCAATTTTGCTGGGTTCCATAGCCGCGCTGATTGCGCATCGTGATAAAGCTGCGGGGCGAGAACGGTTCGCCGCGCATCATAATCATGAAGTCGGGCAGCGGCTGAAATCCATCGGTCTGATCGGCGCCGAGCCAAACGTAAAACGATGCATCCGGTGCGAGTACCTGGTGCGTATTTCTGACCCATTCGCGGCACCAGTTGATGTAGTCCTGGATTGCACGCTCTTCAAAAGCGACATGGTTGTAAGGCGGATCGTGAATCGCCAGCGCCGGCCGTGCTTCGCCGACGAGTTCAGCAATCGCAGGCATGTTTGTGGCATCCAGGCATCCCACCCGATGCGCTGCGATCGGGTCCTGCCATATCTCGCCGGGGCGAAGGCGACAAAACGGGAGAAGCCGTTCGCGCCATTCGGGGGCGGTATCGAGTCGCGGGAGTGGATTGTTTTTCACGGGCCGTAATTTATCGGGGGACGAGGCGGGCCGCCATTGTGCGGCAGAACGAATCGCGGCGTTGAGCCTTCGGCGTCGGCTCTGGCAAATTCACTTCCCCCTCGTTGACATTGCCTTCGCTCGACTTATACTCTTGCCCCTTCCAGTCCCGGAGGCTTTGTCGGCTGAATTGGGACGGAAGCTGGCATAGCTCAGTGGTAGAGCGCCACCTTGGTAAGGTGGAGGTCCAGGGTTCAAGCCCCTGTGCCAGCTCTGGCGACATGCGGCATTTGGCACCGAACACCCGGGGAAGTGCTGAGAATTGAGTGCTGCGTGCTGAGAGGATGGGAATGATGAGTGATGAGTGAACCGTGACAAGACGAACGCTTCGTCGCGGTTCACTTATCACTCATCACGCCTTTTTCTCAGCACTCAGCAATTTCTTCTCAGCACTCGCTCCGCGTGGCTGGTCCCTAATGCCGGGTGTCGAGAATGAATCGTGAGGTTTGAGGCAGAATCGACAACTGCCTGCCGGTCGTTAGGCGCGAGGTGCCGCGATTGGGATTGCAATTGCAATCATCTGGAGGTTTTGGTCATGGCAAAAGCTACATTCGAGCGTAAGAAACCACATGTGAATGTCGGGACCATTGGGCACATCGACCATGGCAAGACAACGCTCACCGCCGCCCTGAGCGCCCGCTCGTCGGCGAAGTTTGGGACGACGCCCAAGGATTACAAGACGATCGCCAAGGGCGGCACCGAGCGCGACGCCACCAAGACGGTGACCATCGCCGCCGCCCACGTCGAGTACGAGTCCGAAGCGCGGCACTATGCCCATGTGGACTGTCCGGGCCACGCCGACTACATCAAGAACATGATCACCGGCGCCGCCCAGATGGACGGGGCGATTCTGGTGGTGTCGGCAGCCGACGGCCCGATGCCCCAGACGCGCGAGCACATCCTGCTGGCCCGCCAGGTCGGCGTGCCCAAGATCGTCTGCTTTCTCAACAAGATCGACCTGGTCGATGATCCGGAATTGCTCGAACTCGTCGAGATGGAAATCCGCGAACTGCTGACCAAGTACGGCTTCCCCGGCGACGATACCCCGATCATCAAGGGTTCATCGCTCCCGGCATTGCAAAACCCGACGGACGCGGCAGCCACCAAGTGCATCGACGAGCTGGTGGCGTTTCTGGACAGCTACGTCCCGATGCCGCAGCGCGAGATCGACAAGCCGTTCCTCATGCCCATTGAGGACGTGTTCGCGATTAAGGGTCGCGGAACGGTCGCCACGGGCCGTATCGAACGCGGACAAGTGAAGAAGGGCGAGACGATCGAGATCGTCGGCTTCGCCCCCACCCGAAACACCGTGGTGACGGACATCGAACAGTTCAACAAGAGCATGGACGTGGGCATCGCCGGCGACAATGCCGGGCTGCTGTTGCGCGGCATTGAAAAGACCGACATCGAGCGCGGGCAGGTATTGGCCGCGCCCAAGTCGATCACGCCGCACACCAAGTTCGAGGCCGAGGTGTATGTGTTGACCAAGGAAGAGGGCGGCCGTCATACGCCGTTCTTCACCGGGTACCGTCCGCAGTTCTACTTCCGAACGACGGACGTGACCGGCAGCGCCAAGCTGATGGGCGGCGCGGAAATGGTCATGCCCGGCGACAACGTCACCATGGAAGTCGAACTGCAGGCTCCGATCGCCATGGAAGAAAAACTCCGCTTCGCCGTCCGCGAAGGCGGGAAAACCGTGGGTTCGGGCGTCGTGACCAAGATTTTGGCGTAAAGAAAAAGAGGACGTGCTGGGAAGTAAGAGCTGAGTGCCGGGAGGATGGGAATGATGAGTGATGAGTGAACCGTGACAAGACCAACTCTTCGTCACGGTTCACTCATCACTCGTCATGTCCCTCTCTCAGCACTCAACTCTCAGCACTTCTGTGAGGAATCGACATGGCAAAAGAAAGCCGCGAAATGGTCTGGCTACAATGCGAGTCGTGCAAGGACTTGAACTACCGCACGGAAATCAAGGTGGCCGGCGGGGTGCAGAAGGTGGAGATCAAGAAGTTCTGCCCGCGCGAGCGCTCGCACAAGATGCATAAGGTTAAGCGGAAGTGAAGTTAGTGCTGAGTGCTGAGAGGATGGGACTGATGAGTGATGAGTGAACCGTGACAAGGCGAACTCTTCGTCACGGTTCACTCATCACTCATCACGCCCTTTTCTCGGCACTCGGCACTGGCTTGGATACGCCAGTAGCTCAATTGGCAGAGCAGCCGTCTCCAAAGCGGCAGGTTGGGGGTTCGATTCCCTCCTGGCGTGTTGTTCTCCCGGGACCGACATGAAAGCCGGGTTTCGGGTGCCGGCCCATTTTTGACAAACGAAGGCAGGCGAACCGCGCGTGCCGGGTGCGACGTAGGTGCCTGTATGGCGTCAGTGACGAAAATCAGCGAAGGCAAGAGCATGGCCGACGAGCAAGAGGAACTGCCCGACGAGCCGGAGCCCAAGAAAAAGGCCGCCGGTGATGGCAAAGGCACGGGCAAGGGTGCTGGCAAAGGCGCCGGTCCGCTGAATTACGCCTCCCGGCCTTCGCCGAGCGGGCCCGGATACTTCACCATCTATAAGAAGGGCCAAGGCTACTGGACCCGCATGGGCACGGTGATCGGGGCGGTAATCATCGGGGTTTTCATGGCGTACAACCTGTACGCCCAATTGCCGCCGTTGCTGCCCAACCGCCTGAGCCATGCGGCCACGCTGAAAATCGGGGCAATCGTGGCCGGGGTGTTTGTGATTGGATATGTGATATTCTGCTGGTGGATGCTCAATAAGCCTTCCAACGCCGACTTTCTGATCGCGACCGATAGCGAAATGAAGAAGGTCAACTGGACCAGCCGCCGCGAGCTGGTTGGTTCGACCAAGATTGTGATCGCCTTTATGTTCCTCGTGGCGATCTTCCTGTTCGGCGTGGATCAGATTTTCGGCTGGCTGATGTACGTGATCAACGTCCTGAAAATAAGCCCATGGGGCACTTAGACCGGAAGATGCAGGATTAACCACAAAGGCACAAAGACACTCAAAATCGAGTGAGCCCGCCATAAAGAGAAGCTAACCACGGAGACACCGAGGCACGGAGGCGCATTCGACGCGACGCGCCACTTTGCCATAAAAAAGAAATCGAATGTGTATTCTTACATAGTTCAAAGAAATGCGCGGGTTGAACCGAAAGCGCCTCCGTGTTTCCGTGCCTCCGTGGTGAAATTATTCTCTTGGGAACTTAACAAGAATTTGGCGGTGCGGACGGATTGGATTTCTTGGCGTCTTCGTGCCTTCGTGGTAAATTGTCTGGATTAGTCTCTAAAGGGGCGTGTCATTGGCTGGCTTCACAGCCGGCCCAAGTCGAAACAACATGAATTTTTTCGTCCTGCGAGTAGCGAGCAATAAGGAAGACCGGGTGCGCGAGGCGCTTGCGCGGAAGGTCAAGATCGAGGGCCTGGAAAACGCCGTCGGGCGGATTCTGGTCCCCACCGAGCGGTTCCAGATCGTCAAGGACGGCAAGCGCAAAGCCACCGACCGAAAGATGTACCCCGGCTACGTCTTCATCGAGCTCGAACTCGACAAGACCGGCACCATTCCCGAAAAGGTTTGGTTCACCATCAAGGAGACGGACGGGGTCGGCGATTTCATCGGCTCCAACGGCAAGCCGTCGGCCATGTCCGCCACGGACGAGGGCAAGATGCTCGAAGCCGCCGAGCGCAAGGAAACCACCAGCGCCGAAACGCAGTTTAAGAAGGGCGAGAAGGTCAAGGTCACCAACGGCGCGTTCATGAACTTCGAGGGCGAAGTGGACGAGGTGATTGCCGACAAGGGCACCGTCCGCATCATCACCACCATCTTCGGCCGCCCCACGCCATTGGAGTTGGAGTATTGGCAGGTCGAGAAGGTCTGAGCGGGGAAGATTCAACGCGGAGCAGAAGATTCACCGCAGAGACGCAGAGACGCAGAGGAAGAAAAATGACTGTGGGCAGCAATACCGCCTCATGATAGGGGAGTCCATAAATCAATATTCCAATGCATTGTCTTTTTCTTCTCCGCGCCTCTGCGTCTCTGCGGTGAAGTGTCTTGCGAATTGAAATGCGGTGTGAAGCCGTGGTGAAATATGGCTCGTTTTGTCGGTTATTATGACCGATTCCGCGGCATGCGCAGCGACCTGACGGGGCTGCCATCCTGGGCGCGGATGGTGTTTGTATTGATTGTGCTGCCGGGCATTGCGTTGGTGGCCTTGTCAATCGTGGCGTTTATTGTTAGTGTGGCCGCTCTTTTCGCCTTGGCGTTGCCGGCGTACAGCCTGCTTCGGGCGATCACGCGAGGCGCAAGGACAGGGCAGCAGGCGGCGGCGATGCCGCAAACCTGGAACCGGGCCCAGGCGCGGCATGTGGACGTGACAGTCCGCAACGCTCCATCGCAGGTTCCCGACGAAATCAACGGCGAGTGAGACAGCGAGATAGACATGGCCAAGAAAGAAGTCACGGACATTTTCAAGATTCAGGCGCCCGGCGGCAAGGCGACCCCCGCGCCGCCCATCGGCCCGGCCCTTGGCGCGCATGGCGTTAACCCCGGGCAGTTCATCCAGCGCTTCAACGCCGCCTCGGCTCATCTCAATGGGCAGGTGGTCGGCGTGCTGATCACGGTCTACAAGGACCGAACCTTCGAGTTCGAGCTCAAGAGCCCGCCGGCAGCCGAACTGCTCAAGGCGGCCGTGAAGGCCGAGAAGGGGAGCGGCGAGCCCAATAAGAACAAGATCGGCAAAGTGACCATGGCCCAATGCCGGGACATGGCCAAGCTGAAGATCAAGGATTTGAACGCCTTCGATGAGGAAAAGGCCGCGCGGATTATCGCGGGCACGGCACGGAGCATGGGGATCACGGTGGAAGGTTGAGCAGAAATTGCTATAATTAAAAATATGACTTTCCAACGACTCGAAGCGGTTGTCGAGCGCAAGCCATTCGTGCCATTCAATCTTCATTTGGCCGAAGGTGATGTAATTACGGTGAAGTCACCGGAGTTTATCTGGTTGCACCCAAGCAAGCGCGTTGTGTTTGTGGCCACTGGGGAGGAGGAGGATTCCGATGATCGAATCATCGATCTTCTTCTCGTCTCGCAAATTAGCACTGGAAACGGTTTCCATCCGAGTGTTCAGATGGGTGGTAAGAGCGAATAGGGAGATCGCGAAGCGGGACTGCAATCGCGCGTCAGTCGAACTGAAATTTAATGGGCGCACCACGGCCTGCAACAGTGGGAGCTTCAGCCGGGAGCTGTAAACACCGGCATAAGGAGCGATACGAGCATGGCTCAAGTCGTTGTCGAGAAACGTTCCAAGCGATATAAGGAAGCGGCCAAGAAAGCCGTCGAAAATGCACTGCCCATCGAGCAGGCGATCGACGTGCTCAAGGGCTTCAATCCGACCAAATTCGACCAATCGGTCGAGTTGATCTTCTCACTGAGCATCGATCCCAAGCAGGCGGATCAGATGATCCGCGGCTCGCTGTCGCTGCCGCACGGCGTGGGCAAGACCAAGCGCGTGATCGCGTTTTGCCCCGATCACCTCGCGACCGCCGCTCTCAATGCCGGTGCCATGCGGGCCGGCGGGCAGGAGCTGGTGCAGTCGATCGAGAAGGAAAACTTCACGGATTTCGACGTGGCCGTCGCCACGCCGGACATGATGCGTTTCGTGGGCCGGCTGGGTAAGGTACTGGGGCCAAAGGGCCTGATGCCCTCGCCCAAGGCTGGCACGGTGACGCCCGACGTGGCGTCTGCCGTCCGCGAATACGCCGCCGGCAAGATCGAATACCGCAACGACGCCGGCGGCAACGTGCATACCGTCGTCGGGAAAGTCAGCTTCGATAAGCCCAAGCTGGTCGAAAACATCAACGCGATGATCGCTCAGGTGCGCAAGGTAAAACCCGCGACCAGCAAGGGGCATTATTTCAGGAAGGTCGTTCTCAAGGCGACGATGACGCCGGCGGTGATTTTAGCAGTGACCTAATCATCTCGCGGGACCCTGGACCGGAAAATGCGGAGATTAACCACGAAGGCACGAAGGCACGAAGTTTTATTTTGAGTTTTTCTGCTATTTGGATTTTGGGTTTGTTTCGGATTTCGTGCTTCGGATTTCGGATTTTCACCCGCGTTGTGGCATTATGCGTATGTGATAGAAGGCCAGCGCATGGGAGTTTATTTATGAGCAAGCAAGTAAAAGACCTGATTACCAAAGAACTGACCGAGCGGTTTGCGGAAATCGAGGGGGTTGGCGTCATCAATCCGCGCGGGATTGACGCGATCAAGAACAACCAGCTTCGCCGGCGACTGCGCGAAAACGGGCTGAGGATGACGGTGGTGAAGAACACGCTGGTCCGCCGGGCCGTCGAGGGCAAGAAGCTGCAAGGCTTCGACAAGCTGCTCGATGGCCCCAGCGCGCTGATCTATGGCAAGGCCGCCAGCATCTCCGCGGTCGCCCGCATGCTGCTCGATGAAAAGCGCACCAACGCCACGCTGGAATTGCGCGGCATCTTCTTCGATGGCGAAATCTTCAGCGGGGAAGCCGGCGTCAAGAAAGTCAGCACGATGCCCACCCGCGAGGAAGCCATCGGCAACCTGGTGGGTCTGATCCTGGGTCCCGGCCGCAAGCTCGCCGGCGCCCTCAAGGGCCCGGGCGGAAAGCTGGCCGCGATTCTGAAAACCATCGAAGAAAAGGCCGGCCAAGCCGCGCCCGCGGAAGTAGCCGCGGAAACGGCGCCGGCATGAAAGATGAGTGATGAGTGAACCGTGACATGCCAAACTCTTGTCACGGTTCACTCGTCACTCATCTTTTCCCTCGTCCCTCGGCACTCAAGAAGATCCGGCAGCCTGACTGTCCCTCGCGGGTTAAACCGTCTTAATGTGAGACGGGCTCTTTGGCGGGATCTCGACACGTTCGGAACACGTTACGTTCCGCGGGAGCAACCCTCCCGTTACGGGAGATGAACCTCCCAGGAGTTCATATATCATGGCGGAAGTTGATATCAAGAGCATCGGCGATCAGCTCGCGGGCCTGACCCTCAAGCAGGCCGTTGAGTTGGCCGAGTATCTCAAGACCGAGCATAAGATCGAAGCCGCCGCCGGCGGCGTAATGATGGCCGCGGGTCCAGGCGGCGGAGGCGCTGCGCCGGCCGAGAAGGAAGAGGAGAAGACCACCTTCGACGTCGTCCTCAAGGGCGGCGGTGAAAAGAAAATCCAAGTCATCAAGGTCGTCCGCGCCGCCACCGGCCTGGGCCTCAAGGAAGCCAAGGACCTTGTCGAAGGCGCCCCCAAGATTGTCAAGGAAGGCCTCTCCAAGGAAGATGCCGAGAAACTCAAGAAGGAGTTGGAAGACCAGGGTGCCGCAGTCGAGCTCAAGTAAATTGCTCCTTGGTTAGGGTTTGAATCCGATGGGAACGCAGTGGGATTCCTCCACGAATCCCGTCAACGTATCACGGGCGTCTCGCCCGTGCCGATGGCGCGGTAGTTAAGGAATCGCGATATTGCCAATCTCAAATCACTGACTGGAGCGTTACGAAAAGAAGGCGGCCACCAGCCGCCTTCTTTTATTGCGCAATGGCAAAACGAACTGTCTTCAACCTATAAAATTCTTCGAAACAAATTTAATTGCATTTTTCCTTGACCTGTTCCCTGAATCTGCTAGACTCGCCTTGGAAATATTGGCAACACTACCGGCCATGCTCTGACAAAAGCCAGAATCACCCCGGCCCGCGGGAGGGGGGAGTTCTGCTTTTGTTTCATGCGCTTGACTGGGATTCTTAGGCTGCTAATATAACTTGTTGAAGATTGCGCCGGGTTGAGAACCGCCGGCAGCACCCGGCGTCGTAAGCCGCTTTACCTGTTAAGCGGCTCATTTTATCGGCTGATCCGGCCCCCCGCATGGAATTGGAATGCAAGCCAAACTCAATCAACGCTTTATGATTTAAGAAGAAAGTCAGGCGGTCCTCCGGTCACCCGTGCCCGACGACCGCAACGCCACGAGTTTCACGCAAAAATCGAAGTCGGTGGAAACGCACCGTTCGCTATGGCAGTACGCCGGATTTTCCCGGAATCGGCCCCGGACGGCAATTGTCTCTCCCCCTCTTAGACGGAAAAGGACAATCTGATGCGAGTGCCTGAGGTTCGCGATTTCAGCAAGCGCGGCGACGCGATGCTGATCCCCAATTTGATCCGCGTCCAGACCGAAGCGTACCAACGCTTCCTGCAAAAGGAGACCGAACCCACCAAGCGCAAAAACGAAGGGCTGGAAAATCTCCTGCGCGAAGTCTTCCCGATCGAAAGCTACGATGGGAACCTGCGGCTGGAGTACATGAACTATCAGCTTGCCGAGCCGCGCTATACGCCCGACGAATGCCGGGCGCTTCGGCTGACGTTCGGCATGCCGTTCCGCATCCAGGTGCGCTTCGTCCGCAAGGACAAGGACGAGGTGATGGAAGATTCCATCTACCTGGGCGAAATCCCCATCATGATCGGCGGCGGGGAGTTCATCATCAACGGCTCGGAGCGCGTGATCGTCAATCAGCTTCACCGCTCGCCGGGCGTGGACTTCCTCATTGAAGTGCAGGAGGGCGACCGCCCGCTGCACGGCTTCCGCGTCATTCCCGAGCGCGGCTCCTGGATCGAATGCTCGGTCACCAAGAAAGACGCGCTGGCGGTCCGCATCGACCAATCCAGCAAGATTCCCGCGACGACGTTCGTCCGCGCCCTGGACAAGAAATACAGCTCTAACGAAGCGATCATCAAGGAGTTTTATACGGTTGAGACGGTGAAGGTCGGGCAGCTTGAGCCCACCTATTATGCCGCCAGCCCGATCATTGATGCCGAGAGCGGCGAGGAGATGGTCAAGGCCGGCGCGCAACTCGCCGACGCCATCAACAAGATTCAGGCCTCCACGCTCAAGAGCATCCACGTCATCACCAAAGTATCCGATCCGCTGATCCTCAACACGCTGGCCGACGACAGTTCGACCACCCACGAGGATGCCCTGATGCGGATTTACGCCCGGCTTCGGCCCGGCAACCCGCCACAGTTGGAAAAGGCGCAAACTCTCTTCAAGGAAAAGTTCTTCGACGAAAACCGTTATCGTCTGGGCCGCGTCGGCCGCTTCCGCATCAACCGCAAGTTCGATCAGAACGTGCCGGAAACGGTGATGACGCTGCGCAGCGAGGATGTGGTTAACTCGCTGAAGTACATGTTCAAGTTACGCAGCAATGAAGGCTACGTGGATGACATCGACCACTTGGGCAATAGGCGTCTGCGCACGATTGACGAGTTGGCCGCCGAGGAACTCCGCAAGGGCTTCCTGAAACTCAAGCGCACCGTTCAGGAGCGCATGAGCCTGAAGGATCCCAATGAGCTCGGGCGGATTGCGGAATTGGTGAACTCCAAGAGCATCAGCAGCTCGATCGATTTCTTCTTCGGTCGCGGCGAGCTTTCGCAGGTGGTGGATCAAACCAACCCGCTCTCGCAGCTTACCCACGAGCGGCGTCTGTCGGCCCTTGGCCCCGGCGGGTTGAACCGCAAACGCGCGGGGTTTGAAGTGCGCGACGTGCATATTTCGCACTATGGCCGCATCTGCCCGATTGAAACGCCCGAAGGCACCAACATCGGCCTGATCGCGTCTTTGTCGATTTACGCCGATCTTGACGAATACGGCTTCCTCATCACTCCATATCGCGTGGTGAAGGACGGCAAAGTCAACGGCGAGCACAAATACCTGCGTGCCGATGAGGAAATGAAGTCGATCCTCGCCCCGCCGGATGCGGTCGAGGGTAAGGACGGGCATCTTAAGAAAGGCGCCATGCTCGCCCGCGTGCAGGGCGACCTTGCGACGGTTCCCAGCAAGGAAGTGCAGTATGTGGACATCAGCCCCCGGCAAACGGTTTCCGTCTCCGCGGCGCTGATCCCATTCCTCGAGCACGATGACGCCAACCGCGCCTTGATGGGCTCGAACATGCAGCGCCAGGCGGTGCCGCTGTTGCGCACCGACCCGCCAGTTGTTTCGACCGGCATGGAAAAGCCCGTCGCGCAGAACAGCGGGATGGTGGTTCGCGCCGACCGCGCGGGCGTCGTCACCGCGCTGGATGCCACCCACATTCTCGTCGATAACGCCGATGAGTATGTCCTCCGCAAGTTCGTCGGCCTTAACGAGCGCACCTGCCTGAACCAAAAGCCCATCGTCAAGAAGGGCCAGCGTGTGAAGAAAGGGCAAATTCTCGCCGACGGGGCGGCTACGCACCTGGGGGAACTGGCCTTGGGCCGCAATGTGCTGGTCGCCTTCATGACCTTCGACGGCTACAACTTCGAAGACGCCATCGTCATCAGCCAGCGCCTCGTGAAGGAGGACGTTTTCACCTCGATTCACATCGAGGAATACGACGTCGAAATCCGCGAAACCAAGTTGGGCCGCGAGGAATTCACCCGCGACATCCCCAACGTCAGCGAACGCGCGCTGGCCAATCTCGATGAGAACGGCGTGGTGCGCGTCGGAACGCGCGTCGGGCCCGGCGAAATCCTCGTCGGCAAGATCGCTCCAAAGAGCAAGAGCGAACTGACCCCCGAGGAAAAATTGCTTCACGCGATCTTCGGCCGCGCCGGCGAAGACGTGAAAAACGACTCGCTGGAAATGCCCGCCGGCGAAGAGGGCGTGGTCATCAATGCCCAGCGCTTCAGCCGCCGCATGCACATGACCGAGGAGCAGAAAAAGCAACTCAAGAAGGATATCGAGCAATACGAAAAGGACATGAACCTGCGGGCCATCGACCTGTTCAAGCAGATGGTCAACGAGATCAACGAAGTCACCGGCCAGCTCCTGGTCGATCCCGGCACGCGGCAGAAGGTCGGCCAGTCGGAAAATATTGACGTCATCCTCGAACAGATCGAGGGCATCACTCCTGATTGGATCAAGGGATCCAAGGAAGGCAAGGAACAGGGGCAGAACACGCACTCGCGCTTCTGGCCGCGCGTGACGGCTGTTCTCAACGAGAAGAAACGCCGCATGGAGCACATGAAGCGCGGCGATGAGCTTCCATCGGGCGTGCTGGAGATGGTGAAGATTTACGTCGCCACCAAGCGCCAGCTTTCAGTCGGCGATAAGATGGCCGGTCGGCACGGCAACAAGGGCGTTATCGCCCGCATCGTGCCCGATGAGGACATGCCATTCCTGGAAGACGGCACGCCTGTCGATATCCTGCTTAATCCGCTGGGCGTACCCTCGCGTATGAACGTCGGGCAGATTCTCGAAACCCACCTGGGGTGGGCGATGATGGTGCTCGGCCAGCAGGCGGTGACTCCCGTCTTCGACGGCGCCAACGAGGACGAAATCTTCAAGTGTATTGAGGAGGCCAACAAGGCCCTGCGCGAGCGCCGCAAGGAACGTAAAACCAGCAAGGCCGTGATCGACCGCCGCGAGCTGGACGTGGAAATGCCCTGGGGCGGCAAGATTCAGTTGCGCGATGGCCGCACCGGCGAGCCCTTCGAGCAGAAAACCACCGTCGGCTACATCTATATGATGAAGCTGCACCATTTGGTGGACGACAAGATTCACGCCCGCGCCACCGGCCCCTACTCGCTGATCACCCAGCAACCCCTGGGCGGCAAAGCCCGCACTGGCGGACAACGCTTCGGCGAGATGGAAGTCTGGGGCCTGGAAGCCTACGGCTCAGCCTACGTCCTGCAGGAACTGCTAACCGTGAAGTCCGACGACGTGGAAGGCCGCACCAAGATTTACGAATCCATGGTGAAAGGCACCAACACGCTGGAAGCGGGCACGCCGGTTTCGTTTGATGTGCTGTGCAATGAAATCCGCGGGCTGGGTCTTAACATCCAGCTTGAGAAGAAGAAGGGTCTGGGAGGCGAGCCTGAGGATGAGGATATGATGTAATTGTAGAATTCCAGATACCCTGTGAAGGAGAGCGCATTGTGATATGGCGCGCCATTGCCACCGACAACTTTGAGGCTTGCAAGCTGCTGTTGGAAAAAGGGCATTGGCGAAGCTGCGTTAGCCGTTCGTATTACGCCGCTTGCGCCAGAACCACCGCGGAACTTTCAGGTGTTGCGACCTTTCCTGCTGGGCGAGAAGGACCCTCACATGACGAGCTTCCAGACATGCTGTTTGATTACCTCACCCGATTGTCCAGCAAGGATCGGCGTCGATTCTCGGTTGCGGTGGCGAGGATGTATCAATGGCGGCTTTCGGCGGACTACCGCCCGTCACAAACAGTCGATCAGGCCCTCGGTCGAGAGGCCGTGACCTGGTGCGACATTTTCTTTGACGCGATGGAGCAAGCATATGGTTAGCCCGACAACTGACGCACCTGAGCGTTCTGAAACGGAGGCGGTGGCGGCATTGGTTGAAAAATACCTCTTGCGACACCAATCGCCTGACTACCGCATCGTCGTCCGCCAAGGCGCCATCCGCCAGGGAGCGCGAAGATGGCTGGTCGAAGTTGGCGTCGAGCCAGCTGCCGCAACTGTACGCGCCGACGATTTTGTCGACCGTATCACCCGGACAAACGAAGAAATCGACCGTGATTACCCGCGGTTTGTGCGATTGACACAATTGGTCCCGCAACCTGCTGAAGTTCTCTGAAAGAGGACATGCACCCAGGCGAACAGGCGCCCGGGCCAACCGAATAAAATTACGAATCGAAAGCGCCATTGCCGCACCCGGCAGGATCGAAGGGCGCTACGACCGTGAAAGAAAGAGATTAAGTCATGGCTGAAAGCGTCTACGATCGTATTAACGACTACGGTTCGGTCCGCATCCAGCTCGCCAGCCCGAACGACATTCGTTCGTGGTCCTTTGGCGAAGTGAAGAAGCCCGAGACCATCAACTACCGCACCTACCGGGCCGAGAAAGATGGCTTGTTTTGCGAGCGCATCTTCGGTCCCGAGCGCGACTGGGAATGTTCGTGCGGCAAGTACAAGGGCACCAAGTACAAGGGCATCATCTGCGACCGGTGCGGCGTGAAGGTCACGCATTCGCGCGTCCGCCGCAAGCGCATGGGCCATATCAACCTGGCCGCCCCCATCGTGCATATCTGGTTCTTTAAGGCGCTGCCCAGCCGCCTGGGCGCCCTGCTGGACATGAAGACCAGCGACATCGAAAAAATCGTCTATTTCCAGGATTACGTCGTCACCGATCCGGGCAAGACGCCGCTGAAGAAAAAGCAGCTTCTCACCGAGGACGAATACCGCGCCGCCTACGAGAAATACTCCTCGGAATTTGAAGCTGAGATGGGCGCCGAGGCCATCAAGAAACTGCTGGGCATGATCGATCTGCCCACCGAAGCACAGCGAATCCGCGCCGACATCGAGAAGACCAACAGCAAGCAGAAAATCAAGGATCTGACCAAGCGGCTGAAAATGGTCGAGGCCATCCGCGGCTCGGAGAATAAGTCCGAATGGATGGTCATGGACGTGATCCCGGTCATCCCGCCGGACCTGCGCCCGCTGGTGCTGCTGGAGAGCGGCAACTTCGCCACCTCGGATCTCAACGACCTGTATCGCCGAATCATCAACCGCAACAACCGGCTCAAGAAGCTGGTCGATCTCAACGCGCCCGAAGTCATCATCCGCAACGAGAAGCGCATGCTTCAGCAGGCGGTGGACGCGCTGTTTGACAACGGCCGCTGCCGCCGGCCCGTGCTGGGTTCGAGCAACCGTCCGCTCAAGTCGCTGACGGACATGATCAAGGGCAAGCAGGGCCGCTTCCGCGAAAACCTGCTTGGCAAGCGCGTCGATTATTCGGCCCGTTCGGTCATCGTCGTCGGCCCCGAGCTCAAGCTGCATCAGTGCGGCCTGCCCAAGAAGATTGCGCTGGAATTGTTCCAGCCGTTCATCATCCGCAAGCTCAAGGAGCATGGGCTTGCCGACACCATTAAGTCGGCCAAGAAGATGCTCGAACGCCGCGACCCGGAAGTCTGGGACATCCTCGAAGAAGTGATCTATCAGCATCCCGTGATGCTCAACCGCGCCCCCACGCTCCACCGCATGGGCATTCAAGCGTTCGAGCCGGTGCTGGTGGAAGGCAACGCCATCAAGATTCATCCCCTGGTCTGCAAGGGCTTCAATGCCGACTTCGATGGCGACCAGATGGCCGTCCATCTTCCGCTGAGCATCGAGGCGCAAACCGAAACGCACGTGCTGATGCTCGCGCCCAACAACATCTTCTCGCCGGCCAACGGCAGCCCGATCATCACGCCTTCGCAGGACATCGTGCTGGGCACGTTCTACATCACCAGCGACCGCGAAGGCGACAAAGGCGAGTTCAGCCTCTTCCAAAGCCCGCGCGAAGCATTCATGGCATTTGACCTGGGCAAGATAGCGATGCACTCGCGCGTCTTCGTGCGCCTCACCGACCGCGCGCAGGTGGTCCCCGACGACAAGAGCGGCTTCCAGCCGATCTCTGATGTCGCCTGGAAGCAACTGGAAGAGCAGCGAAAGCGCATCGATCCCAACTACGCCGGCAAAACCAGGTCGCCCAAATTCAAGAGCCGGATCATCCTGACGACCGTTGGCCGGTGCATTTTCAACGATGTGCTGCCCAGGGCGATGCCGTTCTACAACTACGCCCTGACGGCCAAAGGCTCCAGCCGCGTGATTGCCGACACCTACGCCACGCTGGGCCGGCCGGCAACCATCAAGTTGCTCGATGACATGAAGGCGCTGGGCTTCAAGCGCAGCACACTGGCGGCCCTGAGCTTCGGCATCACCGACATCCGCTCGC
Organism: Tepidisphaeraceae bacterium; assembly: GCA_035648595.1. Taxonomy (GTDB): domain Bacteria; phylum Planctomycetota; class Phycisphaerae; order Tepidisphaerales; family Tepidisphaeraceae; genus RYN-428. The sequence continues at coordinate 20,015 of DASRLH010000215.1, forward strand.
CGGACTCCAAGGCCGACATCCTCGCCGCCGGGCAGAAGGAAGCCGACAAAATCGAAAAGGCCTACCGCATGGGCGCCCTCACCGAGCAGGAGCGCTATGCCCGCCTGATCGACACCTGGGGCCACGCCCGCAAGCAGGTCACCGAAGACCTCATGGCCGGCCTTCAGAATGACTACCGCGATGAGAACGGCAAGCCCGTCGCCCCCAAGGCCGGCGGGGTACTCAAGTACCTCAACCCCATCGCCATGATGGCAACATCCGGCGCCCGCGGCAACGTCGATCAAATCCGCCAATTGGGCGGGATGCGCGGATTGATGGCCAAGCCCTCGGGCGAGATCATCGAAACGCCCATCAAGAGCAACTTCCGCGAAGGCCTCTCGGTGCTCGAATACTTCTCCTCGACCCACGGCGCTCGCAAGGGACTGGCCGACACTGCCCTCAAGACCGCCGACTCCGGCTACCTCACCCGCAAGCTCGCCGATGTGGCGCAGAACGTCATCGTCAACGAGATCGAGTGCGGCACGTTCAACGGCGTCACCAAGTCCACGATCTACAAGGGCGAAACCGTCGAGGTCGAGCTCAAGGACATGATCGTGGGCCGCACCGCCCGCGACACCATCCGCAACCCGATCACGGATGTGGTGATCGTCAACGAAAACCAGACCGTCACCAACGAAATCGCCGACGCGATCAAGGAACTGAAGCTCGAAAGCATCCGCGTGCGCTCCCCGCTCACGTGCGAAAGCCCGCGCGGGGTGTGCGCCCGCTGCTACGGCATCGACATGAGCACCAACCGCTCGGTTGAGGAAGGATTGGCCGTCGGAATCATCGCCGCCCAGTCCATCGGCGAGCCGGGCACTCAGTTGACCATGCGCACGTTCCACACCGGCGGCGTGGCCACCGGATCGTTCGTCGAGAACGACATCAAGGCCGCCTCCGAAGGCATCGTGCAGCATCGCGACATCAACGCCGTGAAGGTGCTCGATGCCGAGGGGAACAAGCACCTGGTCGCCTTGAAGCGCAACGGCGAAATCGCCGTCATGGATGCCAAGGGCCGCGAACGCGAAAAGTACAAGGTGCCTTACGGCGCGTATGTGATGGTCGGCGACGGCGAGCGCGTCAAGCCCCGTCAGGCACTGGTCACCTGGGATCCGCACATCACCCCGATTCTCGCCGAGAAGGGCGGCACCGTCCGCTACGAGGACATCGAGGAAGGCGAAACCGCCCGCATGGAAGAGGAGCGCAAGGGCGGCGGCGGCGAGAGCAAACTCGTCATCATCGAGCACAAGGGCGAACGCCATCCGCGCATCACCATCGAAGGTTCGGACGGCAAAATCCTCGACTTCCATTACCTGCCCGCCAAGGCCCGCGTCGAGGTGAAGGACGGCCAGAAGATCGAGGCCGGACACATGCTCGCCCGCCAACCGCGCGAGAGCGCCGGCACGCAGGACATCACCGGCGGCCTGCCCCGCGTCACCGAAATCTTCGAGGCGCGCAAGCCCAAGGATCCGGCGGTCCTCGCCGAGATCTCCGGCACCGTCGAGCTGCGCTCCGACAAGCGGCGCGGCAAGATGACGATCAACATCAAGAACGAATCAGGCATGGAAAAGGAGCACCACGTCCCGCAGGACAAGGAGCTCCAGGTGCATGCCGGCGACTATGTTGAAGCCGGCGACCCGCTCATCCGCGGGCCGATCATTCCGCACGACATCCTCCGCATCAAGGGCGAAGAATCGCTCTACCAGTACCTGCTCACGGAGGTGCAGAACGTCTATCGTTCGCAGGGCGTGAAGATCAACGACAAGCACATCGAGATCATCCTTAACCAGATGCTCCGCAAGGTGAAGGTGGAGGACGCCGGCGACACCAAATTCCTGCCGGGAGAAGTGGTGGACAAATTCCGTTTCCGCCAGGGCAACGACTCGACCGCCCAGAGTGTGCGGATTTCCGAGACGGGAGACACGGACTTCAAGGAAGGGGACGTGGTCCTCAAGAGCGAATACAAGGAGGCCAACGAGGCTTCCGAGGCCGCCGGCAAGGAGCCCTCCAAGGCCAAGAAAACCCGGCCCGCCCGAGGCAAGACCCTTCTGTTGGGCATCACCAAGGCGTCGTTGCAGAGCGAGTCGTTCATCTCTGCCGCCAGCTTCCAGGAAACCACCAAGGTTCTGACCGAGGCGGCGTTGGCCGGCGCGATCGATAAACTGGTGGGCCTCAAGGAGAACGTCATCCTCGGCCACCTGATCCCCGCGGGCACCGCGTTTAACCCGCACCTGAACCTCAAGATCAAGCACCTGGCCCAGCCCCCAGCGC
>DASRLH010000216.1:0-5257 GCA_035648595.1 Tepidisphaeraceae bacterium
GTGCTTAAGTCCCCGGACGTCCTTGTCCTGTAGTTCCTGTTCCATCGTCCCGGATCGTGCCACGAACCCGCCGCCAGCGCAATACGGCTTTTGTTAGGATCGCCGCCCCGCCATCAATCGCCGTGCCGAACGGCATTATCATGTTGAAACATTCGCGCCTGCGCGTGAGATGGGAATTTCAACCGACAGCCTCGGAAGCAAACCGCCGCTCCTACATCCGATCCGCATACTGCGCAATGAACTGCGGCACCGGATAGTGCTTCATGAGAAACTCACGAAGCTGTGCACGCTCGGCGATGAGAAAATGCACCGGCTCATCGAGCGTCCGCGTTGAGAAATTGACGGAGCGAACGAGGTTCTCGCGGGTGGTCGCCATCTGAATGGCGTCGTCCTCGCGGTTGAGCGGGAGCAGATGAAACTGCCACGCCTGCCGGCGATTCAAAAGCCGCAGGCAATCGGTCTCCACTTCCTGCTCGTCCAGATCGACAACGCCGACGGTTCGCAGGTATTGCTCAACCCAGGCGTCCTCGACGGCCCGCGGGTTAATGCCATACAGCCGTTCGGCCAGATCGCCGAACGGACGGTTCGACATCTTCTGCACTTTGAGGATGTGCTGCACCTGCGGCTCGGTCAACACGCCCTGCTCGACCAATAACTGCCCAATTGGAATTCCCTGCACGTTCTCCTCCGGCTGTTGTTTCGTCCCCCTTTCTATCGGCACGAACCCGCCGGGCCTTGCCTTGGGATTGACTCTTCGCGGCAGAAGAAGAATCTCACCACGGAGGCACGGAAACACGGAGGCGTTTTCGAGTGAGCCGTGCGGTTCACTTGTTTTGGAGAAGCATAAGGCATCTGGAATGTCGCAATTCTTCGACTACCGCGCCATCCGCACGGGCGAGACGCCCGTGATACGTTAACGCGAATATTCCGATGGAATTCGCGGCTCCATCCGACTGAAGTGTCACTCAAATATTTGCCATTTGCCGCTCGCGCCAAATGGCGTTTCGCCTCGAATGCGCCTCCGTGCCTCAGTGTCTCCGTGGTTGTTTTCTCTTCGGTTCGCGGGCGCAACAAAACACCGGGGCCGCCTCGGAAGGCAGCCCCGGCGTCAATCAGCCGCAATTCTCCGCTCCGGAAGACGCGGCAGTTCGTCACGGCCAGTAGGCGCCGATCATTGGCCCTGGGGCATGCTTCCCGAGCTTGGCGCCGCGGGAGACGCCGATGACTGCTGGGGCATGTTCTGCTGCGCCAGCAGCGGGGCAACGGGCGAAGTCGAATTGGGATTGGGGCCGTCCTCGAGCTTGATCTGCTCGTCGCTCAAGCCGCTGTGCCGGAGAAAATCCGTGACCGCCTGTCGGCGGGATTCGGTGTTGGCCTCATCGGCGGGCACGTCGAGGTAGACCACCAGCGGCGAGCAATCGTCGCCGTTGTGAACCATCAGATCGAGGCGCTCCTCTCCAAGAGAATTGAGTTTGCCGCCGTCAAAGTGATAGTCGCGCAGGGTCGCATCGGCGCGGGCGCCGTTGGCGGCTTGCTGCATCGCAAACGCGTTCACCGAGCGCGGCATGTCCGGCGCCGGGAAATCGTCGCCGCGCGCGGCATCGGATTTGGGGTTCTGGCACCCCGCCGCCAGCGCGATCACCGCCGCGGCGGCCCCCAGTTCAATCAGCCAATGCAATTTTTTGCTGTTCTTCATTTGGATTGCTCCTTCGTTTCGTTCCATTCCTTCTGTCGGCCATTTGAGGGGCGATGGTTAGCGATCCGGCGCGGCAGGAGGAGAGCACCACGGAGACACGGAAGCACGGAGGCGCTTTCGCGCGCACCAGCGCACCTCCCCGATATTCTGGAAAATAGGGCGTTCGACGAATTTTCGGGATCTCGCAAACTTCCCGCACGCCTGGACAACAACTCATTCGACTCTTTTCTTGCCATGCGGCGAGGCGCCTCGAATGCGCCTCCGTGCCTCAGTGTCTCCGTGGTTGCTTTTTTCCGCGTCTATTTAAACAATTCACTGTGCGCCAACTGAAGGACGGTCGGCCCCGCCAGCACGATGAAGGTGGCGGGGAAGATGAACAGGACCAGCGGAAAGGTGAGCTTCACCGAGGCCTTGGCGGCGCTTTCCTCGGCGGCGTGCTGCCGATTGACGCGCAGGGTGTCCGAATGCACGCGCAGGGCGGTGGCGACGGAGGTGCCGAAGCGGTCGGCCTGCACGAGCATGGCTGAAAGCGATTGCAGGGCCGCATTTCCCGTTCGCATGCCCAGGTTCTTCAATGATTCGGCCCTGGACAAACCGACGCGCGTTTCCATGTGGGCGATGTTGAGCTCGCGCGCCAGGGCCGGATGAGAGATGGCCAGTTCCTGGCCAACGCGCTGCATGGCGCCGTCAATCGTGAGGCCCGCCTCCACGCACACCACCATAAGATCCAGCGCATCGGCCAGGCCGTAGTTCAGCGCCAACTGATTGGCCTTGATCCGTGTTTTGAGCCAGAAACTGGGGGCCAGGTATCCGACCAACCCCCCCACCGCCAAGCCCAGGAACAGCAGACCAAAGGCGTCGCCCAGGAAGTACCCGCCGACAATGCCCAGGCCCATGCAGATGACTTTCGCGCCCGTGAGCGCGCGGAATGCCGATGGCGAATAGATTCCGGCGCGGGCCAGGTTTTGGCGCAGGCCCGATTGCTTTTCGCGCGTCTTGGGCATGAAAGGGGCGGCGGCCATCTGGCCGACGCGCTGCGCCAAGTCCTTGAAAAAAGACGCCTTCTCCTGCTGCTGCGCCGCGATGGCGGCGGTGGCAGAGAATTTTCCGGCGCCTTTGAGCCGCCCGCGCAGCTTTCCTCCCCGTTCAACCCAGAAGCGGGATACGAAATACGTCATCAGCCCGAAGACGCCGGCAACGCAGAGAATGAGCAGGGTTTGATCGGTCATGGGAATCCTCTCACACACGAACAGTCGTGATCTTCTTAATCATGAACAGCCCCATCAACTCCAAACCGGCAGCGGTGCCCAGCAGCATCATGCCGGTCGATTCGTGCATGAATCCCCCGTACAGGACCGGATTGAAGAAGTAGCAGAGGCCAAACATCACCGACGGGAAGGCGACCATGATATAGCCGGTGAATCTTCCCTCGGCGGTTTTGGCGCGAACCTGCTGGCCCAGCCTCATGCGCTGGCGAACCATTCCGCTGATGCTGGCCAACACGCCCGAAAGATCGCCGCCGGTTTGGCGCTGAATTAAAACCGCGGTCACAAAAAATGCAAAGTCCGTGGATTCGATGCGTCCGGCCATCTCCCGCAGCGCGTCCTCAAGCGGCTGGCCCAGGCTGTGCTGGTCATATGCCCTGCGAAATTCCGTGGAGATTGGTGCGGGCAATTCCTCGGACATCATCTGCAATCCGGTGCTCAGGCTATGCCCCGCCCGCATGATTCGCGAAAGGAAATCCAGGGCCTCGGGCAATTGCAAATTGATCGTGCGAACGCGCCGGCCGCAGCGGAGATTGAGCACCAGCAACGGCGAATATCCCCCGATGGCAAATGCCGCCAATGCAACCAGGGTATTGGCCGACAGCAATTCTCCCATCACGCCCGGGCCCAACGCGCAAACTGCCGAAATAATCAAAAATTTCTGGAGCGTGGTATTTGGATACGCGTGCGAGAGCTTGCGGCGCAGAGTCTGGATGAAGGGCTTGCGCGCAAGGAACTCGGGAACGGCCGTCGCGTCTTCGGGCAGGATCGCCGACAGTTGATTCGTTTTGGACGCCTGCGAGCCCGACTCGTTGTTGAGGCGCTGCACAAGCTTGCGCTTCCCGCTGGTGAGCGCGGAGAGCAGCACGACGGCCCACCAAACGAGCAGCCCGACGGCGGCGGCGGCCAATGCTGGCAACAGGATAACGTCCATACTCTTCTCCGGTATCGCGGGGCGTGCCGACTCGGCAGCGCATCAGCCGCCCATCTCAATGACGCGGCGCAGGAACAGGTCGGCGGGCAGCTTGATCCCGCGGTTATCAATGCGTTCGGCACACTTGGGGCGGATGCCGGTCGCGATAAAGCGGCCGGTGGCATGGCCTTCGCCATCCACGCCCGAAGGCTCGAAAACAAACAGGTCGTGCATCTGCACCGCGTCGCCTTCCATGCCGGTGATCTCGCTGACGCTCACGACCTTGCGCCGTCCGCCGGTCACGCGGCGAACCTGCACGATCACCTGCACCGCGCTGGCGATCTGCTGGCGAAGGGCGCGGCTGGGAATATCAAAGCCGGCCATCATGACCATCACTTCCAGGCGCGCCAGGGCATCGCGGGCGTTGTTGGCGTGAATCGTGGTCATCGAGCCTTCGTGCCCGGTATTCATCGCCTGGAGCATGTCCAGGGATTCGGGACCTCGGCATTCGCCGATCACCACGCGGTCCGGCCGCATGCGCAGACAGTTCTTTACGAGATCGCGCTGATTCACTTCGCCCTTGCCCTCGACGTTGGGCGGGCGCGTCTCCAGGCGCACGACGTGCGGCTGCTGAAGCTGCAATTCAGCGGCGTCTTCGATCGTGATCACGCGCTCATCCTGCGGGATATAGCGCGACAGGCAGTTGAGTAATGTTGTTTTCCCCGATCCGGTGCCGCCGCTGATGATGACGTTGCAGCGAGCCTGCACGGCGGCCGAGAGAAAATCCATGACCGCGGCGGGGAATGCGCCATGGCGGATGAGATCCTCGACCTGCATGGGCCTGCCGCCGAATCGGCGGATGCTCATCGCGGGGCCATCGAGCGCCAACGGCGGGATGATCGCGTTGACGCGGCTGCCGTCGGCAAGACGCGCATCGACCATCGGGCAGGTTTCATCCACCCGCCGGCCCACCATGCCGACGATGCGGTCGATGATCTGCCGCAGATGCTGATTGTCGCGGAAGCGAACCTCGCTGAGTTCCAGCCGCCCCTTGCGCTCGCAATAAATCCGGTCGAAGCGATTGACGAGAATGTCGCTGATCGCCTGGTCCTTCAGCAGCACTTCCAGCGGGCCCAGGCCGAAGGTCTCGTCCATGACCTCGTCCATGAGCCGTTCCTGATCGGTGCTGTTGATCAGCCCCTTCTCGGATTGGCACAGGTCGCGGATCAGCACGCGAACTTCGCTGCGGACCGTCTCGGGGGGAAGCACCCGCAGGTTCTGCACGTCCAGGCGCGACACCAGTTGCTGATGCAATCGCACCTTAAGTTGCTGCAGATAGACGGATCGTTCGGAGGTTTGCGTTTGCGCGGGGGGCTGGGATGC
>DASRLH010000217.1:0-4606 GCA_035648595.1 Tepidisphaeraceae bacterium
GTGCTTAAGTCCCCGGACGTCCTTGTCCTGTAGTTCCTGTTCCATCGTCCCGGATCGTGCCACGAACCCGCCGCCAGCGCAATACGGCTTTTGTTAGGATCGCCGCCCCGCCATCAATCGCCGTGCCGAACGGCATTATCAGAAGGTTTCGTGCTTCGTCGGAGGCGGGGGAATTTGGATATTTCTTTGTAAGGTCGCGCAACTTCATTCGCGCGTCGTCGGGGCGATTGTTGGAGAGGTACAGTTTGGCCATGCGCAGAAGTTTTGCCGGGACATCGTCGTCTGGGTTGGCGGTTGGGACGGATTCGATTGGATGCGCATCGGCTTTCGGAAGCGCGGGCTGGCGCGAGGCGAGCGCCGCGGGGCGCGATGTGGGCGCTGGATGGGATACCGTCGCTGCGCCGCCCCTGGGCCGCTCGTCAAGAAAGGCAACGCCTTTCTCGAACCAATCCGCCGGCGGCGGCCGGTGGCCCATGCCGGGCACTTCCAGATAAAGCACATTCTTAAAGCCGTCCTTGAGAAATCCCTGCTCGTAATTGCCTTTGGTCTGCGGGCGATTCATGTCGGTTTCGCCAGTGAGCAGCACATGACGGCTGCGGCGCGAGGCCAGCGCGAAAAGTTTGGGCGCGGGCTTGACATAGTTTGGCCGCCAGAACTGGTTTGGCTCGCCGGTGGAGATGGGGCGGAAGTAGTCGCAGCCGATCATGTAGAATCCGCCCCGAAAAATGTCCGGGCAGCTTACGCCCAGGATGCTGCTGCACCGCCCGCCCCCCGAAGCGCCGGAAACATAAATGCGATTCTCGTCGAGCGCATATTTCAATTTCATGTTATGAACCGCGTCAATCGCCAGCCCGAGGCGAATCGTTACGGTTCGCGGGTTGCCGGCGTTGTTCGCGCCGATCCAAATAAGATGGCGTTTGTCGAGTCCGTCAAGCCAGTTCTCGTGAGGCATGCCCGACGGGCTGGCCGACACCCACACGAAAAGCCCATACGGCTTGTTGCCGTCATAGTCCGACGGCACATAAACCTCGAAAGACTCCTTCTCCAGATCGTATTCGGGATCGACGCCGGTTTTTTTGAGTTGATCGAGAGCCCACCCCAGGCGCCGCCCCAGCTTTTCCGACCGGCTTTCGGGGCTGCGTTGGGTGAATGTCACATGGAACTGCCCCGTTCGCGCCGCATCCGCGGCCGGCTGCGACGCGGGGGCTGCGCACGCCCGGGCGGTCAAAAAAACGCATGCAAGAAGAGCCGCCGCCGCCGCCGCCGCCGCTTGAAATGTGAACTTCATGGTCGCTCCCGGATGACACGTCCTTGCTGTGCCACAAAGGATAAACGGGGTCGGGGGGAAAGGCGAGCGGCGAGAAACGCGAGCGAATCGGGTGGAAGCACACTCGGCATTTATGGGCGGGTTGTTAGAGCAGCAGACGCGGCTGTCGCTTTGGCTTCGGCGAAAATAGCATCCCGCAGCAGTTGCTTCACGCGCGGGCTGCCAAGATCGCGCTTGCCGAAACCGGGCAGCGCGCCGGCCGCGACGGCGGCGGCCTGGGCCTCGGGGTAATTGCTGATCAGCATCATCTTCACGGACGGAAAGCACTTGTGAAGTTTGCCGATGATGGCAACGCCTTGCGTATCCTCAAAGCCGTAATCCAGAACACGGTTGAACAACACCAGATCGACGCCGCCTTCCAAGGCGCGCTGTAGGGAGGCATCATCGTCGGCGGACAGGATTTGCACGCCGCGCTCGATGCCGGACAACGTCATGCGAAGGTAGCTGCTGTCCGGCCCGCAGTGGCCCACAAGGGCAATTTTTTTTGGCATAATCTCGAATCCTTTCAACGGCGCGATCCTACAAGTAGCGGGGAGCATGACCCCATTTTGTGGCATGGGCAGCCTAGTCGCTAAACCCCGGCGGCAGGCGCAGGTCCACCTCGAAATCCTCGGCGGGACCTGAGCTGGCCGTCTCAATGCGCTCGGGCGTATTGGGGTTCATCGCAAGATCCGACCAGTTCTGCTGGCTGGCCACCTGATGGTCGCGGTCGAAAAAAGTCACCCGATATTGCAGCGTGAACGGCCGATCGATCGTCGAGCGCACCGGCACCATGATGTGCAACAACCCGAATTGATCCTTGGTCATGCGCGGCGGCTCGTCGATGTTCGTCTGCTCCTTGAGCTTATAACTGTCGGCATAGATCTGCCTGGAGTTCCCAAACGCAACGGCATTAGGCTCGATCGGCCCCCGCGGCTGGTTGCAACCGACGACCATAAGAGCCGCGAAAATCATCGAAAATGTTTTCAATAACTGCGTCATTTTGATTCCATTCCCGGTTCGTTCCTTAAACATCCGTCAATCAATTCGAGCATGGGACCAGCCCTGGCGTGGTCACTTTAGCGACCATGCGCTCAAATGTTTATCGTCAAGCATTCAGATATCCCCAGCAACACCCTCGCGCGACTCCATATTCACTTCTTTTCCCCCGCTCCATTCGCGGGACGAGTAGCGGGAACACTCGCATCAGCACGCCCCGCCCCGGAAGTCCGCACCGGCGGCCACGAAGGCAAATCCTCGCCCGTCGCCCCGCGCGGTTGTTGCACGCTTGAACCGACCGACCCTTGCACTGGGCTCCCGGACTGTGCCGGCGGCCCCCCAACCGGCGCGCCTGGCCCCTGTAGCGCCCCCAGCGCCTGCCACGAATTAATCATCCCGTCCATCAGCTTGCGCGCCATGAACCGGGTGGACGTGTTGATCTGCACCTTGTCCAGCGGCGGCGCCACATCCACCACCGCACGCGCCAGCGATGCCCCGCCATGCTGCAAATCAATGGCCTCGGCAACCATCCGCACCTGCATGCCGTCGAGCGTTTGCCGGGTCGGCTGGGCGCGAACCTGCACGAGAATCGGCGCGGCCACCTGCTTGGCCACATCCCGGCCGGCGGTGTCCTTGCCGCTTTGCAGGTCCCTGGTCTGCTGGGCATTGAGCATTTGCTGGCCGACGGCGGGCGAAATCACCGCGACGCGGCCGTCGGCGGAAAGCCAGTCGCTCAGGATGTTCTCAACGGCGGCGTAATCCAGCGAACGCGCCTGCAGGTCATCGGGCTTGAGCGGCGCATTGCCGGCGATGTCGGGCGCGCGATTCACGAACACCAGAATCCGCGGCCGGCCCACGCCGTTGTAGGCGTTCACAAACGCACGCTGCTCGGGCATCTGCTGGGTGACCAGTGGGATGTCATCATACGGGGGCGCGGGCGGATTGCCCGCCAGCGCCGAGGGGGACAATGGCTTGGACGGGTCGTTGAGGATGATGGGCTGCGCCATGCGGGCACGCTCGGGCGTGGGCGGCTGATCGCTGCCGCACCCGATGGCCCCCGCCGCCAATGTCCCCGCCAATCCAAGTCCAGCCAGCTTCAAGATGAGTTCCACTTCAGCCTCCGGTTATCGATTAGTTCAATTGTGAATGATAGACACGGCGTTCGCTGAAGCGAACCCTACGCGCTACGCCCCGAAATCGCGTTGCATCCCCAAAGGCCCAAGTCGCGGGCCCTTCTCCACATCATGCAAGTTTTTCACAGTGGTCCGGATCAACGGCATGATGGTTGCCGAAGGCAATATGCCGAGAATAAGCGCGGCCGCCGCCAACGGCGCCATCACGGCAATCTCGCGCGGCGTCAGGTCCTTAATGTCCGCGTGTTCCGCGCGTGCCGGCCCAAAGAACGTGCGGTGCAGCGCCTTGAGCATGATCCCCGCGGCAACAATCCCGCCCACGCAGCCGAGCGTCGCAAGCGCATACAACTGCCCGGCATGCGCGTACCCGCCCGCCGTTAGGACCGAATCGGGTCGCGCCGCCTGAAACGTGCCCATCAGCACGAGGAATTCGCCAATGAACCCGCAAAACGGCGGAAGGCCCATCGCCGTGAAAAATGCAAGCGTGGCAAATCCGAACAAACCCGGCGCGCCGGAGCCCAGGCCGCCCAGGCGGGATAGATCATGAGGGTGGGTGCGATTCCCGATGACGCCGGCGAGGAAAAAGAGCATGGCGAAGGTGATGGCATGCGCGATCATCGTATAAATGGCGCCGTTCATGCCCGCGCGCGTCATCACCGCGGCGCCCAGGAGAATCAGGCCCGTTTGCGAGATCGAGGCATAGGCGATCAGCCGTTTCAGATCGGTTTGCGCCAGGGCGCACATCGCGCCGTACAGCAGCGTGATGATGCCGAGGATCGCGATCGCAAGCCACAACGATTTGGCGGCATCGGGAAACAGCGGATAGGCGATGCGGAATATGCCGTAGCCGCCCAGGATTGTCTGCATTAATGGGACGATCATGCTGAAGGGCGCGGGGAGTTGGGCATGGGCGTCAATCACCCAGCGGTGCAGCGGGACGACTGCAAGCCGGGTTAGGAACGTCAACATCAGCAGCGCGAACATTAACTTCCCAGAGCCGACGCGCGCTCCGCCCGCGGAGAACTTCGCGTGCGAAAACGCGGGTAACGCGAGCAGGTCGAGGCTGCCGGATTGATGGTGGATTTCGACCAACGCGATCAGCAAGGGAATGGAACCGAGCAAGCTGAATAACAAAAAAAACTTTCGGCCGGCCTGCGCCCTTCCCGAC
>DASRLH010000218.1:0-2204 GCA_035648595.1 Tepidisphaeraceae bacterium
GGGCATCATCCTGCTGTTCGTTCTGCTGGCGGTTCCGGCCATCCGCGCGCTCAGCGGGCAGCGCAGCATCGCCGGGGCGCAAAATGAACTCTCCGCGATGATCGTCCGGGCCCGCGAGGAAGCCATCGGCTTGCAGGACTATCGCGGGATCATGTTCTACGTCGATCCGGGCACCGACCGCGTGGTGGGCGCGCTGGTGCGGACGGTCGGGGTGCGAAAGGCCAACTACGCCTATTCGTCGATGAACCACTATGCGACCGTCTGGCTCGATCTGGTGCCCGACCGCGATTCGCTCATGTTGCCGGTGGGCATCCGGCTGCAGACGATCACCGGGAATTTCGACCAGACGGGCACCAGTTCAGGCGGGCCGCCGCCCCCGACCGCGACCGACCGGTACATCGGATACAATATACCGCCCAACACGCCAATAACCGTGCCTGTCGGCGGCGTGATTCTCTTTGACGGCAATGGCCGTCTCGTGAGCAAGAGCTACGGACTGGCCTGCTACGACGAGGCCAGCAACATCACCGGCATGGGCAGCCTGCTGGGCTGCACGGCCCCCACCAACGGCGCCGACATCTTCGTCATCGGCACCGGCAACCCACTGGCAACGCCGCCCGTCGCCTTCCCCATGACCTCCTGCTTTGGCGTGGTGCTCTTCGATAACAGCGCGTTCACCGCGGCGGGATTCGCCGACACCGACCCGAGTTACTCAGGAAGCGCCTATAGCCTCACTGGCCCTGAGGGCCTTGAGGAGGCGTGGATTGACGCCAACGCAACCCCCGTTTTCATCAACCGCTACAACGGCACACTGATTAAATCCGAATAAGCCCGCGCCGGAACGGAAATTAACCCATGACGTTTGCTATTCCAGAGATTCGCCAAGATTATTTGGAAGATCCAGAAAAAAGGACCGCCACGAATGAACACGAAGCGGCACGAATGATTTATCTTCATTCGTGTGCATTCGTGTCCATTCGTGGTTTCCCTCTTTCTCTGGGTTGCGGGCTCGCCCACCCTGAGTGTGCTCGTGCCTTCGTGGTCAATCCTGCATTCCGCCGCGGCTTCTCGTTTGTCGAGATATTGTTTTCCATCATGATCCTTGGCATCGGGTTCATCATGATCGCCGCCATCTTCCCGGCGGCGCTGCGGCAGACGCAATCGAGCAGCGAGGAGACGGTCGCCTCCACCATCGCCCGTGAAGGGGCGGCGGCAATGGCCAACATCGCGGGCACGCGCGATTACGCCGCGCCTCTTGTGCTGCCGGCAACCAATCCGCCCACCCCCCCGCTCACGTTTCTGCCCCCCACGAATCTGCAGGGCCCGGGGCTTGGAATTGGCGTCGTGGAGTCGGCGCAGACCGTGGCCGCGAGCGGAAACAAAGTATATCCCACATATACCAGTAATTTCTGGGCGGCCCTCAGCGGAGACCTGATCCTTCCAAGCGATCCGCGATATGCGTGGGTTCCCATGTATCGCCGGGACTTTGGCAGCGCGTATGCGCAGGTGATCGTGATCGCCTGCCAGGTTCGCAACGCCTCGCAATACAACCAGGACACCCGGTCGGGTTCCACGCCTTTCAACACGGATTTGCTTTCCAACGGGATCAGTCCGTCGGCGGCCCCGCCCAACCTTCAGGCCCGGCCGGTGATGGTCACGCTTAACCGCAGCCTTAACATAACGCAGCCGGACACGATGAGCTTCGCCCCCGCGCCAAATAGTCCCGACTTCACGCCCGCGGTGGCCGAGGGATCATTCGTGGTGATCGCGGATGATCGGTCCGGCCTCAATCCCCCGGCCCCGCAACTGCCGCAGACGGCCAACGGGTTTATCTATCGCGTCGGCAACCCGAGGCCCGGGCAGCCGCCCAATAACTGGGAACTGCAACCGGGCAATGACACCAAGGCCTCATCGTACGTCCCCACGGGGCCCGTGCTGGCCTATATCGTCGGCCGGCGCTATGACCCAAGTTTCACCGGCGCCGGAACCCCGATTTTCTCGGGCCCCGCCCAGGACGTTGCCGTGTATACCACCTTCGTGAAGGCTAACTAAGCTTCTACCGTGACAGGATGAATCATGACACTATTCCCGCCGAATCTCCCCCGCGCCGCCCGCGCGTGCCCGAATTTCCGGGCAGGCGTAACCGTTGACATCCGCGGGGTTTGGTGGGGCAGATCACGGTTCACTCATCACTCATCTCTTCC
>DASRLH010000219.1:0-4887 GCA_035648595.1 Tepidisphaeraceae bacterium
GGCACGGTCTTGGCGCCGTTGGACGGCGGTTCAACAATGGATTCACTCATGACATGCTCCTGACCGGCGTGCGCCCCTCAACCCAAAGAGAAAACAACCACGGAGGCACCGGGGCACGGAGGCGCATTCGAGGCGACGCGCCACGTTGCAAACAACAAGAGAACTGAATTGTTAGTTTTCTTTCAACATCAACGAACGACAACGGTTCAATCGAAAGCGCCTCCGTGTTTCCGTGCCTCCGTGGTGAGGTTCGTCTTCCGGTACCGCGAAAACCCGGCAAAGCATCACGAATAACTTGATCAGGCAGCGCACATCCCGCGCGGCGTCCGGGGCTGCCTGAAATTTGAAGAACGGTGCCTTGTCGAAAGTGCCTTGCGGGAAATGTGCCCGATCGGACGCCGCAAGTCAATGCGCGGCTCAATGCGTGCCGTTGCCGTTGCTGGGCTCCGCCGAACGCCGATTCACACGGCGGGGGGCCGAAGGAGCGGGCGCGGGGGCGTTTACTTCAGCGCCAAACAGCTCGGCGGCATTCGCCAATTCCGCGCCGTCGCCCAATTCGTACTCATCGCCGCGCGGCAGCTCCAACTCCCCGCCGAATCCCAAATCGTCCGCGCTGGCGGCCGGCGGCTCATCCGCGCCGCCGCCATTGGCGCCGGCATGGGTCCTGTTCGTACTCGCTTCGTAGGCGACCGGTTCGTACTCGGTTTTGCTTCCCGACAAAAGCCCGCTGCCCGATTGTGACGTGGCCGAGCCCTCCGCCGTGGGGGCGGCGGCGTTTTGGATGTCGGAATCGGCGGCCTGGGAATCAGCCGCCGCGGGGCTGGATTGATAGCGCAGAACGACGTACGCGAACTGCAATTCGTCGCCGTCCTGGAGTTCGACTTCACGGATCGGCTTGCCGTTCACGAACGTGCCGGCACGCGAGTTCAGATCGCGCAGATAAAGGCGCCCGTCGCGCCGAAAAATGATCGCATGCACGCGCGACACCGCCGGGATCTCCAGCGGCAGATCGCAATCCTTGCGGCGACCGATCAAAAATGTGCGGCCCTCCAGCGCGTAGCGGCGTGCGCTCCCGTTCTTGCTCAAAAACGCCCGCGTACCCGATGTCTGGGCCTCATCGCCAGGCCGGCTAAACCCACGATAACATCGGAACTTAAACGGCCCGATTTGCACCAGATCCGCCCCATGAAGCACCGTCTCCCGCACCGCCGATCCGTTAATGTACAGATGATTGCTGCTGGCCAGATCGCGCACGTACACTTCCGAGGCATCGATGACCACCAGCGCGTGCGACCGGCTCACCAGCGGCGAGCGCAGCGGCAAATGAACCCGCGACCGATCCCCAATCACGCACGTACGCCGATTCAATTGGATTCCGCGCTGATCCTGTGCCGACCCCGCCGGCTTGAGGATCGGCCAATCCGTTTGCTCCGTGGTTTGTAGGGACATGGCTGATGACATCGATCCTCCGAGCCTCCGGGACACTTCGCACCATAGCCCGCCGCGCGCGAAGCGTCAACGGGCGGTTTTCTGTCATAAGCCACGAGACACTGAGCGTAGGGTGCGCCAATAACCCAAGTGACGTGTGAAAATCCGAAATCCGAAGCACGAAATCCGAAACAATTCCAAAAGTAAGAACCGCGGATGAACGCAGATGAACGCAGATAAGAGCTCTGATTCGCGTTCATCTGCGTGTATCTGCGGTTCAATTCGTTCTGCTTCGACTTCGTAGTGAATAGTCTTGTCGTGCCGACAAGATTTTACCGCGGCTCGAACGTCGCACCCGGCAGCGCGACAACATTGGCCATCTTTCCCACGGCCAGGCCCCCGTTGGCCAGATCAAACGCCGAGTCATCGACGGGAAACTCCACGGCGATCGGCCCGCCGGCGTGCAGCACCATCGACTGCTCGTCGATCGACCGGATGCGCCCCTGGATGATGCGCGGCGAGCCGAAGATCGGCGTCACGAACAGGCCGCCGCTGGGAACCGTGTAAATCTTCCGCGCCTTCACGCGCACAATCCCCTGCGTCGGCGTGTTCAGCGGGCCGCCGTACCCGGGGCAAACCAGATGCATTTCATAATTGGTGCCCGCCGGGCAAAAAACCACCAGGCCCTCGCGGGCCGATATTATTTTTCCGGTTGCGGGCAGTTCCGTCAATGTCGCCATGTCGCTCCTCGAGGGGTTTAGTTTGGAGCCGGGAGATTAGCGACAGGAAGGAACTGGGTAAAGCGGTCCAATGTGCGCGATTATTGGTGCGTCCAGTATCCCCATTTGACGGTGGAGACTCCGTTCCCGATCGTTTTCGGTTGTTGGCTCTGCGGGCCAATCGCCATCCAATCCCTGGCGTCAGTATTCACCGCTTCGATGTACGGATGAGCTGCGCCGTCGGCGGAGATATAAAAAGACCCAACCCCAGGATGGGTTTGGGCCAGCTTGTCCATTTCCGCATGACCCCCCATTGATCCAGACGCCTCTTCACAGAGAATCGGACAGGCGACGGAATCCATGTATGGCTTCGCGGGAGATTTCGGCTTCTGATTGACGGTAGCCATTCGCGGCAATTTATCCAGCGGGCAGCCGGTGAAGTCGAGAAATATGGCGTAATCGAAACGGCCATTGGTGGAGTCATTCGTGAGGGTCGCCGATCCGCCCTTGGAGCTGATGTTCGTGCGGGAGGGGCAGCGGTAGACGGCATATGCGCTGCCCGACGTCGGGGAATTAGGATTGGCCGCGGGTGTTACGATACCTCCAACATATGGCCAAAGCGTTCCGCTCTGGGGTGCTTTGGTGTAATCAATTGGATTATTATACGTTCCTAGCAGCCAATCGCGCCTATACCAGTTGGGGTTGGGAGGAGGAGGAGGTGTTTGATCATCGTAGTGGCCCCCCGGCATGCAGTTGTCATGGTCGGCCGCAAAGGCAAGGCACGCTTGCCAAAGCGTTCGCTCATTGGCCTGGCATTTGACTTGGTTCGCACGCTCGCGCACCCCTCGAAGAACGGGGAAGAGCAGCGACACGAGAATGACAATGATTCCAATGACGACCAAGAGTTCGATCAGCGTGAAGGCCTTACGCGCGCGCATTGAATGCTCCATGAAAGGACGTGCCGGCCCGCTTAACGCCGCAGCATGACACAGCCGGCCTTGTTTAGTCAAGGCTTATGTAATGTTACGCGAAGTCCAATGGAGGGTTCTTGCGGGCGGCATGGGGCTTTGGGGGGCGCCTTGGGCACAGGCGGGCGGTACCCGATCGGACGGATCCATCGTCGATAAATTGCAACCCCCCGGCCATCGGGTTATGTTTCCCCTGGTGTTTCTGCCGTTGCTTCTCATTATCGCGGCGGTTGTCCCGGCGGCCGTGGTGGCGTATGGATCGCATCCCAACTGGGTGCAATATCATCATGGGCTGGAACTGATTCTTTGGTCGCGGCGGCTGCAATGGCCGCTTGTGGCCCTCTCCCTGATCGCCTGCATATTGCTCATCGCGCTTTCGAGCTCGGGGCGGCGGCGGGCGTGGTGGCTATTGGGCCTGGCGCCGGTGCTGGCGCTGTTCGCGCACCGTTTTACCACCGGGCCGGCGGCGGGCAAAATGACCGTCATTGAAAACCCGGCCTTTGTTGACGCAGGCGCGGCGGGAATCGGGGACGAGGATTGGATCGTCGGCTTTGCCTTCGGCAATCACACCTTCGCATACCCGTATTCCCGGCTATTCGGCACGCCGGTGGTGATTCAGGCCGATCATGACAAACGGATCATGCTGATGTGGTCCGCCTACTCAAACCGTGCGCTGCTGGTTCCCATCGGCAGAGAGATCAAGGGGCGGGAACTGGAAGTGGTCTCGACGCCGGCCAACGCGCTGCTCGTCTACGATTCGCGGCGCGGGCAGTTCATCAATGGCTTCACCGGCCAGACCCCGCAGCACAAACGGCCCATCGGATTTGCCGGCGGAACCGCGTTGCGAACGTGGAAGATGCCCTGGAAACAATGGCGCGCGATGTACCCGGAAACGCGGGTCATGGCGCCCGAGCCCGGGGCGTCGGCAGCCGCGGGCCCCACGCAGCCGATCCTTCCCGCCTGGGCATTGCCGCCGATGAAGCTGGATCGCCCCGCCAATACGCGGGTGGCGCTGGCGGGAAACGTAACGCCGATTGCCGTCGAATCCGCGCAGCTTACGCCCGCCCCCCTGAACACCAACGCCGATGGCGTGCCGATCGTCCTGTTTCGACAGCAACCCGAGGCGCCGTTGCGCGCGTTCGATCGGCGCGTTTTTGATTCGAAGGGAAAGCTCGATGTTATCGCCAAGTTCGCGCCCAATCTCATTCACGACAAACATCCACTGGCGTTTCTCATCGACGTGAACAGCAACACCGGCTGGAACGCGGACGGCTCGTGCGTTGATGCGCCGCGCGACGCTGGCCAGATGAAGGGGGAACATATGGAACCTGTGGGGGTGGACGATGGGGTGGACTGGGCCACGGTGAAGTATTGGTATCCCGATGTCCAGTTGGAGATCGCGCCCGCGGAACCGATTGCCGTGGAGCCCGATCCGCGGAGCGCGCCATCGGCGCCGTGCAACCCGCGCCGCCGGCCGCGCAGGAAACGCGAGTCGGGCGCGTCGCCGCGAGGACACTAACAACACCCGACAGAGGCCCCAGTCCAAGCCGGACGGCGACGATTTCAAAGCCGCCGCGCACCGCCTCTTGTGCCGCCGGAAAGAAGGCCGCCAAAACCCGCAAGGCACGCGGCAAATGATTCGGGCCGCCGCGCATAGGCTTGGGTGAGAGGCGCGGGGCGGCGTGATGAAGATGTGGCTGAATTTCGTGCGGATTCTCGTGCGCGCTGATTCGAAAAGTGTTGCGCTTTCCTTCCCCCGGTACGCCCCGGGG
>DASRLH010000220.1:0-3409 GCA_035648595.1 Tepidisphaeraceae bacterium
ACCCTACCCTCCCCCGGAGTACCGGGAGAGGGAAAGCCCAACACATTCCGAAATGCCACGAGTGATCATGCTTCGACGCGCTCTGTTTTCCAACGTCATGCTCGGCTGCGCCGCCGCCCTGGCCGGCTGCGCGCCTGCCCCCGTGGTTCACCCGTCTGACGGCTCAAGCAATGCGCGACACGCCGGCGGTGATTCAAGGGGCGTCGATGCGCGGGGTCGAGATGCACGGGGCACCGGTGCGACTCAAGCCGATGCCCGTGCGGCGGGCGCCCTGGCTGCCGAGGATGACGTTCAGGTCGTCATGCAGCTTGGATTCTACGAACTCTCCGTCCCCTTTGGAGCGGTGAGCAAAAGCGAGCAGTTCTGGCGTCATATTGATGAAGATGCCATCGATCTGCCCACGCACCAACTGCTACAGGAGAGCGGCGTTCGCGTGGGGATCGGCCCGGATGCCGAGTGGAGTTATTTCAAGGACCTCATCGAAAAATATGGCGCCACCGTTAAGAAGGGCAACACCAAGGCCGCCCGAAGCGACACGCTCGAACTGCCGGTGCGAACCAACGTCGATGAACAGAACATCTTCTACTTCAACTCCGCCGGCGTTCTGATTGGCCGTAGCTATGCGAATTGCGACAACCTGTTTTGCGTCGCCTACGAGCCGTGCCCGCGCAAGCCTGGGGTTGCGAGACTGGACGTGTGCGCGTTGGTTCGCGGCGTGCGCAAGGAATTTGAGGTGAGCATTCGCAATGACATCCGCGACATTCAATACCGATGCCCCGAATATCTGTATGACCTGCGGCTGCGGCAGGATGTGCCGATGGGGCATTTCCTGGTGATCGCGCCCTCGGCACAAGCCTCGCTGCCCGACACGCTGGGCCATGCCTTCCTCGTGCGCCCCGGCCCCGCCGAGCCGCGCGAGACGGTGCTTTTGCTTGTGCCCCATCCATTCCGGCTTCGCCCGCAGGCCGAATATATCCAGCCCGATGCCGCGGCGGCAGTTGAATCGACTTCGCCGTCCACAACCCCCCGTGGCGCGGGCTCTGGGCAGGGGTCGGGATTTTTCGACCTGCCCAAGCTTCGCACGGAAAAGAGGGACTAACCTTGAATACACTGAGCGTGGGCCGCGCCCACAACTCCAATTAAGGGTGAAAATCCGAAATCCGAAGCACGAAATCCGCCTTCGGCTCTGAGGCTCAGGCTCGAAGAGAAACAAATTCAAAAGCAAGAAAAACGGAAAATTCAAAGTGCGCGTCCGTTGAAGTTTTGTCGAATATTTTCGAGGTCTTGTTTGGAATTTTGCCTTTTGAAATTTGGATTTGTTTCGAATTTCGTGCTTCGGATTTTGGATTTTCCGCTTAAAGGGAATCACAATGAACTCTCCCCCCACGCCAATCAGCAGGCCCCCATCGGGCATCGAGCGAGTGGTGTCGCCCCAGGTGGGGGCTTCGCGGTGCGATGTGAACAGCGGCGCGGAAAAGGATGCGCCGTTCTGGATGCCGTCATGGCGGCAGTCGCTGAGCCATCTGGGTTGGCGCTGGATCCTGCTGCTGCCGGCGGTGGGGGTGATTGGCGTATTGGTGGGGGGCGCTTTTTGGCCGGCGCTTTGGGCTCCGCTCTGGTGGATTGGCTGGAAATTGCTCATCATGCTGCTGGCGATCCCGGTCGCCCTGATGGCTCACCTGAATCGCACGGCAGTGCAGCGGCGGCTCGAACCGTTCTGCATTCACTGCGGCTACGGCCTGAGCGGTCTGCCCGATGCGCATCGCTGCCCGGAATGCGGCCGCCCGTACACGCTGGCGATCGTGGACGAATACCGCCGCGATCCTCACTGGTTCATCCGCCGATGGCGCGCCCAGCAACAGACTCCCTTATCCGAAGCTCCCTTCGTCGCCGGCCCGGTTCGAAGGCGCCGATCGCGGGATGGGACGTGAGAGGATGATGAGTGATGAGTGAACCGTGACGGGCGGAAAAATGACGAATGACAAGTGAACCGTAACTGGCGCAATCCTGTCACGGTTCACTCATCACTCATCATCTTCCCCCCTCCCCCACCGTTTCCGCTTCGATGATGACCGCCGTTCCGTAGCAGAGGACTTCGGTGGCAGAGGAGGTTTTGCTGCCGATCTCCGAGGCGTCGTAGCGCAACCCGACGATGGCATTGGCGCCCACGCCGCGTGCGTGATCGATGAGCAGTTCGTACGCCTGCTGGCGGGCCTGCTCGCACATCTGCGTGTACGAGCCGATCTGCCCGCCCACGATCGATTTCAGGCCGCCGAGAAATCCCTGGGCGATCGTCGGCGAGCGCACGATGATCCCCCGCACGATGCCCAGGTATTGGCGGATGCGATAGCCTTCGATGGTGAATGTGGTGGTGACCACCACGCCGGGGCTTCCGCCGCGATAGGGGATGGGATTGGCTTGCGTCATGGTTAATCGCTTTACATTATTGGGTGCGAGACAGAATTATTTGTCCAGCGTCTTGAGTTCCCACTTGGGATTCAGTTCGAGCTTGATGTCCTTGAATCGCACTTCGGTCGGGCCGCCAGCGTGTATTTGCAGGCCGAACATGCCTGTTCGCGGCAGATCGGCGGCCTCATAATCCACGCACAATTGCCCGTTCATGGCCGTCCGCACCTTCGTGCCCACCGCCAGCACTTCGTAGGTATTCCATTCGTTGGGCCTGACCACCTGCTCGCCGGACTTGTTCTCGGCCAGCACGCGGTCGTGGAAATTCTCGCCATACAGCTTGCCCCACCATCCCTTGCCGGCATCGGCCTGCGGGCCGGCCATCTCGTTGCCCTCGTGCTGCACCGAGTGAAATTGGATCCCGCTGTTGGCTTCGTTGGGCACCAGCTTGATCTTGCAGATCAGCCGAAAATCCCCGACGGAGACCCGGCTCTTGAGAAATTCGTTTTGTCGAATCCCCTTGGCGGTTTTGCCGACGATCTCGCCATCCTCCACATGCCAAAGCGACATGTCGCCCCACCAGTTGGACAGGTCCTTGCCGTTGAAAAAGTGCCTCGCGTCGTCGGCGGTGGCCGTCTTAATTTCCGGCGCCTTCGCATTCCGATCCGCCGCCGGCTGTTCCACCCGTTGAGCCGGCTTTTGGTCTTCGCCGGGAGCGGGGGAGGCCAGCGGGAGAAGGGCCAAGGCGAACAGGGCGGGTCGTGGATTCAGCATTTCGAACCTCGTGAAAAATGACCTGTGGAGGCGAGACGCCAATCAATCTTATAGCATCGGCCATGAACCGCCAGCCAACAATTCCTCACGGGTGCATGTCGGCTTTTGCATGGGGATTGGTTAATATGATGATGGTTTGGCGGGTTGGGGTTGTCGCGGATTGGAAAGGAGCCAGGGATGGCAGCGCATGGAACCATGTCGGCGTCGGACGGCGAGCGGCTGCGCCAAG
>DASRLH010000221.1:0-10672 GCA_035648595.1 Tepidisphaeraceae bacterium
GCCTTGGGCCGACTGGGCGGCCACCAAAACCGCAAGTCCGACGGCCCACCCGGCTGGCTCACCCTCTGGCGCGGATGGAATGACCTTCACCTGATGGTCATGGGCGCGCGGGCGGCTGGACTGGAAAAAATGTGACGAAAGGTGAGGCGAGACGCCCGTGATACGACCAGCCCCTTCGACGCTCGAATTTGCATTCCACCGTTGCAGGGGGCTGAAATATTGCATTCCGCTGATGTATGCGGATTGCCGCACACATGGGCGGGCCGCCCATGCCACAAAAGAACGGTCACACACTCGCCGCATCATGGCGACGACGCCCTACATTTCTCCTATACTCCCCACCATGCTGAAGAAGCGGAAGACGCGCGAGCTGGCGATGCAGGTGCTTTACCTGTGGGATTCCCACGGGCAGCGCGACGTTGAAGAAGCCCGGCAGGTCGTGAGCGAAGGAACGGCGGATGCCGACGTTCGGCAATTCGCCCTGGACATGGCCGGCGGCGCCTGGGAGCAGCGCGAGGCGATTGACAAATGGGTCGAGCGCCTCGCCCCGCAGTGGCCCCCGCGCCGACAACCGGCGGTCGATCGCAATCTCATTCGCTGCGCCGTCTGGGAACTGACCAACACCGACACGCCGCCAAAAGTTGTACTCGATGAGGCCATCGAGTTAGCCAAGCAATTCTCCACCGAGCAAAGCCCGGCGTTCGTGAACGGCGTGCTGGATGCCGTGCTCAAGGAACATCAGGCGCTGATCGGAGAGAAGAAGTAACCAGCGGGGCCGGCAAACGCGCGATTCCCGTTCTGGCAAGCCGGCGGTGGGAAGAACAGCGTTCGCTGAAGCGAACCCTACGGACTCCAACCCACAACCCACAACCCACAACTGACCACCCACAACTGACAACCCGAATGGCCTTCTTCCACAAAACCCTCGACAAGCTCAAAGGCGCGCTTCGCAAAACAGCGAAGGTCCTGAACACCGACGTGCGCACGCTGTTCGTGCCGGGCCGGCAGATCAACGAGGCGTTTCTTACGGAGATGGAGGAGCGGTTTCTGGCGGCGGACCTCGGCGTGGGAAACACCGAGCGGATTGTCGGCGAGGTGCGCGAGCGCTGGCGGCTGGGGAAAATCAAGAATGCCGACGAGGCGCAGTCCATCGTGCGCGAGCAGATGATCGCGAACTGGCCGACGGCGGATCGAGAACTGCGGTTTGCCGGATCGGGGCCGACGGTGATTCTGGTGGCAGGGGTCAACGGCGCGGGCAAGACGACAAGCATCGCCAAGCTGGCATGGCTGCTGAAAACCGAAATGCACAAAACCGTGATGCTCTGCGCCAGCGACACGTTCCGGGCCGGCGCGGTGCATCAGCTTTCCATTTGGGCCCAGCGCATCGGCGTGGAGATCGTGAAGCACAAGCAGGGCGCGGACCCGGCGGCCGTCGCCTACGACGCGTGCGAGGCGGCAAAGGCTCGACGCGCGGACGTGCTGATCGTCGATACCGCCGGGCGCCTGCCGACGCAGGAGCCGCTGATCCGCGAGCTGGTGAAGATACGCGACGTGGTGGCCAAGCGCATCGAAGGCGCGCCGCACGAAGCGCTGCTCGTACTCGACGCGACAACCGGGCAGAACGCCATCCAGCAAGCCAAGGTGTTCGGCAATGCCATCAATCTGACCGGCATCCTGCTGGCCAAGCTTGACGGCACCGCCAAGGGCGGCGTGGTCATGTCCATCCGCGATCAGCTCAACATCCCCGTCAAATTTATCGGCCTGGGCGAGACGCCGCAGGATATTGAAACGTTCGATCCCACCCGGTTCGTGGATGCGCTGTTCGGGGGCCAATGAGTTCAATTCACAACTCGCCCAAAAGCCGTTCGACGGCAACGTCCAGCTTCAAATCATTCTCATAGCGTTTGGCGCGCACCGCCGCCCGCAGCCGGCGGACCTTGGCGGCGCGCAAGTCGCCGCCGCGGCGCAGGGTGGCCAGCAACCGGCGGAGCGTGATCGTCCATGCGCGGCGGGGGGAACGCGGATGCGGCGGAGTGTTGCTTGTGCTCATGCGTTTTCAGTTGAAAAAATGGA
Organism: Tepidisphaeraceae bacterium; assembly: GCA_035648595.1. Taxonomy (GTDB): domain Bacteria; phylum Planctomycetota; class Phycisphaerae; order Tepidisphaerales; family Tepidisphaeraceae; genus RYN-428. Next base: position 2,074 of record DASRLH010000221.1, read on the forward strand.
ACGAGCGGGTCGCGGCGCGCCCCTCCATTGGCGGAATGCCGCGCCCGCTCGCTCCGGCGCTTTTGGGCGATGGGGCGCCCGTATGTTACCGCGCGCGTTCCGTCGCCCGCGAACCAGATGGTGGGAAATCCGAAATCCGAAGCACGAAATCCGAAACAAATCCAAATGAAGAAAGGCCTATTCATAGCACGACTGCAATTGATCGAGCCGGCGATACAGGTCGCGGACGATCTTTCGGTAAAGATCGAATTCCTGAATTGCTGTCAGTCCGTCCTGGTTGCGGGCGGAGCCGACGAGAATGGTCTCCAGCACATCGGTCATGCACGGCACGCTCAGGCCGCCGTTGTCTTCGGTTGTGCTGGCCAGCTCGAAGTGCTCGTCCCAGGAAATCGTCGCGCGGAAATGCTTGCCGCCGGTGCGGTATTCCGACCAGCCGGCCATCCGCTCCTGGCGATGCGGACGAAGCATGCCGACCACCGCCCGCACGTCCTCCTCGAACATCTGCTCCTCCATCCAACGATCGGCGCCAATTTGTTCTGAACAATGGGCAACCATCATTCCCTTCCTTTCCGTTTGCTTAAGTGTCATCTGTTCCTGTCCGACACTTAACGAATCGGCCACCCGGAGCGTGCCGCTTCACAGCGACAAGGCGCGCGCCGCGCAGCGACACGGTGTCGCCACAAATGCGCAGGCCAATTCAAAGCTATTTGCGTTCAAAACCGGAGCGGCAGGAGGCGGGAATGGGGCGGAAAGATTTTTTGATGCCGACACTTTTGCGCCCCGTGAATCGCGGCAACCGCGCGCGTAGCATCAGACCATGAATGTTTCCAACATGCGCGATGCCGGCAAGTGGTTTGAGGTATTGCAGACCGGCTTCGTCAACCGCTCGGGCTCGGATGCGATCACGTTCAATGTGTATGGGCCGCCGGCGTACGGTCGGAAGAATGATGAGTGATGAGTGAACCGTGACGAAGAGTTCCCTGTCACGGTTCACTCATCACTCATCATCCTTTGTCCCTCGTGATCTTTCGTTTTGCGGCGCTGGCATTTGTTGGCGAAATGCCCATCATCCAAACGTCATGCCCAAGCACACGATCGTACTCATCCCCGGCGACGGAATCGGCCCGGAAGTAACCGTCGCCACGCAGCGCGTTCTGAGCGAGGCGGGCCTGGATGTCGAGTGGGTGGAACTGCCCGCCGGTGCGGTCGCCCTTGAGCAGGGATATGACAATGTCCTTCCGCAGCGCACGCTGGCCGCCATCACGGCCCACAAGGTCGCGCTCAAGGGGCCGGTCACCACGCCGGTCGGCAAGGGGTTCACCAGCGTCAACGTGCAGCTTCGCAAGAAGCTCAACCTCTACGCGGCCGTGCGGCCCGTGCGCAATCTGCGCGGCGTGGAGACGCGCTTCAAGGACATCGACCTGATCATCGTCCGCGAAAACACCGAAGGGCTTTACAGCGGCATCGAAAACGAAGTAGTGCCCGGCGTGGTGACCAGCCTGAAGGTCGCCAGCGAAGCGGCCTGCACGCGGATCGCGCGGTTCGCCTTTCGATATGCCACGCGGTTTCACCGCCGGAAGATCACGGTGTTTCATAAAGCCAACATCATGAAGCTGACGGATGGACTTTTCCTGGCCTGCGCCCGGCGGATTTACGAGGAGGAATACCCGAACATCGAATACGAGGAGACGATCATCGACGCCGGCTGCATGAAGCTTGTGCAGGACCCGTCCCGGTTCGACATGCTGCTGATGGAAAACCTGTACGGCGATCTGGTCAGCGATCTGTGCGCGGGATTGGTCGGCGGCCTGGGCGTGGTGGGGGGATCGAACATCGGCGATAACGCCGCCGTCTTCGAGGCGGTGCATGGCAGCGCCCCCGACATCGCGGGAAAGGGCATCGCTAATCCGCTGGCGCTCATCGTCAGCGCCACAATGATGCTCAACTATCTTCACGAAGAAGCCATCGCCAGGAAAGTGCGCGAGGCGTACGAAGCGGTGCTCGTCGAGGGAAAAACCCTCACGCGTGATTTGGGTGGGAAGGCCGGCACCAATGAGTTTGCCGATGCGGTTATTGGTAAGCTCCGATAATGCGGCCGCTTCCGCGGAGAAAGAGAAACAACCACGGAAGCACTGGGGCACGGAAGCGCTTTCGAGGCGACACGCTGCTATGCGAAAGACCCTTAACACTCCGCCGATTGTAGTGGGTGAAGCTTATGGGACGAAGCCCGTTACTGTATCACGGGCGTCTGGCCCGTGCGGAGAGCGCGGTGGCCGAGGAATCACGACATTCCCAATCTTGAAGCACCATGCACGGGCGAGACGCCCGTGATACGTTGACGGGCCGCATCCATTTGCTGGCGGTGGCAAATTGCCATCCACATTCGACCGATAGACTTCCATAGGCGTTGCCAGAATGCGGCGCGTTCGGGGCGTATCGATTATGACGGCCTGGCGCGACAGAGGGCGATCGGAAAAAGCCCCGGAGATCGCGCATCCCCGCGAATCGGGTGCATAATGATGGATGAAGGGAGACTCCCATGCTGTCACCCAAACAATTATCCGAGTTGATCACGCTCATCCAAACCACGCGCATCGGCGGCCCCGCGCCCGTCCGCCGGGCCCAGCGCATTGAAAATCCCGGGGAAGTATCCATCGCGCTGGGCTCCGATGAAGACGCGGGTCCCTATGGGGTCGTCAAGCTGCTGGACATCTCGCCGCGCGGGTTGTGCTTTATGTACCCCCAGGATCTGCGGCCCGGCAGTTCGTTCGTGGTTCGCCTGGAAGATCGCACCGGCCGGGCGGTGTCGATGGTCTGCGCGGTCGTGCACAGCCGCCGGCGGCGCAATGACGTGTTCCACATCGGCGCCGAATTCAAATCCATCCTCGGCGACACCCTCATCCCCTTCGAGCGCGCCCCCGAAGACCTCATTTGCATCCGCGGAAAAGTCCTCAATTAAACCGGTCCACAGTGATGCGCCGTGTTTTTTTCCGACCTTTTCGCGGGCGTGCCCGCAGGGCCGCGTTGGAAGTGCGAATGCGCCTGCGGTAACGTGCCCGCTGTAGGATCCTCAGAAATCCAACCGCGCGAAGATCCGTTCCAGCGAAATCGAAAACCCAGGGAGCACACTGCCACCCTCCAATTCCTGCTTCCCGGTCAGGGTCACGAAATCATCCACGCTCGAATAAACGACGACTGACCGCGCCTCCAAATCCACCATCACCACCAATTCGACTCCCGCCTGGAAATACTCCCGGCGTTTGCGCTCCATCTCGGCAGCCGTGTTGCTCTCGCTGAGCACTTCCACCACCAGGTCCGGCGCCAACCCCGGTACCGGATCAGTCGGCACATGTCCGCCGGGCAGGCGTTGGCGCGAGATATACGCCACGTCGGGAATGCGCACCATGCCGGGGAACAATCGGATCATCCCACCCTCGCCGCTCACCAGTCCCAGGTCGCGCGGATCGACGAAGTTGCTGAGTGCCGTGGAAAGCGTGACGGCCACCAATGATTCCCGAATGCCCATCGGCTTCTCCACCAACACGCCGTCCACCAGTTCGCAAAGCCGGTTTTCACGTTTTTCGATTGCGATGACGTCCGCCTCGGTCGCGGTGCCCGGAAGTGGGTAATACCGCACGCGGTCGGCGGAAATACCGCCCAGTCGATCGAGCAGATCTGCCAGCAGGGGGATGTCGGGCGAAGGAGTGAGAAGCGGCATGCAAGCCTCGGGACGAATTATAGGCAATAAAAATCGTGCAGGATATGCGCCATCCGAGCAGCACGCGGCGGGGACGCCGCGTCTACGAATGGTCTCATCCCGGCGCCAGCTTGTCATCCACCATCCACGCCGGATCGATCAAATCCGGCGTCTCCCGCGGGATGCTCAGGGCGCTATGGCCGAGGTAGAACTTCCAGTTCGCCGTCACATCCGGATGGGCGTGTAGAAAGCGTTGCCAGGCGGCGTAATAGGATCGCAGGTAGAACGTCTTTTCGGCTTGGTCATCGATCTGCCGTTGCATGCCCTGCATCTGCGATTGCGAAGCGGCAAGTTGCTTGCTCAACTCGGCGACCTTTGCCGCCAGCGCCTCGTTCTGTTTTGCCAATTCCGCCTTGCGGTCCTGGGCAGCCTTGAGCTGCACCAAGGCATCATCGTACATCTTTTTGATTTGTTCGGGCTTGACGTTCTCCTCGGCCCGCGCGCCGGGCGCGCCCAGCAATAACGCCAGCAAAACAACACCCCCGGCCCATTTGAAGGCACGCATCATCAGATCCTTTCCATCAAACCCACGGGCACGCTAATGGAACTTGGCGCGCGATTCTTCGGGGAAACGTCGCGCTTTGGGTGGCCCCACCATTGCAGGCGCCAAGGCCCCGGTCGAAGATTCGGGCGCGCCCGATCGAATCCATCGCGGACGGCGATATTCTAAGTCCGGTACGCGAAGCGTACAATTCACGAAAGCCAGGGCCGTCCGCTCCGTCTGATAGTTGACGACATTTATGATTCGCTTTCCCTGTACTTGCGGCCACATGTTCCGGACTGCCGACGACACCGCCGGCGCCAGCGTGCAATGCCCGCGATGCAAGCGGCTCAACGATATCCCCTATCTCAGTGATCTGAAAAGTATCGCCGCCGATGGGACGTACACGCTGGGTTCAAGCGACCTTCCCGTGCAGCCCAATGCCCTTGGCATCATGCTGCACATGTACGCCAAATCGAAGGTGGATTCGGAGGGCAACGAGATCGATCTTCGCGGGGCGGCGGGCATAATCGATGACCGGGGGGAATATGATCTTGAACGCCCGGTTGATCCGCGCAGTCCCCCGCGCTACGACCCGGAAACCGGCGAACTGGTGCGCCCGATCGCCACAACCCACGATGTTCATCAGCCGCCCGCCCAGGATCCATCCACGATCCCCTTTGCGAAGCCGACCCTCGGCTACGCCACGCGCGGGGCAATGCTGCCGCGCGCGGGGTCGTATGTTTTGCTGGAGCTTTGCCAGCCGTCGAGCGTGGCGGTGATGGTATTCGTGCTGGGCGCGCACCTGCTGATCGCGCTCTTCTTTTTCTTCGCGATCATGGGGCTGTTCATGATCCTGGCGGCGCTTGTGCCGCTAATGCTGGCGCTGCCGGCTCATTTCGCCAACGTGGTGGATTCCATCGGCCCCGATGAACATGATGAACTGCCGCGCCCTTTGCGCGAGCTGCGGTTTTGGGAAGACATGTGGCATCCGTTCATGTCGATGATGGGCGCCATCCTGCTGTGCTATCTGCCGGCCTGGCTGGTGTTGCGATCGCAGCTCAGTGACGGCGGGGCGCTGGCGGCGGGCTTGCCGCTGGCGTTGGCCGGCGCGTTTCTCTTTCCAGCCATCCTGCTCACATTGATCACGTCCGGCACGTTCTCCAACTTGCGGCCCGACCGATTGCTGGGCCTGATCCGCGCCTGCGGCAGACGTTACGTGGGCGTCGTTCTGCTTTGGACGATTGCCGGGCCGGTCTGGCTTATGGGGTCTGTCGGCATTCTGCTCGGGGCGATGCGCATCGCCACGTATCACGATCACCTGCCCAAATGGCTGAGCCGATTCCCAGTTGTCGCGCCTTCGCTGGTGGCAGGCGTTTTTCTGATGCATCTTGCCGCGTGGCATACGGGTTTGCTCTATCGCGGGTTCCACAATCACTTCCCCTGGGTGGGCCGCTACCACATCCGCGAGCCGCGCCCGGCGGTGCAACGCAAGAAGCCGAGGTATGTTAATTCGCCGCCCCCTCGGCCGCCGCCGCCGTAGGCTCGTGGGCGCATCGGAGAATTAGGCCGTTTTACATAGACGCGGCGTCCTCGCCGCGTGTCTTCCCGCCGGCGCAGCGTCTCCAAAAGCGACGAGGACGTCGCTTCTGCGATAAGCCCCTTTTTCCACTCACGGGACGTGCTGTGGGAGGAGGGGTATCTGACCGAGCTCAATCGTCACGCGCGCCCAACCATTTCGGCGACATAACCCTTGACCTTTTGGCCCATTGATGGGCATAATATGGCAAGTGCTAAAGTACCGGATCGACAGCCTCGCCGCCCTCGCGCGGCAGCTTCAATTCACGCCGCACGATACCCGCGCGGCGCAAGTGTCGGCAGCCGAGGACCTCCTTCATTCAATCGAGCCGTTTACCGCGTATCCGCTGGAATTCGTTGTCTTCCGCATCACCGGCTACCGCCCGCGCGAGCATCGCGAATCCCTCCTGACCGGACTGGCCCTGCAACATGATCTGGGGCTGCTCATCGAACAGGTGAGCGACACGCTTGGCATGCATTCCGATGCGCTTGCCGAGCCGGTTTTGCAGATTCAGGATGTGACCGAGCGTTTCAACGTCACCAGCAAAACCATTCAGCGCTGGCGTCGCAAGGGGTTGCCGGCCCGGCGCTTTATTTTCCCGGATGGCAAGCGGCGCGTCGGGTTCCTGGTTTCCAGCGTCGAGCGATTTTTTGCATCCCACCTGGATCAGGTGGCGCGCGGGATGAACTTCGCGCAGATGCAGGATGCGGAGCGCGGGCAGATCCTCGATCACGCCCGCCGGCTGGCGATGGGTTGCCGATGCTCGGGGGCCGAGATCGCCCGGCGAGTGGCAAAGCGCCTCAACCGTACGCCCGCGACCATCGTTCACGCGCTCCGCAAGCACGACCAGGAGCATCCCGAATCGCCGATTCTTTCCCTGGCCGCGCCGGAAATCACCCAGGATGAACGCGCCCGGATTGTGCGCCGCTTTCGTCGCGGCCTGCCCCTGCGCGAACTGGCCCGGCGGATGTGCCGAAGCCGAACCGACGTTTACCGCGTAATCATGGAAGAGCGGCTGGCGAAATTGAACCGCCGCAAGATCAAGTTCATTCATGATCCGCTTTACCATGATGCCAACGCCGGTGCCGCGATTGACGTGATCGTCTCGCAGGAGGAACTTGACCCGGCACACGACGTCGAGGGATCTCGCGTTCCCCGCGATCTGCCGCCTTACTTTCAGGCGCTTTATCGCACGCCATTGTTGTCGCCGGCGCGGGAGCGGGCTCTGTTTTTGAAGTTCAACTTCCACAAATTCCAGTTCGCGGCCGCCCGCCGAAAGCTCGACCCGCAATTCGCCCGCTCGCGAAGCATGGATGAAGTGGAATCTCACTTGCGCAAGGCCATCGAAACCAAGAACGCCATCATCAGCGCGAACCTGCGTCTGGTCGTGAGCGTCGCGCGAAAGCATCTGCGGCCGGCGCTGTCGCTGATGGAATTAGTCAGCGAGGGGAACATCACCCTCATGCGGGCCGTCGAGGGTTTTGACATCCATCGCGGGCATCGCTTCAGCACTTACGCCACATTGGCGCTGATGAAGGGCTTTGCCCGCAACGTCGGGCAGATGATGTCGGCGCGATGTGCCGGCCTAAAGGATGGCGTGCTCGAAGCCATTCCCGACCACCGCGTGACAGGCGAAAGAGATCGTTTTTCCGATCGCGAGCAAGTTCGCCAACTTCTGGGCCGTCTCGACGAGCGCGAGCGCACCGTCCTCCTCGCCCATTACGGCCTGGGCGACCGCGGCCTACCCGTCACCTTCGATGAACTGGGCCAGCGCATGGGCCTGAGCAAACAGCGCGTCCGCCAGATCGAAAAACTCGCCCTCGCGAAGCTCCGTGATGGGAATGTGGCGAGTGCCCCACGAGACAGCGCATAACCTAAGGCAATCAACCGACGCCGCGGCCGTGTCGAAGCAGGAGAAAAAGCGGCGAGGACGCCGCTTCTACGGTTCGCACGAAAGCAGATTCACCGTTCGTCCGTGTAACTCGCGCCATAAGTAGAAGCGACGTCCTCGTCGCTTTTCGGGCGCGCTGTGCCTTGGGAAGAAGAAACGCGGCGGGGGGATGCCGCTTCAGCGAACGCGGAAACCCGCGCCGACGGAACAGCGTTCGCTGAAGCGAACCCTACGACGGCGTTGGCGTTCCGCGCTACTCCACTTGATCCCACGGCAAAGCCCCTTCGCTCGCCGGTAGTTTGTGCGCCTTTGCATAAACATTGCGGGCGGTGTGGATTTTGTCGGCCCATTCGCCCAACGGCAGATGGAGCTCCCGATAGACCAGATATTCCATCCCCACCGTGCGATCCGGCAGGTGGTCTTTCACATCATCCAATTCTGGCAGAAATGTCCGGCCATTCGCCCGCGCCACGCGCGGCAGCCAACTCTTATACCAAACGGCGGTGGTCTCCTTTAGCACCCGGTTTCGCTCGCCCAGCATGTCCTGTGCTTCCTGTGTCGCCTTGTCGAGGGCGGCAACCGCATGGCGAGGGTGGCCTGACTGTGCGTCGTCATGGGCGGATGTGAGCAGGGCGTCGATACGCGCGATCCCCTGGAGCATGCGAAGGTTCTGCCGGCACAGATTGGCGATGGAGAGGAAAACTTCCAGATTGTATTGGTTGAATTGCACCTGCCGAGCGTTTTGCCGCAACAGGTCGATCAATTGGTCATTCTCGACCACGCTCTGCTCAACCGCGTGAAGCCGGCCGGCGTTTATTTTGCTCCAATCGGCGGCCCTCGCCAGGGTGTCGGGGGACGGCGCGGCCGGCTTCACGCGGTTGAGCAGAGCGT
>DASRLH010000222.1:0-2061 GCA_035648595.1 Tepidisphaeraceae bacterium
CTGGTGGGTGTCCCGCGAGCCGGGAACCGAGGATTGAGCAGGCTCGAATGCCACGCGGGCAGCATGACACAAACCAACGGCTGGCGCAATGCAGATTATTGCTATTGTCACGCCAAGCAAAATCCCGGACGCCTGTGGCGAACCGCCCGTGCATGGTGCCTTGAGATTGGAAATATCGCAATTTCTCGATTACCGCGCCATCGGCACGGGCGAGACGCCCGTGATACGTTACGGGCTTCTTACTTCTTTGCCTTGCCTTTTTTTCGCTGACCGGCTAATTCTTCGGCAGCTCTCTTTAAGGAACGCACTTGCCCCAAAATGCCGCTACTGGTTTCGTATCGCTCGTTGGCGCGGGCCCCGGCGACATGGGGTTGATCACCGTGCGCGGGGCCCAGCGGCTCGCGCAGGCGCAGGTGGTGGTTTACGATTATCTATCCAATCCGCGCTTGCTGGAGCATTGCCCTGAGGCAGAGGCGATTTATGTGGGGAAGAAGGCCGCCGCCCATTCGTTCACGCAGGAGCAGATCAACGCGCTGCTGGTGGAGAAGGGCCGGGCCGGGTTGCGCGTGGTGCGGCTCAAGGGCGGCGATCCATTTGTCTTTGGGCGCGGCGGAGAGGAATGCGAGGCGCTCACCGAGGCGGGGATCGCGTTTGAAGTCGTGCCGGGCGTGACGGCGGCAATCGCCGCGCCCGCGTATGCCGGCATTCCGGTGACTCACCGCGACTTCAATTCCAGCTTCACCTTCATCACGGGCCATGAGAAGGAAGATGAATACAAGGACGAGCAGGCGAAGGGGCGCGACGCGGCGGCGGGGGCGTCGGACGTGGATTGGCCGGTGATTGCGAAGTTGCCGTGCCTGGCGTTTTACATGGGCGTGAAGTCGCTGCCGAGGATTTGCGCAAAATTGCTGGAACATGGCATGGCGCCCGATATGCCCGCCGCCATCATTCGCTGGGGCACCACGTCGCGGCAACAAACCATCGTGGGCACGATCTCCGATCTGCCGCAAAAAGTGGTGGACGCCAAGCTCGCCCCGCCGGCCATGACGATCATCGGCAAGGTGGTTTCGCTGCGCCCCACGATGAACTGGTTTGAATCGCGGCCGCTCTTCGGCCAGACCATCGCCGTCACGCGCACGCGCCAGCAGGCCAGTGATCTATCGGAACGGCTGACGGAACTGGGTGCGAATGTCATCGAAGCCCCGACGATTGAATTGAGCCCGCCGGGCGAATGGTCGCAGGTGGACGAGGTGATCGAGCACATCGCCGAGTATGACTGGGTGATTTTCACCAGCGCCAACGGCGTGAAATTCGCCAAACAGCGCCTGCTTGTCACCGGCTCCGATGCCCGCGCGCTGGCAGGCGTGTGCGTGGCGGCGGTGGGGGAGGCGACGGCGGCGGCCGTCCGCGACGAAATGTGCCTGCGGGTCGATCTGTGCCCCAAGGAATTCGTGGCGGAGGCATTGGCCGATGAACTGGAAAAGCGCAACGAGGTGCGCGGCCGCCGATTCCTGCTTCTTCGCGCCGACATCGCCCGGCCTGTTCTGCGCGAGCGATTGGCCGATGGCGGGGCGGTAGAAGTGCGCGATGTCAGCATCTATGAAACGCGCCCGGCCACCTCGCTGCCGCCCGCGCTGGTGGATGCACTGGCCGCCCACGAAATCAACTGGATCACCTTCACCAGCAGCAGCACCGCGCGAAACCTGGCGGATCTGGTGGGCCCGGATTTCAAGACGAAACTGGCCGGCGTGAAGATCGCCAGCATCGGACCGGTCACGACAAGAACACTTCGAGAAATGGGGTTGGAGCCGACGATACAGGCGCAGACGTACAATGTGGATGGGCTGGTGGCAGCGATGCTCGAAGCATAATATTGCATCTTCGCGGCGTAGAATTCCCTGGGATACTTAATGGTCGTTTCGATCGGGGTAGGGAAGGCCGATTGGTTTCGGCCTCCCCTCCCGCCAAACCGGACGGGCGGATTTCCCGCATCCGGCTTTCCAGTCAGTGGGCCATCTTCATGGATTGGCATACACGCCAACGGGCCGTTTTCAGCGAGAA
>DASRLH010000223.1:0-2198 GCA_035648595.1 Tepidisphaeraceae bacterium
AGCCGGTATCCGGGCCGGTGTATTTGGCGCTGGGAACCGAGTCGTTGATCGTGGATGCGAACGTGTTCCAGGTGGCGAGGAACGACGGATACGCCGACCCGGTGCTGTTCAGCACCGGCTCGAAAATTCGGGGATCGGCCGGATGGCCCGGGGCGGTGTGATACGAGTGCCAGTCGGGTTCATTGCCGATCTGGAAACAAACCAACTGCGCTTCATAGTGCTGCTGAATATATCGCGCGATCTCGGCATCTTCGTTTGCGTTGCCGTTCAGAAGCCGCAAGGTGTAGATCACTTTGACGTCCGCTGCCTTGGCGAATGCGAAGAGCTGATCGATGTCGGCATACGAAGGTATTTTGTATTGCGCTAGGCCTCAAACAAGCGTATTTCCTTGGGGCTGACAGTTGGCGCAGGGGCGCCGCTGATGTCCGGGATCGCTCGCTCAGTTAATCTCGTGTTGGTCTTTCTCCGCGATCGGCGCCTCGGCGAATCAGGGCGTCCGGACCCTGACATCCTGTTGACTTTCGTCAACACTGCATCGGGCGGCGCATCGCTTCGGCCAGTCGCAGCAGGCATCCGGTCCAGGGGTTCCATGACAGCAGCCGATAGATGCGTCGCCGGCCGGTTTTGATGATCTGGCACGGCACGCGGATCATGCCGGCGGCGAAGGTCTTGAACTCCATCTTCAGCAACAACTGCTTTTGCTCCTGATGCGCTTTGTGCCACCTTCCCGCCGCTGGAAGCAGCAGCGCGCACCACGCTTTAAGCGTCCAGGCCAGGCTGGCCATCACCATGTAGGCCCAGTTGCTGTGCAGGTTATCCAGCGGGTTACGCATCGAGCCCACGCCGTTTTTGAGTTGCTCGATCAGGTTCTCCTGGTCGCAGCGGTCGTTGGCGCTGAAGACGATCTGCGCGCAGCTGCTCCCGCGGTCGTTGGTGATGTAGAAAAGGTAGCGATATTCCTCGAAGAGCTTCTCCTGGCCCTGCTCGACGGAGATCTTCTTCCGCAGCACGATCATGCGGTACGACTTGCGGCACTTGTCCGGCTGATGCTCGATCTCAGCTGTGTCTTCCCATTGCAGCACCATGTTCTTGTATTCGCGCTCGCGGACGATCTGCTCCTTGACGTTGTCGGGCTTGGCGCGGGGCTCGGTCTTCACCGTGTATTTCTCCGGCCGTTGCAGACGTTGCCAATCCGCGTCGGCAATCTCCCCGGCCCGCGCCACCAGCCCCGGACTGGCATCGGCTCCGAAGATGAAGGTGATGTCGCCCGGCTCATCCCATTCGTCCAGCTTCCACGTTTGCGTGAAGTCGGTATCACCCCGCAGCAGAATCGACTTGAACCCCGCCTGCCGGCACAACGCCACCGCCCGGTCCAGATAAGCGTCAGCTTGCTCGTGGCTCGGGCGGTTGCCCGGACGGTTGACCAGATACAACGGCTCTTTGGTGTTGGCCAATGAGATCACCAGCGGATGAAAGCCCCACTGCCCGTCGTAGCTGATGTTCATCCCCGCCTTGCACTCACCGAAGGTGGGGGCGATGGTGCCGTCAGCATCGATCACCGCCTGACGAAAGAACGATGGGTCCTGCTTCCGCCAGACGTTCAAACGCGCCTGATTGATCGTCTGCATCAACGAAAGGATCTGCTCATCGCTCTGAAACCGGCGGCAGAAGTCGCCGGCGGTGGTCGGATCGGGAATGCGCGCCGCGCCCAGCGCGTCCAGATACGCCTCGTCATTGCGAAGCCGCTCCAGATCTTCGATGCAGGTGCCGCCGACCATCGCGTTGTACGCCAAGCTCAGCACGTGATCGCTTTCGTGATACGGCAAATGCCGCTTGAGCACATGAATGTCGCGATCGATCAACCGGTCCAGTCCGACGTGCCGGGCCAGCAGGTGAACCGCGCCGATCCCGCCGCAGTTGATCGCCCGATCACGATCGGCCAGTTCATAACCGATGTTCTTCGCCGCCAGCATCGGCTTGAGCCGCTCCGCCCAGCGCCGGGGACGCAGCCGCTTTTGAATCCGCGCCTTGCGTCGAGCCAGTTTCCGGTGTGTAGTAGCCTTCACTCGAAACGCCTCCTTCTGGCTGTGACTGTCTTCCAACAACACAGACCGCGTCGAACGCGGAAAGGCAGGCGTTTTCGAGTTTTTTTATCAATTACAACAACCAAGAACGGTGCGAATCACGCTGGTTTAGGG
>DASRLH010000224.1:0-8447 GCA_035648595.1 Tepidisphaeraceae bacterium
GAGTGAACCGTGACGTTCATCCTTCAGCATTTCTTCCGTCACGGTTCACTCATCACTCATCATACATCCCTTTCCCGCGCGGTATCCCACCCCACACACCGTGCTACCCGGAGGTCTCCCATGAAAAAACATCACATGCCCGAAATAAAGGAAGGCGGGGTGAACGTCACGCCGCTGATCGACATTGTCATGACGCTGATTATCTTCTTCATGCTTGTCGCGAAGATCGGCGTCACGCGCGGCGCCGACAAGGACATCAAACTCCCCAGCGCCATCCTTGGCACCAAGATCGAGGACATGGGCGACACGCTCACGCTCAATATTCACCCCATGCCCGGCAGCGAGCCGCAGGTCACGGCACTGGTGAACGGCGAAAACAAGGAAGTGCGCGTCAACAACAACGGCGACCACGAGCTGGAGCGCGTCCTCAAGGAATTCAAGAAAGTGCACGGTGATAAATCCAAGATCATCCTGCACGGCGACAGGGAGCTGTATTTCGACCAGCTCCAGCAGGTGCTGATTTCGGTATCGGTGGCCGGCATCCCCGACACCGCCTACGAAACCAAGGAAGGCCCCGCCCTGCAAAACCCCCCACCGCCGCCGACCGAGGCCGCGGAGTAGCTCGGGTTGGCTGACCCCTAAAAAAGGAAAATTTGCGCAGAGTTGCAAAGGCGCAGGGGCGCGGAGTCAGGAAGATCAGGGCGGGATCAGCCCGCCATCTATTAATTGACTTAAGCCACGATTCGACATTTGTATTTATCGTTTCGCCCTGAAAGCCTCTGCCTTCGCGACTTTGCGGCTTTGCGACTTTGCGCTAATCCGCTGTGGTTTCGGGCAAAGGCGGCCCTGGGATTGGTTGCGGCGCTTGGATGTGCGAGTGTCGCGGTCGTTTGCGAATTCAGTGGCACGGGCGGGCCGCCCGTGCCACACAGAAAACCTCATTCAAAATTACTCCCCTGGAGATCCCCATGAAAATCGGCGGCGCTAAAAAGATTCATTATGACTCGGGCCCCAACATGACGCCGCTGGTGGACGTCGTGATGGTGATCCTGATTTTCCTGATGCTGGCCGGCAGCTTCGCCAGCAGCACCCGCTTCCTGCTCAGCAAGCAGGGCATTCACCAAAAGGGCCAGTCGCCGGTGAAGCCGTCCAAGGACCAGGTGATCGATACGCCCGTCGAAATCCATCTATCCCCCTCGGGAGACCCTAGCGGATTTGTCGCGCGCGGCACCGGCATCGCCAACACCAGCGATGCCGACCAACTCAAGGGGCAATTGATCACACTACGCGAGAAGTTTAATAACTCCGGCACACCGACGGAAAAACTGGAGGTGGTGCTCTATCCGGCGCCAAAGGTGAAATACCAGGCCGTCCTTGCAGCCTATCAGGCGGCGCTGCAGGCGGATTTCACGAAGGTGGCTTTCGGCGCCACCGGCTCCAAGTAACCCGCCGGCCGATTTTAACGGCTGTGCAACATCCGGGTGGGAGGCGGCGCACCACTTTCGTGACACGGGCGTCCCGCCCGTGCGAATGGCGCCAGAACAGTTACCCGCAGCTTTCGACTTTTGCGCCGTATGCACGGGCGAGACGCCCGTGTCACGCAAGAAACCGGCTATCCAAAGGCGTACGCCATGACCAATCTTATCCCAATCACGCATAACGCCCAATCACGATTTGCGCGAAAATGCGCCATGACTGTAGCTGTTGCCACGGCATTGGGCGGCGCCGCGATATTGGCGGCGCCGCCGGCGAATCCAACGGGCGCCGGCCGCTCCGCGCCGGCCGCGCGTACGGCCTCGGCAGCCCTCCCGGCGGCCCCAGCGGGCGAGGGCTTGGAAAGTCTTTCCGACAGCGCGCTGATGACGGAACTGAGTAGCCGGGGGATCGACAATCTGCTCAAGCGGTACTTCGACATTCATCAAATTCCCGAAGCCCAGCAGCAAGCCATCAAAACCATGGGCGCGATGGGCGAATTGACCAACCCGCAATCCAAAATCCCCTTCTCAGAAAAGATTCGGCGGGTGAAGGACATCGCGGAGGGAATCGATGCGGTGCTTCCCTCGATTGAAGACCCCGATGCCGCCCTCAAGCTGGCCAATGCCCTTTATGAATATGGCGTCAAGCGCGATGTCAACAACATCGAATACTGGGGCGAGGACCCGGTCACGCAGGGAAACCTTCGGCCCGTCGCCGACGCGGTGATCAAGCTGATGCAGAAAAGCGGGGACGACGCGCAGAAGCAGGCGGACAAAGTGGCCAACCTCCTTAACGGCCGGCCCAACCCCAATGTGGTGGCCAAGTGGGAACATCTCGACGCCCTGGCGCAGACGGCAGCCTACAACAAGGACATGTCCGAGTATTTCCGCGTTTTGTCGCTTCCCGCCAAAGACCCGCAGCGCAAGACCATCGCCGAGGCGGCCATCACATCGCTCCGGCAATACGACACTCCCGACAAAGGCGTGCAGGCGCGCGTGCACAACATGATCGCCAAGCTGGAAATGCTGGCCGGCGACTCCAAGGCCGCCCGCAAGGATTACAAGGAAGTTTTCAGCGACCGCACCGAAATCAAGCCGCCGCCCAATCCCTTCGAGCAGTACGAGGCCCGCTACTTTACCGTGGTCAACGACCTGCTATCCAAAAACCTGTCCGAAGCGAAAGCCGACATGGCGTCGCTCAATGCCTGGCAATCGCAGGTGATGCCCAAACTGCTTGGCGCGCTGAAGATGGCGGATGGCAAGCCGGCGCCGGCGAAGCTGATTGAGGACAACAACAAGGGCGTCGCCGCCGCCGGGCAGATGCTGCAATGGCGCGTGTACGTGTTGCAGGGCGAACTGGCGAAAAACGATCCGGCGGCAAGGAAGAAGGCCGACGACGCCGCCGAGGCGATTCTCCTCAAACTCCGCGACGCCCGGCCCGACCTGGCCCCCATCATCGACCAGCAGCTCGTGGCGCGGATGCCCGCCAATAAAGCCATCAACGCCCAGATGGCTCCGTCGCTGCTGTTGGCGCTTCTAAAGAAGGGGATGATCGAATCGTACAAGACGACGCCCGAAACGCCGGACCCGCAAATTTTGGATAAAGGCATCGAAGCCGCCAAGTCCATCATCGCCCGCAAGGGGCAGGCGGGAATTATCGCGGACAATGTTTCAGAAGCCAACCTCTCGATCGCGCTGCTGCTGGAAAAACTCAACAAGCCGGTTGAGGCGGCAAGCCAATACCTGGACTTCGCCGTCAACTTCTACAAAACCAGCCCCACCAAGGCGACGCAGGCGCTGGATCGCGCCGGATACATGATCCTGATCGAGATGAAAAAGACCTCGCCGGCGCCGGCGGGGTACGATGCGTTATACGACCGGTTTTTGCCCATCGCCATCAATCCGCCTTTCGATCATAAAGATTTGGCGCTGACATACGGCAACCATCTGCGCGACGTCAAGCAATACAAGGACGCGCTCAAATATTACAAAATGGTGCCCGCTGAAGATCCCCGTTACGCCGCCGCCCGTTACAAGATCATGCTAACGCTCGGCGATCTTCTGGATACGCGGCAGACCCCCTTCGAGCATAAGCAGGCCGTAAGCGACCTGACGGCGGTAGCCGAGGAAATTCGCAAGCTCGGCGAGCAGCCCAAGAATGACTTCGAGCGCGGCCAAGCCGTCCAGGCCACGCTTGTCCTGGCGGACCTCGCCCGCATCGAGCAGAAAGACCCCAAACGCACGCTGGAGGTGCTCAAGAATTTCGATCAGCTTGTGAAAGGATTGGCCACCGGGGACACACTGTTAAGAAACGCGCAAATCGCGCGAGTCAACGCCTACATGCAACTCGGCCAAACCAGCGAGGCCGTGCGCCAGCTCACCGACCTCCTGAAAAGCGCCAAGGGCGACGACGGCATCAACCTGATCCGCGCCCTGCTCGACCAGCTCGACAAGGAATATGGCCGTGCCGTGCTCGCCCACAACAAGGACGAGATGCGCGTGGTCGCCCGCAACGAGGCATCGCTCACGCATTACCTGGTCGATTGGTCGAACCCGGAAACGCAAAAAGATTCAAACACATCGAGGTTTTACTATGCCTATGCCGTCTACGATGCCCGCACGCAGCGTCTTGCCGGCTCGCTTTCGGCCGACCCCGCCGACCGCAAGAAATTGCTGGAGCAGGCGCAGGAACGGTACCGAACGTTGCTCTCCAGGCCGATGCACGATCTGTACATCCAGCAGCCGGACGTGAAAAAGCGGATCGCCGCCCAGGACATCGACGCGGCTGATCCCGATCCATCGGTGCAAATCGGCCTGGCCTTGTCTGACTTTGATCTTGGCGACTACAAGGACGCCGGCGATTTGCTGGGCCCGTTGATCGCGGGCAAAAAGCTCGGCACGCCGCAGGTCGAGGTGGTGGAGAACGGGGAATCCAAGCTGAAGGACAACGACCTGTATTGGGAGGCCACCTTCAAGTACCTCAAGAGCAATTACGAGACGGCAGGCAACGATGCCAAAGCCCAAAACGCCGTCAAGCAAAGCCTCAAGAATCTCCTCATCCGCGGCGGAATCCCCGAACGCTGGCAGGAGGACTACGAATCGCTCCGCAAGCAGTTGATCCCCGATTTCAACCCCAACGGCCCCGCCGTCGCCCAACCTGCGGTGCATCCCGCCGCGACCGCGCCGACGGCGCGGGCGATGAAGAAATGAGGATAATCAGTCTTGGAAACCCTCTGGATATCCGCGTCGCGGATTTTCACCACGGAGGCACGGAGGCGCATTCGATGGCCGGCGCATTTCGCTGATCCTGGAGCGAATTTTTAGCTTCCGTTTCTTGAAATGTGGCGAGTCGTGTCGAATGCGCCTCCGTGTTTCCGTGCCTCCGTGGTTGCTTTCTTCCGGGTGGCGTGCAGGCGCCTGAGTGACGATATTTCCTTGAATCGAATGCCGGGGCTAAACTGGCCCCAACACCTGCGCCGATCGCGTCGGCAGATATATCTGCACGCTCTGGTTTCTCCCCCAGGAGGGAACGTGCTGCCAGGGATAGACCATTGCGGCCGCGACGCGGCCCTGGCCTTCAAACTGCCCGGCATCGGTATCGAGAATCAGGCCGTAATCCTTCGGGTCCGGCACCGGCACGCGCAGGTCCGTATGTGAATTGCTCGTGTGAAAGTTGAAGACAAACACCAACGGCCCCCGGCGATAGACCAGCAGCTTCATATCCTCGTGCACCACCAGGTTCTCGATGAACTTGTCCTCAAGCAGATTGTACTTCTCGTCCAGGTGCATCATTGCCTTATCAAAGGCGTTGAGACCTTTGTAGCGCAGCTTGTCATTGTCGGCCAATGACCATTGCCGCCGGGCGTAATGATACGAATTGTTATTGCCGGCACGGGGAAAATCGACCCATTCGGGGTGGCCGAATTCATTGCCCATGAAATTGAGATACCCTTCGCCGGCTAGGCTGAAGGTGAGCAGGCGGATCATCTTGTGCAGCGACAGCCCGCGCTGGATAACGATGTTGCTGGCGCTACTGGCCTTGTCCATGTGCCAGTACATGTCCTTGTCCATGAGCCAGAAGGCGATCGTTTTGTCGCCCACCAGCGCCTGGTCGTGGCTCTCGACATAGCCGATATGTTTCTCGCTCCAGCGGCGGTTGAGCAGGATGTGATAAAGTTCGTTGAGGTTCCAGTCCTCATCCCGGCGTTCCTTGAGCAGCTTGATCCAGTTGTCCGGTACGCCCATCGCCAGCCGATAGTCAAACCCGATTCCCCCCTCACCCACCGGCCGCGCCATGCCGACCATGCCTGAAACATCCTCGGCGACCGTGATGCACTTTGGATTGAGTTGATGGGCCAGTTCGTTGGCCAGTTGCAGATACCCGACGGCATCCGCGTCCACGTTGCCGCCGAAATAATCGTCATAGCTGCTGAAAGCTTTGCCCAGCCCGTGATCGAGATAGACCATGCTGGTGACGCCGTCGAAACGAAGGCCGTCAAAGCGGAATTCCTCAAGCCAATACCGCACGTTGCTCAGCAGGAAGCGTTGCACCTCGTACTTGGAGTAATCGAAAAGCAGGGAGTCCCACGCGACATGCTGGCCGCGCGGGCCGGCGTGAAAATACTGATGATCGGTGCCGTCGAAAAGATTCAGCCCCTCCTGTGTGTTTTTGATCGCGTGACTATGCACCAGATCGAGCAGCACGCGCAGACCCAGGCCGTGCGCAACATCGATCAGTTTTTTCAATTCCTCGGGCGTGCCGAAGCGCGAGGAGACCGCGTAGAGGTTGCTGACGTGATAGCCAAATGATCCGTAATACGGATGCTCCTGGATCGCCATGAGCTGGATCGCGTCATATCCCAAGTCGGCGATGCGCGGCAGCACGTCGCGCGTGAACTCCTCGAAGGTTCCCACCTTCCCCTGTTCGGTGGCCATGCCGACATGCGCCTCGTAGATGCGCAAGCCGCCTTTCATTTTTGGAACGGGGTTCTTGAACGCGAATTTCTCGGCAGGTTCCCAGAATTGTCCGGTGAACGCATTGCTGCCGGGCTCCTGAATGACGCGCCGAATGTACGCGGGGATGCGGTCCATCGCGCCGGTTTTCTCCGTGAGGACCGCCACCTTCACCCGACTGCCATGCACGAGTTTGCCGGCGTATTTGTCGTCCGGCAAAAACAGACTCCAGACGCCAAACGCATCGCGGGCCATGGGGTTGGCGTCGCGGTTCCAATCATTGAAGTCGCCAATCAGGCGCAGTTGCATCGCTTCGGGGGCCCACTCGCGATACCAGACGCCGGGCTTGCCATTCTGCTCGCCGCGGTTGAACCCGTAGTAGCAATGCCCCCGGCTGATCTCCCCAGTTAAGCCGCCGGTGGCGTCGAAACGGGCGAGCAGTTTTTTGTAATGCGCGTACCGCTCGCGCAGCCGGTCGGCATAGGGCTCGAGCCATGGATCATGTTGGACAAGCCCCGTGCCATCGGGCTGCCGTGAAAGCGTTTGCGCGGTCGTCATAGGTGTGCCTCGACAATCCCTCAGCGGCGATTGTGCGCGAAGCGGGCATGGGGCGGAAGAGGGAACGTTGGATTATTCCGGTTTGTGCCGTGTGCTGTGATCGTGGAATCCAAGGAGATGAGTGATGAGTGAACCGTGACGGAAGGCCTCTCTTGTCACGGTTCACTCATCACTCATCTTCGTCTCTCGGCATTCGGCTCCCAGCACTGCACCGTCTCTTTTTCGCATCATCCCGCGCAGACCCACCCCAACGCTTCCATCGCACTTGGCCTCTCCGCGCGCTGGTCCAATAATTTCCCCCCACGTTCGCGGCAATTGACGGGGGGTATGAAACCGGATAAAAGCTACAGTTGGAATAGATCGACCGGGGTGGCCCGGCGGCTTGAAAGATTTTCCGGCAGGCTCGCGGGCCGGATGTACAGTCCCGTCACCAATCGGCAACTACAGCCGGCGGGATCATTATGACCAATATCTCATCCAACTCGTCTCTGATTCGCGGCCGCGGCCTGATCGGCCTGGTGGTCGGCGTTGTATTGGCCCTGGGCGTGGCCGGTTCCAGCGGGCCGGCGCAGGTACTTGAGGGCTCGCGGGCTTCGGTGATCAATACGCCATCGCGGGTTGTCGCTCGCGTAGTCGCGGTGTCCAAGCCGCGCGTGGTGCCGATTGTTGCCGATAGATCAACCGCGGTTTCTGCCCCGTTGCCCGCCCCCACGGCTATCGCGGCCTCTTTCGTCATCCCCGCCGCCGGGGATGAACTGCTTCATTCGGTGCCGACGCCAACGGTTTCCCATACAAGCCTGAATGCACCGGTTCGTTCACCGGCTGCTTCGATGCATAAAAAGCCGCGCATGCTTTGGATGGAAGTGACGGCGTACTGTGCCTGCAAGAAATGCTGCGGCTCACATGCCCAGGGCCTCACCGCCAGCGGGAAACGCATCACCTACAATGACGGGCATTTTGTTGCCGCCGACGTCAAGCTCCTCCCTTTCGGCACCAAGCTGATTGTCCCGGGCTATAATGAGGGCAAAGCCATTGAAGTCATCGATCGCGGCGGCGCCATCAAGGGCCATCACATCGATCTGTTCATGCCCTCCCACCAACAGGCCATGGAGTGGGGCAAGCAGTGGATCCAGGTTACGGTTGCCCAGTAAACGCCCGTGCATATCCCTCCCGCAATTCTCGCCGACGTTGAGTTTGAGAAGCTCATTATCTTTGTTGTTGTCGGCGCGATTTGGGTGGTCGGCGCGATCTCGTCAGCGGTGAAGAAGGCCAATGAAGAAGCCAAACGCCGCGCCGCGATTCGGCCAAGGGCGCCGATCGCGGCAGCCCCGCCGCAAGCGCGGCAAACCGTCCAACCGCCCCGCCGCATTCAGGCGCCAGGCCGTCCGCCCCTGCCCGCCCGTCGCGCGGCGGCGGGATATCCGCCTTCCATCGTGCAGCGGGCCCAGCGGATGGTCACCC
>DASRLH010000225.1:0-9834 GCA_035648595.1 Tepidisphaeraceae bacterium
GGCGTACCGGTGGAGGGGATAGCGCGACAACCTCAAAATGAGCCTGCTTACCGCGATGAAAATTATAGCAGAACCGCCGATTCAAATCGACCATGGAGCAGGCGAATCAGGATCGTTCAAGCATCCGAGGCTCCTTGAGAAACTGCACGGGATCCAGAATTCGCAAGAAGGGAAATCGGACTTGAAATGCGGCGGCTTCCGGTCGTCCCGACTCCATCAAGGAAAGCAAGTCTTTGTCGCGCGAAACAATGACAGTCGCTTCCGCGGCCAGCGCCAGATTTACATAATGCGCATCGTCGGGATCACGCGCATAGGTGAATTGCTCTGGGACGATCCGTGTGATCGCGGCAACCTTCAGAAGATTCTCAATGAGCGTCTCAGTTCGTGGGATCGTCACGCCAAGCCGGGCGGGCGTGGGCTTGGTTGGTGCTTGCCGGATTTCCGCGAGGAGTGGTTCGCTCAGCACCAACGTCACTTCCTTCGCAAGCGCGCGCCTAACACACGCACCACCAGGGCCATTGATGTTAATGAGGGCCTGAACAAAGATGTTGCAGTCGTAAATAACTTTCAACGGAAAACTCATGAGCCGTGATGAAGTCTGCGTTGCGCCCGGGCCTCGTGCTTCTCGGTTTCCAGCACATCGCTAAGTTCGTCGTCCGTCATTCCGCTGGCCATGAATTTCCGGTAAACAAGGCCGCTGATTTCCTCCAGAGAGAGAGGCCGTTGTGCGTTTTGCTCGACGATTGCCGAGACATATCCAGCGATGTCTGTCCCGCTGGCCGCCGCGCGTTCCGCCAGCGTCAGTCGGGCCTGCTCGGAAACCCGGAGTGTGAGTGGTAATTCTGTTGTGGGCGACTGCGGGGCCATGATGCTCTGATTATAGCGGAGCGATCGGAGAAAATGGAATAATTGGTACTGTGAGATATGGATTGGCATCACCGATGCATCACCAGCAGATACACCGCCAGCACTACGCCCGCACATGCCAACACAATCGCAACCACAAGTCCCATGGGAACCTTGCGCGGCACGACCGGCTCCCCGCGCGACCAGCGGCCCAGGAAAACAAAATGCTGCGCCGCGGCCCCCAGATTGACCGCGACACCCACGGCCACCAAACCCGTCCCCACCCACAGCGAGAGGCGCGTGCCGTGGGCGTTGCTGGTTTCGTGCAGGGCCGCCATCTCGCGCAGGAAGAAGCCGAACCGCGCGACGACGAATCCGAAGCCCATCAGCGCGATGCCGGTGCGCACCCACGCCAGCATGGTTCGCTCGGCGGCGAAAAGACCTGCGGATTGCCAGAGGGCGCGGCGGGCGGCCCGCCGGATGCCAGGCCAGATTCAGTTGAGTCGGCGCTCAATGAAACGCCTCGCTTTCCCTCGAGTTTGCAATCAGCGCAGCGGCGCGCGGCGCAGGGCCCACACTATCGCGGGCAACGCCGGAATTGAGAAGCGGGGAAAATCCTGAAAGCCCCATTAGCTGCCGCTGCACGCCATTGGCCGCACCAGCCCCGCTAGACCAAGCAAGATCCCGCCCAGAATTTCCGGGAAGGTTGCATTTCAGCCCGCCGGTCAACCGTGGTTCGCGGCCGCTTTGTAGCCGCAATCACTCCGCGGCCCGCAATCCGCGATACCCGTAGACGCGTTTGCCGATTCGCAGGCGTTCCTTGCGGACGCGCTGGATGCCGGGGAAGATTCGCCGCAGGGCACGGCCGAATTGTCCGGGCGTCAGCCGGGGGTATCGTCCGGGGAGGGTTGGATCATCCTTCGAGTGCCGGCGGTGGGCGGTCCACCAATTCGTGTACTTCCGCCACAATACCTTCGCGGGTATCCAATTCTCTCCGGTTTGGGGGCATGCCTCATAATCCTTGAGTGCCGCCCGCACGTCTTTTTCGTGCTTCGTGTCCGCAAACATGTTCTAACCCGGATTATTTACCACGAAGTCACGAAGGCACGAAGAGGTACATTCTGAGTCAGCGCTTACATTCGGAATCCTTTTCAATCGAAGGGCGCAGGCTGGGGGAAAGCATGAGCCGAAATCATTGGATTTTCTTCATGTCTTCGTGACTTTGTGACTTTGTGGTTAATTATGCCTTTTCGGGGCTGAGCCGCCGGCGCCCCGGCCTGGTCAACGTGTCGATGTTCCGTCTACTGCAAATTCACCGGCATAATCACATACAGGAAGTTCGCCCCGCCCTTAAGGAGGCCGGGGCGATTGGGGGCGGTCATTTCAAGCGAGATTTCGTCGCTGTCCACCACGCGCAGGGCATCGGTGAGGAACGTGGGATTGAAGCCGATCTCCATGTCGGCGCCTTCAAACTTGCAGGGGAAATTCACCGTCGCTTCGCCGCTTTCGGGCGAGCGGCTGGTCAGCACCAGGCCCTTTTTATTGAACGTGAGTTTCACGCCCTTGCTCTCCTCGGTGGTGAGCAATGAGGCCCGGCGGACCGCGCCGAGAAAATCGGCGGTGGCCGCCGTCATCATCTTGTCGCAATCTTTTGGAATCACATCATCGTACGGCGGAAACTGCCCCTCCACCAGATTCGTCGTTAGCGTCGCGCTGGGCGTGTGAAACATCACCTGGTTTTCGCGCACCTGCATGCCGACCATTTCCTGCGGATCGGTGATCAGCTTGTCCAGCAGGTTAAGCGCCTTGCTGGGCACGATGACCTTGGCGCCTTCCTTGGGCAGTTTTTCGGTCGCCAGGTCTCCCTTGGCCATCGCAAGCCGCCGGCCGTCGGTGCTGACCAGGGCGATCTTTTTGCCGTGGATGGCAAAGAGCACGCCGTTGAAGGCATATCGCGTGGCATCTTTCTGGGTGGCGAAAATGGTTTGGCCGATGAGTTGCTTGAGCTGGCCGCCGGGCAGTTCCAGATCGGGTTCGCCCTCGAAGTCGGGAACGGGGGGAAAGTCTTCTGGCTTTTGCGTGAAGATTTTGAAGACCGAATCCTGCCCGCGAATTTGCGCACTGTCGCCGGTGACTTCGATCGACAGCGTGTCATCGACGCTTTCGCGGACGATGTCGCGGATTTTGTCGGCGGGCACCAGCGTTTCGCCGACCTGCTCGACCTGCACCTGGTGATTGGTGAAACGAATGGCGACTTCAAGATCGGTGGCGGCGACCGTGAGCCGATCCTCGCCCGCCGTCAGCTTCACGCACAGCAGCACCGGCTTGGGAGTTCGGGCCTGCACCACGTTGCCCGTCACGGTCAGGGCTTCGAGCAATGCGCCCCGGTTGCAGATGACTTTCATAACAAAACGCCTTTCGCTGTTAGACCGCTCTGGCTGACGCCTTCTCCAGCCTTAGACCCATACTCTACCTCTACCTGTTGTATATAGAAAGTTTTTAGATATTAGCAGTAGTAGGAATGGTTGGCGCATTGTGTATAACTTAGGGGCTAAAGATGCAAGCGTATTGTAAACAACGGCTTATGTCAGTTATTATCGGGCCTTGCATGTGTACAACCTGTTCAAGGAGATGACGCGGGACTGTGCTGGATTCCCGCCTGACGCGTTGTGCCTGACCGGGAACCTCGCCGCCCTGATGCGACGGCCGGCCTCTGGAAACAGTGCCGCATCTGATCGGATCAGGTTGTACACAGGGAGTGCAGGCGGGTCTGTCGCGTGCTACATCGGTTCGTCCTTCACCGTCTGATCATAAACCCGCAGCAGTTTCGATTTATCGAAGATCATCTCCTGCCTCGTGAGTCCCACGATGTCGTAGACGCTGGTCAGCTCGATCGCATCCACCGGGCAGGCTTCCTCGCACATGCCGCAGTAGATGCAGCGGAGTTCGTCGATGTCGAACTTGGCGGGGTATTTCTCGCGGTCGGCCCAGGGGCTTTCGGCGGCCTCGATATGAATGCAGCGCGCCGGGCAGGCCGTCGAGCACATGAAGCACGCCACGCACTTCACGCGGCCCTCTTCGTCCTTGTTGAGACGATGCACCCCGCGGTAGGTGGGCTTGCTCATGCCGCCCTCCTCGACCGGCATGTTCTCGCGCCGCTCCTCGGGGTATTGGATCACCCGGTCCTTTCCCATCACCACCACGCGCAGCATGTGCTTCATCGTGGTGCCCAGGCCAATCAATACCTGCGGCAAATAAAACTGATCGGCCATCGACAGCTTGGGCTCGTGGATGACCAGAACTTGGGAATCTTTCATTGTTTGCTCTTTGTCAGTTGTCAGTTGTCAGTTGTCAGTGGTCAGTGGTCAGTGGTCAGTTGTGGGTTGTGGGTCGAGAGTTGATCGTGCTTGAACGCCGGCGTGGTCACTTTTAGTGACCACGTCAAAACCGACAACTTAACCCCAATCAATTATTAGACACCACCATCCCACCCGGCACCGGTGTTCGCGCAAACCTGCTATTTGGAACCCTGATCTTCCGATTCGTATCCGGCGCCGGAGGAAGCAGCGCGGCCGCGATCATGCACGCGCCAAACAACAAAACATTAGCTAAGAACAACACCACCGGCGTCCAGCCCCCGAGCCATTGGTCATACCCGGGTGCCCCACCGAAGAAGTAAACCACGATGGCCGTCACTATCAGAAGGGCCAGCGAAATAGGGATCAGCCCGCGCCAAGCCAGCTGCATGAGCTGATCGAACCGGAAGCGCGGCAAACTCCACCGCGTCCACATGAAAATAAAGATGACCACCAGCGACTTGCCGAAGAAAACCCCCGCCCGCACGATGCACGCCAGCAGGCTGGTGGTGATTTCCGGATGATTTGCATCCACATTCCCGCGCAACGCCGGCCAGGCCCATTCGATCCAGGGCAGGTGCCACCCGCCGAAG
Organism: Tepidisphaeraceae bacterium; assembly: GCA_035648595.1. Lineage (GTDB taxonomy): Bacteria > Planctomycetota > Phycisphaerae > Tepidisphaerales > Tepidisphaeraceae > RYN-428. Next base: position 4,796 of record DASRLH010000225.1, read on the forward strand.
AACAGCGCCACGCAGACCACGCTGGTGGTGATCATCCCCGCGTATTCCGCAAGGAAAAATAGCGCAAAACGCATCGCGCTGTATTCGGTATGATATCCGCCGACCAGTTCCTGCTCGGCCTCGGCCATGTCAAACGGCGCGCGATTGGCCTCGGCGTGAATGCAGATCAGGAACATCACAAACGTGAGCGGCTGGCTGAAGATATTCCACGCCGGCAGCCATCCCCACCAATAATGCGCCTGCTTGTTCACCAGTTCTTCGAGATTGAGCGTGCCAAACAGCAGCACGATGCAGAGCACCGCCAATCCCAGCGGAATCTCGTAGCTGATCATGTTGGCGGTCGCGCGCAGGCCGCCCAGGAATGAGTATTTGTTATTGCTGGCCCACCCGCCGATCACCACGCCGTAGACCGAGAGCGACAGCACCGCCAGTACATAAAGCACGCCGATGTTCAGGCTCGCACTCTGGAAGTTGTAGCGATACGTGACGGTCGCCTGCGTGCGGAGCTGATTGTCGGCGTTCTCCACCTTCTCGACATTCACTTCCTGCTTGCCGGTCGCGTCCTTCAATATCCAGGCATCCGAGGGCAGATGCTCCTGGATGGCGGTCGCCTGATCGGCTTGGCCGGTGATGTCAAACGTATGCGTCGATTGCTTCACCCCGCCCCACGGCAGCACCGCGATGCTGATGATGATCACGACGATCATGATCATCGGCGCCGCCGTGAACAGATACTTGTCCACGCCCGCCGGCTGATAGTCTTCCTTGAGGATAAACTTCACGCCATCGGCCAACGGCTGGCCCAGGCCGAACATCTTCTTGTCCTTGAGGAACGGAATGATCCCAAACCCCAGCCCCACCCGATTCGGCCCGATGCGATCCTGCACCCACGAAGCGACCTTGCGCTCCAGGAGAATCAGGTACGCCACGGTGCCCAGAATGGCGCCGTGCGCGATGATCGTGATGAGCACCCACGGATGGGCGTCGAGGAAATTGGCGATCGGGGTAATGACTGAGTCCATGTCGAGGGGGAGCATACTGCCGGGGGAGGGGATGGGCAAGAATGCAGGTTGCAAAGCCGGCCGCCGGTTGTGCCGCAATTTGTGGCACGGGCGGCCCGCCCGTGATCTGCTGCTGTGGGTAACGGTCGCACCACAGCCGCCTGAGGGCGGTGCTTGCCATCCAGACGCGCGGCGGGGTAGCATTGGGCCCCCAGAGGTAACAGTGCGGCTTGGGCCGGGATTTTACAATTGCATGTCAAACGGTGAGACATGGCCAAGAGCAGTACGCCATCTCAGATGACTTCGCTCGAACTGTCCCGCTCGATCGCGGATGAGGTCCGCGGTTGGCGTAATCAGGGCTACCACCCCTTCCCTTCCGAAACCACGCGCCAACTGCTGAGTCATTGGTTCGACCGGGAAGAGGAAATGGGCGAGCGTTTCCACGACTGTCAGCGGGCGGCCATCGAAACCATCATCTACCTGCATGAGATCCGGCAGATTCGCTCGCTCAAGCAACTATACCAGGAGCAGGCCCCGGCGACGTTGAACCTTTTCAAGACCATTGCCGATGAAGTGAATTCCACGCACTTCCTGAAGTATTGCATTAAATCGGCCACCGGTTCGGGCAAGACGTGGGTGCTGGCGGCACTGGTGGTTTGGCAATACTTCAACGCGGTAAACGGTGAATCCAACGCGATGTATTCGCCGCATTTTATGATAGTCACGCCGGGCCTGGAGGTGCGCAACCGCATTCTGGACAGTTTTCTGGGGCGCCGCGATTCCAAAACGGGGAACCGCGACGCGGGCACCAGCGACTACCGCCGACCCCTGTTCATGCCCGACTCGTTCGATTGGCGCGGGCGTTTCGCGCTGCTGGACAACATTCTTGAGCCTGCCGATATCCGCTCCAACACATCGCCTCCCGATGCTCCGTTCGTGGCCATCACCAATTGGCAGCAGTTTGCGATGGCCAAGGAAGACCTTTCGCTTGCCGAGCAAATGGGGCTCGCGCCGCTTGATGAGCCGCAGGGCGAAGTGATCGCGGACTTCATGACCGAGTTCCCGGATCTGATCATCCTCAACGACGAGGCGCATCACGTTCACGGCAAGAAGACGGCCAAGGCCGATGAACTGGTCTGGCGGCGTTTCATGGAAGTGCTGCACCGCCGCATGCGCGAGCGCCATGTCGAGAACGCCGGGCTGTTCATGCAGTTTGATTTCTCCGCCACGCCCTTCTACGGCTCAGGCGCGAATCGCGAGTATTTCCCGCATATCGTCTACGACTACGACCTCAAAGACGCCCTTCGTGACATGCTGGTGAAGCAACTTTTTCTGGAGGAGCGCCAGCAGCCGCCGGGCCGAAAAAAGCTGGAGGAACTCGACTTCAACGCCGACCGCGATGAAAAGGGCCGCGTCATCGGCCTGTCCCTCGGGCAGAAGCGGCTGATTGATATCGGCCTGGCCAAGCTCAATGAGCTTACAGGCGATTTTCGCAACAAGGGCCTGAAGGAAAAGCCGGTCTACATGGTCCTGTGCGAGGACACCACCGTCGCCGATTTCGTTCACGATTACCTTCTGACGTGCAGCGGCCCCCTGGGCGAATTGCTCGCCCCCCGCGAGCTGCTCGTCTTTCACAGCAATTTGACCCGCGAAAAACACGGCTACACACAGGAAGAGGCGCGCGGCGGAAGCGCAATCCACGGCAAGCACGCCACCCTCGAAAGCATTGACGACAATGATGATCCGCTCCGCGTAATCATCAGCGTGCTCGCCCTGCGAGAAGGCTTCGACAAGACCAATATTTGCACGCTGTGCGCGCTGCGGGCCAGCGAGGCGGACATTCTCCTCGAGCAAATCGTCGGTCGCGGGCTTCGGCTGATGTTCCCCGCTTACAAAACCGACGAGACGATCCAGGACGCCAAGCGCCAGGCCGTCGAGGCGTTGCGCCGCCGCGAGCAACCCAACTGCTCGCTTGATTTTCTATACATCGTTGAGCATCCGCGCTTCCGCGAGTTCTATGACAACCTGCGGAAGGAAGGATACCTGATCGGCGCCGGCGACTCTTCCGCCACGAGCCCGACCGGCGACCTTCTGCCGATGGACGCCGCCCCCGAACGAATCCCGCTCCGTGACATTGGCTGGCCGCTGGCAATTCAAGAAGAATCTACTCTCCCGGATTTGCTCTCGATTGATGTTGCGACGCTTCCCCCCTACCGCCTCACGCTCGATCAGCAGCGGCAATTGCTTGAAAACCTCTCCATCACCGATCGGCATCTGGAGACCGACACGCGCGCCGCCACCTGGGCCCTGCGCGACAGGAACTTCAACTACGACACGTTCCTCTCGCAGGCTTCCCGCGTCATCGCGCATCAGGGCAAGACGCGGGTGCTGTCGGCAAAACTCGCCGACATCGCCCGGCTCGTGGACGATTACTGCTGCCAGCGCCTGTTCCGCCAGAGCGTCGATTTCGCCGACGAGTATAACTACAAAGTTTTGGGCGATCCGCAGGTGCAGGACCATGTGACTTCCACGCTGAAAACCCGGATCATCGAGCTGATGGGCCAGCCGGTGTACGAAGTGCGCGCGGGCGTCTGGCGGCGGCTCAGCGACCTTTCGCGCATCAACATCCGCGAGCAAAGCTCCGTCCCCACCCGCCGGTGCATCTATCCGCGCATCGGCTTCGCTTCCCGCTTCGGCGGGCTGGAACGAAAGGTCATGGAAACGACCCTCGACGGCTCCCCCGAAGTCCTCGCCTGGTGCAAGTTGCAGCGCAAGCACGCCCTCACCATCGCCTATCGCGATCCTTCGGGGCTGATGCGCAACTATGAAGTCGATTTTCTGCTCCGCACTACCGAGGCGTGCTTCATCCTGGAAACCAAGAGCGACAAAGATATGGAGCATCCGACGGTCGGGCTCAAGGCGCGGGCCGCCAACCATTGGTGCAACAGCATCGATGGCGTCGCGCCGCCGGCGCTATTGGTGCAGCCAACCGCCTGGGAATACCTGCTCCTTCCCGAAAGCGTCTACAAGGCCAACGAAGGCGCTAGCTTCACCGCCTTGCTGCCGCTCATGCGACAGGCACGCGACCGGCTCGTCGCGGCGGAGAAGGGGGAATTGTTCGCTTGACTCCACTTCCGACCTAAAGTGACGACATGAGAAAGAAAACTTCCAACCAATCCTCGCCCGGGAAAGCCCCCGCGCGGAAAAAGGATCCGAACAAATACCCAAAAGGCTGGAACCGTAAGCGCGTCGAGGCGGTGATCGCGCACTACGAAAACCAGACCGATGAACAGGCCATAGCGGAAGCGCGAGCCGCGTACCATGATCCTGCAACTACGATGATGGCCGTCCCCATCCAACTGGTCCAAAAGGTTCAACGGCTCATCGCCCGGGAAAGGGCGAGCTAACCCTTCCGGCCCTGAACGAGGCTGCTCCGCGGCGTGGGATTGGATTTTCAAGGCATCGGCTCAGGCGTCCGCTGGCGGTGCACACGAAAGTTTTAGTGGCGCCTGGTTTTCCCTCTCAAGGCACTCCGGGGGAGGGCCAGGGTGGGCGCCGCCCGGCCCATGCGTCTGCACCCGCTCGCAGTTGCATCCATTTGCGTTCGAGACCCGCTCCGGGATACCATGCCCCCGCCTGATGAAACAGAGTTGGGCTCCGCGGGGACGCGACCCAACAAGGGATAGTCAGGCCGAGGGCGCGCCGCTAGCGCGCATGGCCCCTGGCCTAAAGCCGGGGGCCGCTTTCTTGCCGAGTCAGGACGTTGCGATACCGCGTTCATATTAATATTAGCATGGCGGAAATGGCCGAATGGACCCCCACGCCAGCGGACGCCCGAGTAGATGCCTTAAAAAATCCACCCGCTCATTGCCGCGGCGAAGCCGCGTCCTTATCAATCGGCTCTTGCTGCCGGGCGGAAGGCTTTCACGAGTCGTATTGGAGCCATTGCAAAGAGACGGCCCCGGGCCAACGGAGGCACTGATCCAGTGAACGATGATTCCCCCGCCAAGTTCGCCCTCCGGCCCGACGCCTCAACGC
>DASRLH010000226.1:0-14679 GCA_035648595.1 Tepidisphaeraceae bacterium
CCTGCTGCTCTCCACCCCGCCTCGCGGCGACGCAGTTGCAATTGGTTACGAGCGGCCAACGTCCGCTCGGAGGGGACTTGCACCCCTCAGACCTGATACACTCCCAGGCGCACTGACACGGGCGTCCCGCCCGTGCGAATGGGCCGGGAATTGCGAAATTAAGCTATCCTCGATTCCAAGGTGACTCGCACGGGCGAGACGCCCGTGTCACGAAGAAGGCTGCCGATGAGCGGCTCACGGGCGCCCCCGCATCGTGATTTGGTCTCACTCATTTCCCATTCATTTGCTCGATCTGCTTTTCCAGTTTCTCCTTGGAGAATCCCTTATCCGGCGTCTTGGGATCGAGATTTTCAAGGAGTTCGTCGGCGGTGGGCGTTTTGGATTTCACGCCGCCTTCGGGCACCTCGACATGCGCAATCCAGAGAACTGAGTTGAGGATCGCCTTGCGGAAGCTGTCGTTGGCCCAGTTGAAATGATAGTGAGCGCCGGTGCAGCCAAAGCCCCGGCCATTGTTGGCGCGCCGGGAGATCCAGACGGTGGTTTCCGCGACGTTCTTGCCGATGTCGGCGCGGACAAAGGGGTTGCCGCCGTGGGCGTCGTCGCCGCCTTGTCGCGTGCTGTCGGGGGGAACGGCGCTGAGCACGGGCTTGATGCCTTCCATGTTGTCGCGGAAGCGCATGTGGTAGTACCACTCATCGTGGGTTGTAAACGGTTTGACGCCGCGCGTCACTTCCTCGGCGGGGATTTGCCTGAAGTTGCCGGTCCAGACGGGGTTGACGGAGTAGAACGTCTCGAAATACCCGCCGATCCACTTGAGAAAATCGCGTGCCGCTTCACTATCCCTGGGCACCTCGACGGCATAATGAATGCAGCCCAGTCCCACCCCCTTGTTCATCAGCTTATCGAGTTGCTTGAGGTGGGGGATGGCCATGTGCTGTTCGCCGCCGTCGCAGAAAATGACGATGGCCGCCGCCCCGTCGAAGGCGTGGGGGTCCTTGGGCCATTCGTGCTTGTACACCTGCGCGTAAACTTGCGGGACGTTTTCATTGAGGTCCTTGGCCAGCAGCATGCAGCCGGCGTACTGCTCGTGCTGCGCGAAGCCGTGGCTGGGATGCCCGGAAAGAAAGACGATTTTCTTGCGGCCGGCCAAATCCGCATTCGCCGCCAACCCCGGCTGCTGGGGCTGTGGCGTAGTGTCGGCAGCCCACGCCGGCGCCGCCAGGCAAAGACCCAGCATGGCAAAAAAAAGACCGCGAAATATATTGCGCATTGGGTTGGCTCCTGTGATCGGTGATTTCTCGGATCGCAGATAGTACCGTGAAGAGCCCGGCCGTGTTGCAACGGCGCGGATACGTTAAGCGTGGGACGAAAATGGGCAGATATGTAACAATGGTTGACATTTCATTCAGCGCGCGTTCGCATGTGCGGAATTGACATGCTATCCGTCGCACTACTATCGGAGCATCCATGTTGAGAGAATCGTTGATTCAATGGACGGCGCGAGCCTTATCGAGATCAAGCCAGGGCGCGGCCTTGAAGATATTGGAGCTCTTCGATGCGGATTATTCGCGCGGCCTTGATTCGCATTTTATCATCGGGGCGGAACTGACAAATTCGGGAAAACCGTTTCTGATCCATTGCTGGAGTCACGAGCTTTTCAGTTTCCAACTGACCGATGAGCAGGCCGCGCGCCTGGCCGTGCCGACTGCCGGGTTTCGCCACGGCAACGGGCCCGCGCCAAGCGCCGAGCATCCCCGCCGGCCCATCCGCACCGCCCCGGCGCCCATTTCACTGGATTCGGTGGTCATCGAACACGCATCGGCGTTGGATCCATATGCTCCGATCATCGCTCATATTGAATACTCAGGCGCGGACAGCCAGATTTGCACAGCGGGAATGCTGTGGGCTGCTTCCATCGTTTATCATCCCGGGAACGCCTTGGAGAAGACCGCTTTTCACTATCCATTTGGCCCAATCCTCCCCAGCGGAAAAATAGATGCGCAATTCTCCCCAATGTCAGAACATGGCCAGTTGGCGCCGCAAAGCCCGGTCGTGTTGTTCGCGGAAATCTGCCTTGTGCCCGATCGCCGGGGACAACCCAATCTGCTTCCGTCACGCGGATTTCTGTTCGGCGCCTTCACTCCCCCCGGCATGGTGGTCAGTCCGCTGACCAGCGCGATGGGGTTGATGCCGGGGTCGTTTGGCGGCATTGCGTCCCATCTGCAAGAAACAGCCGCCACCAAAACCGCCATCAGCGATACGCGCGCCATCCTTGTAGATTTGAAGGTGACGCCGGAGCCGATCCGCTAACGGACCGTCAGGCAAACTCAAACGCACCACGTATCACGGGCGTCCCGCCCGTGCCGATGGCGCGTTAGTAGGAAATTGCAATATTCCGATCCTAAAGCGCAAGGCACGAGACTTCGATGAGCTCAGTCGAATCGCGGGACGCCCGTGATACAGCAAAGTTGCCTCTTCATTCGTGTCCATTCGTGGCAGTCTTTCTTGCTCAGATTGCCTCATCCATGCCCATTGCCGCCAAGCGCCGGCTCGATTGGCAGTACCTGGCGGATCGTCGGCATCGCGCCGGCGCGGCTCGAACGGAAGAAGCTGTTGCGATCCAGCACGCGCTCCTGGAATGCCTCCAGGTACAGGTAGATCACCGGCGTCACATAAAGTGTGATGAACTGTGAAACGAGCAATCCGCCGACGATCACCAATCCCAGCGGCCGGCGGCTTTCGCCGTCGGCGCCAAAGCCCAGGGCGATCGGCAGCGCGCCCATCAGGGCCGCCATCGTGGTCATGATGATCGGACGGAAGCGGTCCATGCTGGCATCGTGAATTGCCTGATGCGCGCTCTGGCCGGCGCCAACGCGCTGCAGGGCGAAATCGACAATCATGATGCCGTTCTTCTTGACGATCCCCATCAGCATGAACATGCCGACGTAGGCGTAGAGCGACGCCTCCTGGTGAAAGAGCCACAGCGTCGCCAAGCCGCCCACCAACGCCACCGGCAGCGAGGAGAGCACCGTGATCGGATGCAGGTAGCTTTCATAGAGAATGCCCAGGATCACGTACATCACGAATACCGCCAGCACCATCAGAATCGCCAGGCTGCTGACCGTCTCCTGAAAGGTTTCGGCTTCGCCCTGGAATCGGCCGGTCACGCTGGCGGGCACGACCTGCGCGGCAACCTTATTGATGTAATCCGTGGCATCGCCCAGCGCGTAGCCGGGCTTGAGGTTGAAGGAAAACGTCACGGCGGCGAACTGGTTGAGATGGTTCACCGATTGCGGGCCGGTGGTTTGGCTCCATTGAGTGATCGCGGTAAGCGGCACGGTGCGCTTGCCGTCGTCGGTGGTGATATACAGCCGCGACAAATCCTGGGGATGCTCGCGGTCCTTGTCGGCGGCCTCGACGATCACCTGATACTCGTCATTGGGGCGCTTGATCAGGTACGAATAATTTTGGGCGAAAGCGCTGGCGAGCATGCTCTCGATGTGCGCCACGCTCACGCCGTATGTGGATGCCTGATCGCGGAGAATGTGGATGTTGAGGTTCGGCTGGTTGTTGTAGAAATCGCTGGTGATGATCTGAAAACCAGGATATTCATGGAACTTTCCCATGAGCTTTCCGGATGCGGCATACACCTCCCGCGGATCGACGCCGGAAATGGCGAATGTGAATTGCCCCTGCCCGGTGGCCGCCGCGCCGGTGCTGATCTGAAGGACCGGCATGGGCCGGAAAAACGCCATCACGCCCGGCACCTGCGACATCCCGCCGTAAAGCTGGCCGACCACGTCGCCAATCGGCTTGCGCTGGGCGGTTGGCTCAAGAAACGCCAGCAGAATCCCCTGATTATAACTGAGGAACTGCCCGTTGCCGGTCATGGTGAACGTGGCGGCGACGGCGGGGTTGTTCTGCAACACCGCGTCGCCTTTGTCCTGATATTGCCGCATCTGCAAGTAAGAGGCTTTATCCGGCCCGATCATGAATCCCCAGACGAATCCGCTGTCGCCGATCGGCAGGAAAGACTTGGGCAGCACTTTAAGTAGAATCCCCGTCCCCGCCAGGCAAAGCACGAACACGATGGCCGACACCCAGTGATGGCGCAGGGCCCAGGTGAGCGATCGCCCATATATCGCCAGCACGCGGCGTTCGATCGCGCCCGAAGCGCGTTCCAACATCGACTTTCGGCCCTCGCCACGGTGGGCGAGCAGCCGCGAGCACATCATCGGCGTGAGCGTCAGCGAGACCAGCCCGCTGGCGAAAATCGAGATGATGATCGTGACCGAAAACTCGCGGAAAATGCGCCCCATCAACCCCGGCATCAATACCAGCGGCAGGAACACCGCCGCCAGCGAAATCGTCATCGCCATGATCGTGAAGCTGATTTCGCGGGCGCTGTTGAGGGTCGCCTCCAGGGCCTTCTCGCCATGCTCCATTCGGCGCACGGTGTTCTCCAGGAACACGATCGCATCGTCCACCAAAAAACCGATGGCCAGGGTGAGGGCCATCAGCGAGAGGTTGTCCAGGCTGTACCCCAGCGCCCACATCGCCATGAACGTCACCAGCAGCGACAACGGAAGCGCGACGGCGGGAATAAGCGTATCACGGGCGCGGCCCAGGAACAGGAAAATGACCAACACCACAAGGAAAAACGCGATATAGAGCGTGGCCTGCACGTCGCTGACGGAATTGACGATGGAAACGGCGCGGTCATTGATCAACGCGAGCCGCACGGAAGGCGGCAGCTCCTTGTTCATGGTGGGAATCAGATCACGAATCGCCTTGGAAACTTGAACGGCATTCGCGCCCGCCTGGCGAAACACCGCGACGACCACCGTCGCCGACGGAGAGCCGATCCCGCGCGCCCAGAAACGCATCTTGATGCGCTCATCCTGGACGGTGTCCATCGCCGTCGCCACGTCGCGCAGATAGACCGGCGCGTTATTGTGGGTGGCGACGATCAGATTGTTGTACTGCGCGGCGGTTTCAAGCTGGCCCTGGGGCTGGATAAGGATGGTATCGTGCGGGCCATCCACCTGCCCGGCGCCGCGATAGGCGGTGCCCGCCTGCACCGCGCGGGCCAGATCATCGATTGCCATGCCCCGGCTGGCCAGGGCCGAGGGGTTGGCCTTGATGCGGATCGCCGACTTGGTGCCATACACCTGCACCCGGCTCACGCCCGGCAGAATGCTGATCTGCTGGCCGACCTGCGTGTTGGCGTAGTCGTAAACCTGGCCCTGCGTCATCGTATCGCTGGCAAGGGCCAGGTACATGATCGCCTGATCATTGGGATTGGTCTTTTGAAGGATTGGAGGCGCGGGTAGATCCGGCGGCAAAGAGCCCGAGGCCTGCGAGATGGCGGTCTGAACGTCCGTTGCCGCGCCATCCAGATTCTTTTCGAGCTTAAACTGCAAAACGAAGCTGGTATTTCCCTGCCCGCTTTTGGAGGTGACAATATCGAGGCCGGGGATCTGCATGAACTGGCGCTCAAGCGGCGTGGCGATATTGGCCGCCATCGTCTGCGGGCTGGCCCCCGGATATGCCACCTGCACCTGGATCACCGGATAATCCACCGATGGCAGATCGTTGACCGGCAGCTTGAGGTACGCGACCACGCCGAACAGAATCACCGTCACCGTCAGCAACATGGTCATGACGGGCCGGCGGATAAAAATTTCCGAAAGATTCATCGCGCCCCCTCCACTGACCCATTGGCGCGCAACGCGACGTTATTTGCCGAAGACCTCTTCATCAACGCCGCACCCGCTGCGCTTTTTAGCTGCGTGCCCGCGGGGCCGCCTGTCCAATCCGCGCTCGAATTGTTCAACGTTACCGGTTGCGTGGCGGGCCCCGCAACGGGCCCGGTCGAAGGCTGCGTGGTCGGGCTTGGTTGGGTTTCAGCCGCGTTCGATACGATGTGCACCTTGCTCCCCGGCATCACCAGAATCTGCCCATCGACAATAACGGTTTCCCCGGCCTTCATTCCGGTCTGCACGACGATCGATTCGCCCTGCCGCTGGCCAAGCACGACCGAACGCTGCTCGGCGGTATCGCCCGCGCCGATGACATAGACGTAATCCCCCTGCTGGCTGGTTTGCGTGGCGCCCGATGGAACCAGGACGGCATCCTTGATCGTGCGCAACACCAGCCGCACGTTCACGAACTGCCCCGGCCAAAATCGCCGATCCTTGTTCGCCAGCGTCGCCCGCAGCTTGATCGTCCCCGAGGCGTCGGCCACGGCGTTGTCAAGGAAGGTCAACTCGCCCTCCCGGCCTTCGTCGCTGTCGCCGGGCTCCTTGATGAAGGCATGCAGCGTGTGGCTGGCCATGTCGCGGCGAACCGCCGTCAGATCACGCTCGTTGATCGTGAAATCAGCGTAAATCGGATCGAGCCGCTGGATCACCAGCAATGGGGTCTCGTTGATCTTCACCACGTTCCCCGGATCCACCAGCCGCTGCCCGGCACGGCCATTGATCGGCGATTTGATGTAGCAATATTCGAGATTGAGATTCGCCTGCGCGACGGCGGCCTGGTCGGCCTGCACGGCGGCCGCCGCCGACTCGGCGGCAAAACGGGCGGTGTCATAATCCGAGGGCGAAATGATCTTCTGCTTGAAAATATCCGCCTGCCGCTGCGCATAGCGCTCGGCATTGCCTGCCGTCGCCTGGTCCTTGGCCAGCATGGCCTGCGCCTGGTCCAATGAGGCCTTGAACGGCCGCGGATCGATCGTGAAGAGCAACTGCCCCTGCTTCAATTCCGAACCGTCAACAAAATGCAGTTGATCGATCCGCCCGGCCAACTGCGGCATGACGGTGACCATCTCAAACGCCGCCGTCTTCCCGATCTCATCGAGATACACCGGCACATCCCGCGAGACGGCGGTGGAAACGACCACCGGCGCCGGCGGCCGGTCCATCACCGCCGGCGGCGCGCCGCGCTTGCAACCGAACGCCCCCGCCAGCGCGGCGGCCGCCATAATCCCCGCGACGCGCCAAACGATCCGGCGCGACAAATAAGCTTCGTGAACAACCATTGTATCCCTGTGCATAGTCTAAAAGCAGACGAAAAATGCAAGACCACCCCTCGCCGACCCGGCGAAGGCGGCAATCGTATCGCGCTTGGCGCCGACTATCCACTATCGGCCAAAAACTTTGATTAGCGGACGCATGAATCGCCGGTTGTTGACAAACCGTGTGCGAGTCGGGCTCGCAATGACTGGCGAGCTAACCGGTGCTTTCAGTCTACCTCTTGACCATTATGACCTTACAGGCAGTGGACTTCCAGGTTTTGCTGTTGCCACCAAGTGTTCTGCGCAAGGTTCCTGATTGCGGCAGGGCGTTGCCGGAAATAGTGGCACGGGCGGATCGCCCGTGGAGTCGTGGTACGCCGCGATGTTCGACCGGTACTCTCAGTCGAAGGCGCAAGAGCGAAGCGTTCTTGTTGGTGCGTGAAGCCATCGGTCGCTGCGCTCGGGTGGTTTGGCCGGAGTACCGGCCGACGCCGCGGCGTACCGCGCCAAGGGCGAGCCGCCCGTGCCACGAAAGATGGCCGCACCCTTACGGCATAGTTGGTGAAGGCATATTTGGTGAAGCACCGGTTCATGCCGTATCATTCACCAATACTGGCGACCCGCTGGCGAGATCAACCCATGTTTGGCGATGGCCCCCTGCTTTTCCGGGAGTACGTGATGCACGAGCCGCATCCGCTGGCGATCGTCCATGCCGCCGTCATCGATTTTCTGCGCGGCAGGGACGACGCGGCCCTCTTCGGCGCTCAGGCAGTCAACGCTTACGTCGATGAGGCGCGGGCCACGCAGGATGTCGATATCCTCTCCCCGCGCGCCGCCGAGTTGGCGGAGGAAATTCGGCAACACCTAAACCAGAAGTTTCACATTGAAGTTTGCGTCCGGGAGGTGCGCGGGGGAATCGGCTATCGAATCTTCCAACTCCAAAAACCCAAGAACCGCCATCTGGTGGACGTGCGGCCAGTAGTGGCATTTCCGCCGACACAGCGCGTGGAGAAGGTGCTGGTGCTTACCCCTCCGGAACTGGTGGCCTCCAAGGTCATTACATACCAGAGCCGACGGGGCGCCCCAAAATCGTTTACCGACTGGCGTGATTTGGCCGTGCTGCTGCTGAAGTTCCCGGAGCTAAAAACGAAAACCGGCCTCGTGATGGACCGCCTTATCGCGGCAGGCGCGGAGGAGAGTGTACTGTCGGCGTGGTCCGACCTGGTCGAGACGGAAATTCGCGCGGAGGATGAAGAGGCGGGGTACTGATTTTGGATTCTGACCTTGCCAGATTCTTGGGCGTAGTCGCGCCGAGACTCGCCACGGCATCGCGGAGTAAATCCTGTAGAGCTCTGGCGGCGTCTCCGCGCGGGGCGGGACGTATGAAGTGGAACGCGAAGTTCTTAAAGAAAATAGCCTGCATCGACTTTGAAGCGCGCCCCGAGCTTTCGGGCATAATCGCCGGTAACTCCGCGTTTTCCGTTCAATATAAGCCCCGCCAGCGATCGGCTGATGCCAAGAACTTCTGATAGGTCCGCAGCCGTCATTCCTTGCTCGAGCAGCAGCGACTTCAACTTCTCGTTTGCAGGCCGGCTATCGGGCGCGACGGGATAATGCTCATCGTCATAGGCGGCGATCAGTTTCGAGAGCACCTCAAGATAGTCGCGTTCGCCCTCGTCAAGATCACGTTCGCCACGAACTGCCAATTCGTCAACCAGCTTCGCGGCGGCCGCGTAATCCGCTTTCGTGCGGATCGGCCGAAGCCGTAGTCGGCTCACCAGCCCCATGTAACTATCCGGCTCATTCAGTGTGGTCGGCAGGGTCCTGCTCATAGCTCACGCTTCCATTTCTCCGAGTCGTATTCCTTGTGGGTCAAAATGCGCAGAACAAACACCTTGCCAGTATTGTAGTGGATTGCCGCGATCAGGCGGTAATTGTTGCCTCCGATGTCGAAGATGCAGACTTGGCGGCCGCTGCTCACTTTTGCCTGATCGGTTTGCCCAAAAGTCGCAGGCAATGTAAGTGCGTTCCAGCCGTTATTATACTCGGAGGCAGGCTATCATTCCGGCATGGATATCAATCTACTGGTTTTGAACCTTGGCAACTCGCGGCTGGCGATGGGCACGTTCGTGATGGGCGAACTCGGCGAGGTTCGCCGCATCCCGCATGGGCAACAGGCGGAGTGGACGCAGGCAATCACCGATGCCTGGGGGCGTATCGAGGCCAACGATGGGGCGGCGGTGGTGGCCGCTTCGGTGAATCCGGGGCTTGAGCCGGCGCTACAGGACGCCGTCGATCGGGCGACGGGCCGGCGGATCGTTTGGGTGGGCCGGGATCTGGAATTGCCGATCAACGTGTTGACCGATGAGCCGGAGAAAACCGGCGTGGATCGCGTGCTGAACATCGCGGCCAGTTACGAGCAGGTGGGCCATGCCTGCGTGGTGGTTGATGCCGGCACCGCCATTACCATTGATGTCTGCAACGACCAGGGCGAGTTCCTCGGCGGGGCGATCGCGCCGGGGGCGTCCATGATGCTCGACGCCTTGCACGAGAAGGTCGTGGGCCTGCCGCGAGCGGACCTCGCGATTCCCGCCGGCGCCTGGGGAGCCAACACCGCCAGCGCAATTGTGCATGGCGTCTATCACGGCATCCGCGGGATGGTCAAGGAATTGATCGAGAATTACGCCACCCAGCTTGGCAGTTGGCCCGACGTCATCGCCACCGGCGGCGATGCGCAAAAACTGTTCGACGGCTGGGAACTGATCCATGCCATCGCCCCCGACCTTACGTTGTATGGGATTGCAATGGCGTTTACGAACGAGCGGTTGAAGGATTCGGACGAATGATACAGAGGAGAATCGAGCGCATTCCGAGGCCGAGCGAGAATGTACCTGTGACACGGGGCGTCTCGCCCGTGCGGATGGCTGGGAACGCGGGAAATTGAAGTACCTGAAGGTCCGCGGGAACACGCACGGGCGGGACGCCCGTGTCACGATCGAGGTTGGCGGCTCTCCGCTCTGGCTGGCCTTGATCCGTCCTGCTCTTGTCGTCCACGAGCGGCCCGTAATCACGCTCGGTTATGACACATGGATCATACCCGCAATATCGCCACTCTCTTGACGCCGCCCGGTTCGGCCGCGATCGCGGTGGTGCGCTTGGTCGGTCCTGCGACCGGCGCATTCCTGCGCGATCATTTTTCAAAACCCACAAACGTGGACCGCTGCGTGCATGGCACACTTGGCGACGCGGAACGGACCCTTGACGATCCGGTGGTGATCGCCCTGCCCGATGGGGGGGCGGACGTGAATCTGCATGGCGGGCCGTGGGTCGTGCGATCCATGCTGGAACTGGCCCGGCGTGCGGGATTCGAGGTAATCGAGTCTTGCGGAACCGAGTTGCCGCTGGAATTGATGGATGGCGATTCCTCGCTCGACCGCGAGGTGCAGGCCGGCCTTCCAAATGCCAAAACCGAATTGGGCGTGCGCGCGTTGCTGGCGCAAGCGGTCGCCTGGGACGAATTCAAACGCCGGCCTTCAGGCGATGACATCCAGGCGGTGCTGGCGGATGCGGGCCTGTGGAACCTGCTGCATCCGCCGACCGTGGCGATTGTCGGCGCGGCCAACGTCGGGAAATCAACGCTGGCCAATCAGCTCTTCGGGCGCGAGCGGTCGATCACCGCCGACCTCGCCGGCACCACGCGCGACTGGGTGGGGGAAATCGCCAACATCGACGGATTGCCAGTGATGCTGATGGACACGCCGGGAATTCGGGAGACCGAGGATGAAATCGAGCGCGCGGCCATTGAGCGCAGCGTTGTGCCGATCGCGCGTTCGCAGTTGGTCGTACTCATACTCGATGTCACGCTCCCGCTGGGCGAGCAGGCGGCGCTGATAAAGAAATGGCCGGCGGCATTGCGCGTCGCGAACAAATCCGATCAGTCGGCGGCGTGGGACCTCTCCGCTGTCGGGACGGTTGCCACGGTCGCTACGACGGGCCTGGGCATGGACACGTTGCGCCGCGAAATCGCGGATCGGTTCGGGTGTGGGGAATTTGACCCGGTGCGGCCGCGATGGTGGACGGCTCGCCAGAAGGGGGTACTCGCTCGGGCTCTGGGCGACCTGCGGATACTGGCGGACCTGTAAAACGCCACCCGCCCTGCCGCGTACAGGTGGCAATCCCGGGTGACGGTTATTTCGCTCGATGCAACGTGATATTCAATCGCAACCCGCACGGGCGAGACGCCCGTGTCACGATTTAGTTTGGAGCTTTGGCCCCGGCTGCTTCAATATCTTCGAATGATGTCATGCCAGGTGACGAACAGCACGACGCCGGCGAGGAATGCCAGACCTACGTATTGGGCGATGGCCATGGTGCGGGGGGAGAGCGGCTTGCCCTTGATCTTTTCGAGGATCAGGAAGACGAACTGCCCGCCATCAACAACGGGGATCGGCAGGAAATTCACGACGGCGAGGTTGGCGCTGATCATCGCCAGGAACCAGAGCAGCCAGTCCGCGCCCTTCTCGGCGAAACGGGCGCCGCCGATGAAGATGCCGACGGGGCCCATCATGTTGGACGGGCTGACTGAACCATCCACCATGCGCTGGAGCGTCACGTAAAACTGCAAGATGAAATCGCGCGTTTCGGTGATGCCCCATCGCGTGGCGACCAGGGGGCTGCTGGTCTTGCGGATGATGTTATATTCCGCGAACGAAACCTGCTGGGCCTCGACCATGAACCGCAGGTTCTGAACCGATGCAAGCTGATCCTTGTCGAGCGTGAGACTCGCTTCCCGCACAGCCTGGATGTTGGGCCGTTTGTAGCTGACTTTTACCGTCGCGCCGGCCTTCGCCTGCCCAAGCAACCGTTTCACGTCGAACCAGTTGGCGACGGGGTGGCCGGCGATGGCGGTGATTTCGTCGCCTTCCTTAAGCCCGGCCAGCGCGGCGGGGCCCTTCTCGGCCAGGCCGGCGATCAGGGCCTGCTTCTCGTCGGAGTGAAGGGTCACGCCCATTCCATAATGATCCTTATCGACCTTAAGGCTGGCCTTGAGCCCGGCGACTTCCATCAGCTTGCCGTCCCGAAGAACGATAATGCTGAATGGCTGGGCGGCCTCGCCGGCGAGGGTGAGACGGCCCTGCAACTGCTCAAATGTGGGATGCGGCAGAGGGTCTTTGTACTTAATTGACACGATCACATCGCCCATGTGCAGCTTATCGGGCGCATTCACCGTTGAATCATCCGAAAAGCCGTCCACCTCCGTACGCGGCTGCATGCCGGCAATCTCGAACGGCGGGTTGAAGGGGTTCTCGAAATGCGTGGACAGTACTGCCGGGCGCGTCGCGCCCGAGGCATCCCTAAGCGTCAGCGTGATCGGCTTTCCGTCCGACGCCTGCACCGCCTTGTCGAACAACATTACATTCCTGATCTCGGCATCGTGATTCAACGCTCCGTCCGCGGGAAGCGGCTCGACCGCCTGCCCGTTGACGGCGGTGATCACGTCCCCCGGCTTAACGGCAAAAGCATCCGCGGGCATGAGCTTTTCCGCCTTTGCCAACTGCTCTTTATCGGTCTTGTCGGGAGTCGGCCCGCGCAGTTCGCGCGGCTGCTGAAAGCCGATGGCCAAAAATCCCTTGTCCCCGCCCATGCGGGCCGGCACCACCGTGAATTCCACGCGATGAAATGAAGTGGCCGCCGGCGTATCGGGGCGATCCACCGCGAGCCTCACCGGCACACCCTCTTTCACCAATGCCGTGTTGAGCATGATCTCGGTGAAGTCGGCCTGCGGCTTGCCATCAAACGTGATGATGCGGTCGCCCACCCGCAATCCCGGCTCGGTGTTGGGCGTGATCGCCACGGCCTTTTGCGCCGGCGAGCCGGGCACGATATTCCCGATCCAGGCGGGAGGAACGTGGAAACCCAAAAACAGGAACAGCGCCGTGAACATGATCGCCGCCAGGATCACGTTCATCACCACGCCCGCCGAAATCACCAGCATGCGGGCACCGATGGATTTGCGGTTATAGGCGCGGGGATCGTCGGCTTGTGCATCGGGCCGAAGATCATCCTGGCCGAGCATTTTCACGTAGCCGCCCAGGGGGATCCAATTTAGCCGATACTCGGTTTCGCCCAACGCCAATTCCTCGGCGGCGCCGGAGCGCTGGGCATCGGTGAAATCCGGCTTTTCATCAACCTGCGATTGCCGCTTCTGGCGATCCAAAAGGTGTTGTTCAATGCGCTGGCGATAATCTTTTTGCGTGTTCCCGACGCGAAAGCCGATGCCTTTGCGCCAGGAAAAGACCGCCTGCCCGAAGCCCACCGCAAACTGCTCGACTCTAATTCCCACCCACTTGGCGGCCAGGAAGTGGCCCAGCTCATGCCAGAAAATCACGAATCCGAATCCGAAGACCATGAGGGCGATCATGCCGACGTTGGCCAGGGATACCATTGAGAGAATCAGGGGCATGCGTGAGTTCCGCGGTTGGGGGTGTGTGTAAGAGAATGAACCACGAAGAAGATTAACCACGAAGGCACAAAGACACGAAGAAAAATCAATTCTCGATGCGAAAGCGTGTATGAGGGATTTTCACCACCATAGGGCGAAAGCGAGTCATGATAGCTCCTTAACAACCGCTTCCAGATTGCAGTTCTCAGTCACTTGCCACTCATCATTCAGCAGAGCGCGGCATTCGATATTTATGATTGTCAGAATCTTTTCTTCGTGTCTTCGTGCCTTTGTGGTTAATCCTTCTTCGTGTTAATCCTGATTTCGCTGGCCGATGAGCGTCTTCACCTTTACGCGTGCCCAGCGATCCGCTCCGTTCAAAGCGTCCAGACTGGGATTGGGCTGAACCTGATGCGCGTCGATTGTAAGGCGCACGAGGCGGGAAATCTCGCCGAACGAAACGGCGCCATCCACAAAGGCGGCAACGGCGGCCTCGTTTGCCGCGTTTAGCGCCGCGCCGGCGGTTCCGCCCTTCTTTGCTACGTCATACGCCAGTTGAAGTGCGGGGAAACGCGCGAAATCAGGGGGCTCAAAATGCAGCGTAAAGGCTTTGGACAAATCCAGCCGCCGGCTGATGCCCGCCGCGCGATGCGGATACGTCAGTGCATACTGGATCGGCGTGCGCATGTCCGGCGGCCCAAGCTGCGCAATCACCGAATGATCCACGAACTCCACCATCGAATGCACCACCGACTCTGGATGAATCACCACCTCGATCTGCTCGGGCGGCAGATCAAACAGCCAGCAGGCCTCAATGATTTCCAGCGCCTTGTTGAACATGGTTGCCGAGTCGATGCTGATCTTGTTGCCCATGCGCCAGGTGGGATGATTGAGGGCGTCGGCGAGCGTTGCATTTTCCATCTGCTCGCGCGAAGTTTGCCGAAACGGCCCCCCGCTGGCGGTGAGAATCACCCGGCGGATCTCCTTGCGTTTTCCGCAATGGACCGCCTGAAACACCGCGGAGTGTTCCGAGTCGATTGGTAAAATAGCAATGCCGCGATTGCGCGCCTCGGGCACCAGGAGCGAGCCGGCGACCACCAGCGATTCCTTATTCGCAAGGGCCAGCGTCTTTCCCGCCCGCACGGCGGCCAGCACCGCCGGCAACCCCGCCGCCCCCACCACCGCCGCCAGTACCACGTCCACGTCTTCCCGCTCAACC
>DASRLH010000227.1:0-10645 GCA_035648595.1 Tepidisphaeraceae bacterium
CAAAGATGCCGAACAGCTTCACGAGCAGCTCCATATGGCGGTAAACCGCCTCAGAAACAAGTGCTGGCTAGTCCACGCATTCTTTAAACAGGCCGGATTGAACATACCAAAAGTTTAAACTTCATTGCGCAACGGTCAGTAGGAGACGCGGGCCCAGGGACTGCCGGTGGGTCCCCCCGGCATGCCCGCCAGCAGCAATCCAGCCATCGACGCCATCGCGACGGCATGAATGAACAGATTGAAGATCAGCGCGCGTTCAAGAAACAGCGCTGCCACGGGAGGTGATTCGATGGATGATGCACGCTGGCCCATGCGGTGGATCATAATGCCGGGCCACCCGCCGGTTCACGGATCGCGGCGGGTTTCGCAAGTTTCATCGTGATTGGCATATGATGGCATCCGTTTTTTGGAAAGAGGTTCTTCATGTACCACGGCGTTCCAATGCTCGCACTTTGGGGCACGCTGCCGGGGAACGGCGCCCTGTGGGCGGTCTTCGCGGTTTTGGTTTTCGTGTTTGAACTGTGGATGCTGATCGATTGCGTCACCTCGCGGATGAAAAACGACAAAAAGCTCTTGTGGTGTTTTCTGATCCTGGTTTTTCCGTTGATCGGATCGGTGCTCTACCTCTTCGTGGCGCGTGGCCGATCATTCACCACGCTGGGCTGAGGCGCGCTATTCAATCGCGGGCGGGTCGCTACAATCGCCAGACCGCAAGCAACATGATCCTGCGCCGCGACGAGCCCGACAAACAGAAGGAAACCGATGTTACGTTTATTGGCCGGATTGTTTGGATCAGCTTGGATGCTGGCGTCCGTGGGCCACGTTGCGGCGGCGGAGCCGGCGACTGCGCCCGCCACTGCGCCGCCTCTCAACTGGACCGCCGCCCAGGACCACCGGAACATGATGGAGCAATTGGGTATAAAGTCGCTGCGCCCTGGCCCCAGCGGCAACGAGAAGGCGCCCAATCACGCCAACTACGATGAGTCCAAGGCCAACCCCTTCCCAAATCTGCCGGACGTGCTGAAAACCAAGGATGGAAAGAAGGTCACCACCGCCGGGATGTGGTGGACCCAGCGCCGTCCCGAGATCATGGAGGACTTTGATCGCGAGGTACTCGGACGGGTGCCGGCGAACGTGCCCAGGGTTGTGTGGAGGGTGACGGGCCGCTCGAACGGGAATGCAGACGGGCGCCCCACGCTCGTGAGGCAGCTCATCGGACACGTCGACAATTCCATGTGTCCCCAGATCAGCGTGGAGATTCGGATGACGCTGGTCACCCCCGCGGATGCGGCCAAGCCGGTTCCGGTGATGATCATGTTCAGCTTCTTTGGCTTTCCGCCGAGGCCCCCGGCGATGGCTATGACGCGCCCAGCCGGGTCACGCGCTTTGCCGCGGACGTTGCCGGCGGGCGCCGGTCCAGCGCGCCGTCCTCGCGGCGGCCCGGGCGGGCCCGGAGGCGATCCGCCGGCAACCGAGCAGTTGATCGCGGATGGGTGGGGCTATGCAACCTTGATTCCCACCAGTATCCAGGCCGACAACGGCGCCGGACTCACCAAGGGCATTATCGGTTTGCTCAACAAGGGCCAGCCGCGCAAGCCGCAAGACTGGGGCGCGCTTCGGGCGTGGGCATGGGGAGCCTCGCGCGCGCTCGATTACCTCGAGACTGATCCGGCGGTGGATGCGCGGCGGGTCGGAGTTGAGGGCGTGTCACGATACGGGAAGGCTGCACTGGTGAGCATGGCATATGACCAGCGGTTTGCGGCCGTTCTGGTGGGATCATCCGGCGAAGGCGGCGCCAAGCTCCATCGCCGAAATTGGGGCGAAGCCGTCGAGAGCCTCACGGGTTCCGGCGAATACCACTGGATGGCGGGTAACTTCCTGAAGTACGGTGCATCCGATGCTGTCTTTGGCAGCAAAAACGCCGGCGACCTGCCCGTGGATGCGCATGAGCTGATCGCATTGTGCGCGCCGCGGCTCACGTTCATCAGCTATGGCATTCCCGAGCGGGGCGATGCCAAATGGCTCGATCATAAAGGAAGCTTCATGGCCGCCGTGGCGGCGGGGCCGGTCTTTCGACTGCTTGGAGCAAGAGACCTGGGCGCTGGGGACGATTACCTTCACGCGAAAATGCCGCCCGTCAACGTCGGGCTGCTTGACGGGCAACTCGCCTGGCGGCAGCACGATGGCGGCCACACCGATGGACCCAACTGGAAGTACTTCATTCCCTGGGCCGACCGATTTCTGGGGAATCATGTGAATAAATAGGAGCCTTTAATGCCATGCAAAGTTTGACAGTCCCGTTTATTTTCCTGTTAGTCTTGAGTGTTTGGAGGGTCTCCCAAGCCGCGGGCCAGCGACCTCCGGCGGACCAGCCGATGCCGCGATCGGATGTAAACTCGCGCGAAGCGCATTCGCAATTGCTTGAGAAGGCGAAGGCCGGACGCATCGACCTCTATTTCGAGGGAGATTCCATTGTCCGCCGCTGGGGCGCGACTGACTACCCGGAACTACTGGCGAACTGGAGTAAGAATTTCAATGGCTGGGACGCCGCCGACTTCGGGTGGGGCGGGGATACCACGCAGAACATTCTTTGGCGTCTTGCACATGGAGAGCTCGACGACCTTCATCCAATGGTGATCGTCCTGCTGGCCGGCACCAACAATGTCGGCAGCCGACCACCCGCCGAAGGCGCCGACGCCCGCGCGGCAGAAGTTGTCGATGGCCTCAAGGCGATCATCCGAACCATGCAGGCGAAGGTTCCGCGGGCCACGATCATTCTCACTGCGGTCTTGCCGCGCAACGACAATCCCGCCGCGATGCCCATCATCAACAGAATAAACGAGCAGCTCGCCGGCTTCGCCGACGGCAAGCGGGTACGTTTCCTGAACATCAACGACAAGCTGTGTGACGCCGGCGGCAAGCTCCTCCCCGGCGTGATGAACCGCGACAAGATCCACCCGACGCAAAAGGGCTATCAGCTCTGGGCCGATGCGCTCAAACCGATATTGACCGATCTGCTGGGGCCTCGTGCCCCCGAAGATCACGCCCCGCCGCCGACGGGCGATCCCGCGGCGCGGGCGGCGGCGCATCTGATCGTCTTCAACGACAACGGCGCCTGGTGCTGGTTTCAGGACCCGCGAGTCATACATGACCCGGCCAATGACACGCTGCTCATCGCGTCCATCGCTTCCTTCGAGGGGAAGGCCGGGGATCAGCGCGCCGGTGATGTCGATGTAGTCAGCTTCCGGCTCAAGGACCAAACCAAGAGCCGCGTGGTTCTTCATCACGCACTGTTGCCACAGGATGATCACAACACGCCGGCTCTGTTCATTCGGCCGGACGGAAGGTATCTGGCGATGTACTCGCGCCACAATCAGGACAGCTTCAGTTACTGGCGCATCTCGACCCGGCCGCATGATGTTTCGCAATGGGGTCCGGAACGGAGCTTCGACTGGACGCCGTTTCTCAACAAAACCAACCACGTCACCTATCACAACCTGTTTTATCTTTCCGCCCAGAAGCGCACGTATGACTTCAGCCGGGCCGCGAACACCGATCCGACCATTCTCACCTCACCCGACTACGGCGATACATGGGAGTATGGCGGGAAGCTGCTGACCAACAGCCGGGTGGGCTATGTCAATGGCTATACCAAGTATGCCTCGAACGGAGTTGACCGAATAGACTTCATCACGACCGACCACCACCCCCGCGATTTTAACAACAATATTTATCACGGTTACGTACGAGGCGGAAAGCTATACACAGGGGATGGGATTGTCGTGGAGGAGAATGTTTTGCACAGCCAGGGCCGTTCCCAGACGGCCCTCACGAAGGTGTTCGCCGCGGGAACTGTCCTCAAACACGCTCGCCTCACACACGCATGGACGGTCTGCCTGAGGCGCGACACCAAGGGGAGGTTGTTCGCGTTGCTTACGGCCCGCGCGAACGACGAGCCGGAAAACAGTAATTTCTCCGACCACCGGCTTCTTTACGCGGCGTTCGATGGCGGCAAATGGCACGTACACGAGGCGGCCAGGCTCGGCGCCTGCCTCTGGCCCGCCGAGCAGGACTACACCGGCTTGGCCGACGTTGATCCGGCCCATCCAGAGGTTATCTACGTCTCAACACCGATTGACCCACGCGATGGAAAGCCGTTGAAAAGGCATGAGATCTTCCGGGGCACCACCGGAAACGACGGCGAAACATGGGCGTGGACCGCGCTCACGTCCCATTCGCCAGTCGATAACCTTCGGCCAATCGTTTGCTCATGGAGTCCATCCCGACGCGCCATTTTGTGGTTCCGGGGAACCATGAATCGCTCGCAACACTACGATTGCGCGATCGTCGGCATCATCGAACACGACCGGCAAACAACGGCGCCACCGCGTTCATCGCCGCCAGGAAAAGTCGGGCAGTCAAAAGGTTGAAGGCGAAGGTGAGTACGATGGCCGGCGCCACCGCCCAGCCGCGCGGCCGAATACGAAGCGTGGCGATCACCGCCAGGCCCTGAATCAGGAAAAACGCCATCTGTCTGAAAAAAACGGGACAGTCACGATACTTCACTCGGAGCCTTCCCTGAGCTCAATATCCGTGACTGTTCCGTTTCCAATATCGCTGAGGTCAATATCGTGACTGTCCCGTTTTCAGCCCCTACCACCGGACGCAGTTGGCCGGCCGTTCAACCTTCGGTTCCTGATCGCCGGTCATCTTGTCGCGCCGGAATGCCTTGCTTCAGTCCCAACTTTTCGATCAGCGGCTCGACGATTCGATTGGTGTCAGCAATGTGCTCGCGCAGATCACCGTGATATTGCGCCGCGATCTTCTCGCGCACCCGACGCACGTCGGCGGCTCCGGTTTCTTCTGATGGATCCGTCTTGTTTTGAGAATCTGCACTCATCGGATTACTCCAGTCGCATTAAATCGGGTGTGACAAGTTCCGGCAAGCGCAGCCGCGCGCGGGCGGTGATGATCGTCAAATGTGTGCGCTTGTTCGGATTGGCAAGGTGCTTCTGATTCCATGTCAACAGATAGTCCAATTGATGCACGATGCTGACGGCCAGATGAAACGCATCCCCTTCATTGGCCGGTCCAGGCATGACCCTTTCGGCCACGAGCATCTCAGCGACTGGTCGCCCTTCGGCCCCGCGCCATCTCACTCATGCGGATCGTGCAGCATTCGCTGAAAAAACTGGTTTCCAGATAAACGCTCGACATGTCGGGATTATATCATTAGCAATCCGAATTTCATCCGTGAACACCCGGGACAGCCACTCTTTTTCTCCAATTTTTCTGCACCGGGAACAGGGGATGAGGACGGTAGAGTCGAGACGTGGCGCGGTGGCGCGAGGCGCCTCCGTTTCCACGTCCCGCTCATCGAACCGGACGTGCGGATTTCCCGCATCCGGCTCTCGGAGAAAGTTCATGCGTTCGCTCGCGGAAGGCGGCTTGGATCCCACTTGAGTTGGAGCAGACCAAAGGTCTGCTCCAACCAGGGACTCCATCGCCAGAAGTTGATAAGGTGACATCCATCTTTTTATCGCAGCCAATTAAGATGGATGTCACAGATGGATGTCACCTTATCAGCTTCCTTATTTGACAAGGACTTACGAGCGGCAGGTGCATGATTTGGTCGAGTTTTTCGTCGTGAGACTACCGAAAAACCTCGTTATTCGCTCAAAAACACGAGTTTGGCGCGTTTCGACACGCTAAACAATTACAGTTAATAAAAGCCACCTCCATCCGCCAGCCCTATGCCAGTAGACTGTTTACGCTCCCCGCCCGGATTGCAGGTGCGCGTGTCCGGCGGATTTGACGGTCAAGGCTGCCACTAAAGCAACACGACCCTGACGATGCGTTGGGATGATAACTCCCATGCCCGTCATTCCTTTGGCAGCACCACGTCCCGCGGCTCGAAGTCCTCGGACCAGCGCAACTTCCACAGTTCCGCCAGCGGCATCCGCTCGGCGTGGCCGTCAAGGAACACAAAGTTCACCGCCATCCGGTGGCGGTCCACGCAGCATTCCGCTACCCCGCCCGAGAACTTCAGCGGCACGGGTTGTTGGAGGTTTTCCGGAAGCGGCTCGCCGTTTCGGGGAGGATCCGGTTCCATCTCGCAGCAGTCGCCCACCAAGGGCACCCGCTCAGCCTCCCGAGCCGGAAATCGGATGAAGGGGAGCGATTCGGGAGAATTAGCGTATACCCACCAATTCAACCCATAGCTGCCGACCCATTCAGTGCCGCTTTTTGTTCCTAGCCACCACGCGTGAGATGCCGAGCCCTTTTTTTTGTTCTGGCCTCCGGGGTCGTTGGGCCCTGGACGCGGCTCGTAGGCCTCGGGGCAAATGAGTGTGCCGCGGACGTCGCTGTTGTAGGGCGCGAGCTGCTCCCACCAATGGAGCATGGTCGGTTCCCTCCGAGGCAGGGTATGGCCCTTGTACTCGTCGAAGTACATTTGATAGGCGTGGCTCCACTGCTCGAGATGAGCCAGGCAGACGGTCGCGCGGGCGGATTTGCGAACGTGCGCCAGCACCGGCAGCAGGATCGCGAGGAGCACCGCGACGATGCCCAGGCAGACAAGCAATTCAACCAGGGAGAACCCGCCTCGCCGTGCGCATCGCATGTGTTGCTCCGGTTTGGGGAGGAACGATCCGATTGGCCTCGGCCAGACGTGATCGCATCCACCGCTCCACTTGCGCCAACGAGTATACATGTGGCTGGCGGGCAATGTCATGGGCGAACAAGACGGCACAGTCAGGACCGCCACGGTTCTGGCTCCTCATCCTCGCCGGCTTTCGTGGACGGCCTGGGACGGCCATCCCCGCGTCTGCACATTCGATAAGCGTCTGGTGGCTATTCTCCCATCAGCCGAAACAGATCAAACGCCCCGGCGAGAATTTTGCCATCGGGCTGGATCGCCAATCCGCGAATGGGGACGGTGGTTACGGTCGGATCGCCGATGCTCGGGTAGGGCTGGTTTAGCAGGTCGGCGACGCCGTTGACGCCGAAAGTGGTGTCGAAACCATGTGAGTCAAAGCGGGCGACGATCTCGTCACCGCTTGTGGGCATCAGAACAGAGCCATCATAGTAAACTCCGCCGACCACGATTTTACCGTCGGGTTGCAGGGCCAGGGCGTTGATGCCGATCAGATTGGGCCCTTGCGTCATCAGGCCGCCGGTTCCGAAGGAGGGATCGAGCACGCCCAGCGGCGAGTACTTGGCGAGGAAAGACGGTCCGTCCACATAGAGGCCCACTTGATGAAAGCTGGCGTCCAGGAGCCCTCCGAATCCTCCGCCGCCAGCGACAATATTACCCTGGGAATCGAGGGCGATGGCGCTGATCGCCCATTGGCTGGCGGCATTGGAGAGCGCGGTGCGAAGCACTCCGCCATTGCCGAAGGCGGCGTTGTATTTGCCGCGATCGTCGAGGCGGACCATGCCGGCTTGTCCGCCGATGGAGCCCGCGAGGATCACGCCGCCGTCGGTGGTCGCGGCCAGGGCGAATTCCTCCGATGGCATCCCCAGCGGATGCCCGGCGATCCTGCCGCCGTATGCGAAGGTTGGATCGAGCCGGCCATCGGGCAGGTAGCGGGCGACGGAGAAGGCGTCGGCGCCGGCGGCGTCGGTCGCGGTCCCGCCGACGATGATCTTCCCGCCAGTCCCAAACGCCATCGCGGCGATGGATTGGCTTTGGAACCCCGCGAATCCCAGTTGCGCCACGCCGGTGCCGTCGAAGCTGTGGTCATACGTCCCATCGGCGTTAAGCCGCGCCAGCAGAAACTCCGGCGTCTTGCCCACCATCCCCGATCCGCCGGCCAGTATCTTCCCGTCCGGCTCGATCAGCAGCGAATTGAAAACCGCGTCGCTGCCGACGCGGATAAAGAAGCGCCCATCCACGCCGAAGCTGGTGTCCAGCGACCCGTCCGGGTTGTAGCGCGCGATGGCGGCATCCGTCCATTTGCTCGGATCGGGCGCCAACTCGCTGCCGGCGGTGAGGATTTTCCCATCCGCCTGCACCGCTACGGCGTTGATGTCCCCGGTGAACCCATTGGGCTGCTGCGCCGCGCCGTGGAAGCCGAAGGTGTCGTCGAGTTGGCCGTTGGGCATGAAGCGGGCCAGGGCGAAGTCGGTGCTCTGGTCGGCGCCGGTGTTCAGTCCGACGATGGACACGCCGGCGACCACGATCTTTCCATCGGGCTGCAACAGCGCGGCATATGCGAGGGAACTCGCCGCGAGCGGCGTCTCAGCCAGCCCGTCGGTTCCGAAGCTCGAGTCAACGTTTCCATTGGATGTGAAGCGTGCAACCGCGAACGCTCCCGAGAAAAAGGCGCCGATGCCAGTCCCGCCCTGGGCCGATTCGATGATGCGCCCATCATGCTGAACCAAAACGGTGGCAGGCCCGCCAAAATCCGTTTGCGCATTTTGCCCGCTCATTAGAGCAATGCCGCCGTTTCCAAACATCGTGTCAATGCTTCCCGAAGTGTCGAACCGGGCCACTCCCAATAAGTTGGCGGCAGTTATCACGGGGACAAGAATTTGCCCATTTGCAAGCAGCGCGGCGCCGAAGGAATAGGCCGGCCCGGGTGCCGGCGCCCCCAAACTGCTGATGATAGTCCCGCCGGTGCCGAATGAGCCATCGAGCGTGCCGTCGGGGTTATATCGTTCCAAGATTAATCCATTCGGCTCGGTTGCGTCCTCGCCGCCGGCAATAATCCTACCGTCCGGTTGCAGAAGTACGGAGTTAATGATTCCGCCATAGCGGCCGGGGAAATTCGTGACGGCACCACCGGTCCCAAACGTCTTGTCCGGCACGCCTGAACTGGTGAACCGCGCCAGCGCGAAGTTCGTACGGCCACCGCCGTTCAGATCGTGCGCCTCCCCGCCCACCACAATGTCTCCATCGGCCTGAATTGCGATGGCATTGGCGTCCGAGGAATCGCCAAAGAACTGTAGGGTCGCGACGCCGTCGGCGCCGAATGTTGCGTCGCGTGTACCATTGGGCAGATATCGGGCGGTTGTAAAGACGTCGGGGCCGGTGATGCCGCCGCTCATCCCGGCGACAACGATGCGGCCATCGGGTTGAAGCGCGACGGCCTGGATCATCGTGCCCGCCGAGTCATCGGTGACGCGCCCCCCGTCCCCGAATGTTCTGTCCAGCAATCCATTGGCATTAAACCGGGCAAGCGCGAATGCCCCCCCGCTCTGGCGCGTTGCTCCGGCGACGATGATCTTCCCGTCAGGCTGAAATGCCTCGCAGTTTGAATACCCGCCGGGGAAGAGCTGCCCGAAGGTAGTTCCCTCGGTGCCGAACGACGCGTCGAGTTGCCCGGCGCTCAGCAGCAGCCGGCTTTCCAAA
This sequence comes from Tepidisphaeraceae bacterium, assembly GCA_035648595.1. Taxonomy (GTDB): domain Bacteria; phylum Planctomycetota; class Phycisphaerae; order Tepidisphaerales; family Tepidisphaeraceae; genus RYN-428. The sequence goes on from DASRLH010000227.1 coordinate 9,356, forward strand.
AACTCGATATTGACTCCGAGCGCCGGGACTTTCCGTCTATCACGCATCGTACGCTTGAAAAGGGGACTCATATTTCAGCCTCCAAGTGTGGCGCCCCGCACCCGATTAATCTCGACTCAAGTTGCCCACGCTGTACGATAATGCCTCACGTTCCCCAGGACGCGCTATTGGAGGGATCGCTGAGTATTTGCCCCGAGACGATCGCGCGAACCGCAAAGAACTGATAGGTTGCACCGGACCACGGCACCCACGGAGCGGAGATTTCAAGTGCATACGACGCCACGTTGCTTGGCAGTGACTTAAGCAAGGTCATTGAACCGATGTCGGCGCTGTTGCCGCTGAATACCTCGTAACCCTGGGCGTAGGGAACCGGATTCCACGAAAGCGACCAGGCGACACCAGACGCATCAAACGGGCTGAGCGAAAAAATGATGCCGAACTCATTGAGTGCCGCGCCCGGCTTCATGAACAGCGTGTGCGGATCGCTTACCGTATTCGCGGTATCGCCGGCCGGCACATTTTCGTACTCATATGGGCCGCGGTCAGGGGCCGTCCCCGTGGTGACCACGATAGTAACATTTTTCTTTAGGAGCGGGTCGTACGGGTTATCCGTTATTGGTGCGCCGACAATATGCCCAATTAGGTGGTAATCTGGCTTGACACTCGGGTCGGCGGGATTGAATGGGCGGACGACAACAGCCTGCCGCGCGGAGGTTTCCGTGTTCTTTGTTGGGTCGATGACGACCATGTTCCCGTTCGCTTGGGGCGATTGTGGTGCCGGGAAAAGAAGATTGTACTGCACGACGGTGGGAAAGCTTCCATTTTTTCCGGTCGGGCTTCCGCCTGCATTGATGCTGTATGTCAGTCCATCCAGGGTATTGTTGTAAACAAAATTATTCAGACTAGGTTGGTTGAGCTTTAGCGCTGTAGCCACATTATACACAACATTATGATCGATCAAATAGGAGTTGGAGTAGTTGTCGAGGAAGATGCCCGCGACTGCGCTGCCAGCAATATCATGAATGATATTATAGGCGATCCTGGACGTACCGCCGCTGAGTTCGCCATCGCCTTCGCCTTGCAAATTGCTGGTCCCACCGTACGAGTACGTCGCCCCTGTGTCGTCGGTCTGGAGGGCCGCGTGCGACAAATCGTTAATGCCGTTCGGCACGGCGATTGATGGCGGGGCGGCGATCCTAACAAAAGCCGTATTGCGCTGGCGGCGGGTTCGTGGCACGATCCGGGACGATGGAACAGGAACTACAGGACAAGGACGTCCGGGGACTTAAG
>DASRLH010000228.1:0-33212 GCA_035648595.1 Tepidisphaeraceae bacterium
CCAGCCGGCCCAGGCGGCCGCGATGGCGGGTTGAAAAGGACACGGAAGGCCAGGATGGCGAAACAGATTTATAACACCGGCGATGAAATGGAAATGCTCGAGCAGTTGGACGCGGCGGGCGTCGATCAGTGGGCCAATCACACATCGGCGATGCGTCGATGCGTATGCGTGCGCCGCTGGATGTGGGCGAAGATCGGCGGCAAGGAATTGGGCTATCACGAAAGCCAAATCACCGCCCGCTTCCTCTTGCACGTTCACGCAACGTACGGTCTGGACGTGTGCCGCGCCTCGCTTTTCAAGTGGGACGAACTTTACAGAGAGGGCGGCATCGCCGCCCTGATGGACGGCAGAGCCACCCGCGGACATTCACCTCGCAGGGGCGGGGCGGGCGGCGCGATCGAAGGGAATTCGTAAACCCTTCGATGGACAATTGATCGAAGTTTGAAAAGCCGGCCACAATGGCCCGGCTTGAAGTGCGCGCCCGGCAGTCTTGCAAAGTAGAGTGCGAAGATTGCAAAGTACGCCGCGAAACTACAACTACATCCCTTCAAACATGGCAGTTTACATTATCACAAGGATGCGCGATACTGTGAAGAATTTCACAAACCTCTGGCGTATAGTGTCTCACCATGCGAACCCGCCGTGGCAAAACCATCGCGAAGTGGGTCATTGCCTGTGCGCTCGTCGTCGCGGCGGGGGCAGTGGGGCTGGCATTTTTCTGGTTTAGCCGTCCCGTGGTCATGGTCACTCAAGTTGTCGAAGGCCGCGTCGTTAAGTCGTTTTACGCGACCGGCAATGTGCAGCCGGTGACGGAATACCCGATCAAGACCAGTAACGCCGGCGTCATCACGCGCGTCGCGGAAAAAGGACAGCGGGTGAAGAAGGGGGATGTGCTGGCGGTCGTGGAATATCCGCAATTGAAGTTCGCGCTGGACAAGGCGCAGGCCGATCTTGAATTGGCTCGCCGCCGCGCGGACGGGAAAACGTCGCCGGTGCTTTTGGAGTTTGACGCCAAGCTCAAGGCGAATGTCGCCATGCTCGACAACGCCACACGCGAGGCGCATCGCATGGCGGAGATGGCGCCGCGTGGGGCCTCCTCCAGCGATGTGGAGAAGGCGGCGGACCATGTGCAGGAACTGGCCAGCCAGGGTCAATCGCTCAAGGCGCAGCGGTCGGCGGCCATGCTCCAACTTCAAACCGATTTGCAAATCGCGCAGGCCGCCCTCGCCGCGGCACAACGCAATTTTGATTTGCAAACCCTTCGCAGCCCGGTCGAAGGAGATGCCGTGGTGTTGGATCGGCCGATTCCGCTGGGCTCGCGGCTCAACGTCAACGACCAGATCATGCGCGTCGCCGACGTCCACCCGGCGAACCTGCGCATGCGGGCCCAGGTCGATGAGGAAAATATCAAGGAGGCGCGGGAGGGACAGGCGGTTTTCATGTCGCTGTATTCATTTCCCGATGCGTCGATGAAGGGAACGGTCACGAAGATTTACGATAAAGCCGACCCGGATCGGCGGACCTTCGAGGTGGATGTGACGGTGGACCCGAATACGCCGCAACTGCCCGCGCTGCGTGCCGGGATGACCGGAGAGCTGGCGTTTATCATCGCATCAAAAGCCAAAGCCCCCATCGCCCCCGCCCAGGCCCTGCAAAACGGCGCGCTGTATACGGTTCGCGATGGCCGCCTGAAGAAAGTCCCGGGGAACAATCTCGTCGGCATCAGAAGCGTCGAGCGCGTCGAAGTTCTCGCCGGCCTTCATCCTGGAGACCCGATCGTCATCAGCCCCATCCAGAACATCGAAGACGGCGCATCGGTCCGCACCGCCTGGATTGACCCGGTCGCCGCCGCCGGCCTGAACACGCCCAAGACGGATTCGACGTTTAAGGGATTCAATTGAAATCCGAATTCCGAATTCAGAAATCCGAATGTCATGGCAGCCAGCCCAATTGACGCGACACAAACATCGGAAAGAGGTTGCAAGACGCCGATTTCCGTATGACTTTCTTTTTCGGATTTCGGAATTCGGGTTTCGGAATTCGACGGCTTTCACGCGAAATATCCTGACCCCCGTTTCCACATGCTCTGGTTCATCTCCTTGCGTTACTTCCTCTCGCACAAACGGCAATCCGCCGTTTGCATTGCCGGCGTCACGATCAGCGTGATGATGTTTATTTCCATGTCGGCGATGATGGACGGCTTCAAGGACAAGTTCATTATCGAGACGGTGGAATCATCCGGGCATATCACCATCAAGGATGAGCCGCGCGAAACCCGCACGCCGATTCTTGAGCGCGTGTACAAGGATCCCAATGCGCTGCTGGACGTGGAGCGGGTGAAGCCGCGCGAGCAGGTGCGCAAGATCGAGAATCCAGCGGGCTTGCTGGCGGCGCTGGGGCGCATACCCGGAATCGTGGCCGCCGCGCCGACGGTGCAGGGAAATATCATAGCCACCTTCGGCACCAAAACGATCAACCTCACCATCTTCGGCATCGAGCCCGAACGGCAGGTGCGCGTCACCACGATCGCCAAGGACATGCTCCAGGGCGGGTTCCCGCGCCTGCGCACAACCGCCGACGGCGTGGTGCTCGGCAAGGGCGTCGCCGACGTGCTGGGCGCGCGGTTGGATGATTCGCTTCTGCTCGCCGGCTCTGACGGCGGCAAAACAACCGCCCGCGTCGTCGGCATCTTCCGCACCGGCATCACGCCCGTCGATTATTCACGCGGCTACATGCTGCTCAACGACGCCCAAACGCTGCTCAACAAGAAAAACATCATCAACGAAATCGTCATCCGCACGGATGACTACACGCAAGCCGAGAAGTATTCGGCGCAGATCGAGTCGATCGCCGGTTATCGCACCGAGGCCTGGCAGGAATCAAACGCCAACTTCCTTAAGATTTTCAAAATCCAGGACCTCATTACCTACATCATCACCGGCGCCCTGCTTGTGGTTGCGGCGTTCGGCGTGCTGAATATCCTCATCATGGCCGTGCTTGAGCGCGTGAACGACATCGCCATTCTAAAAAGCATCGGCTACTCACGCGCGGACGTGACGCTGATTTACCTGTTCCAGGGTTTGGTGATCGGCGTCATCGGGGCGAGCCTGGGCCTGATCTGCGGGAAGCTGGCGATCGAGGGACTGCGGCGGATTCCGATCACGGTGGAGGGGCTGGTGCATGCCGAGGGGTTGCTGATGAGCGACCACGCCCGGCATTATTATACGGCGTTCGTCGCGTCGATTCTGGTCGTGCTGGCGGCAGCCGTCTATCCCGCCCGCCGCGCCGCCAAGTATGATCCCGTGGAGGTGATCCGTGGGGCACATTGAACAATCCATGGAGCGCCCGCGACGGGATGCAGTCGGCGCTGCGCCGCTGGACTCGAATCGGCAGATGCATGTCAAGTCGCCGCTCGGTTCGCAATGTTCCGATCAGCCTGGAATCGACGCGGAACGCGGCGGGGACGCCGCGTCTACGGGCGGCGACGGATCGCAGTCCGCGCATCGAGCCGGCTCCGATGCGGAACGCGGCGGGGAGGCGGCCGCGACGCGCGTCAACGGATCGCAATGGGCAGAACAAACCGGCTCCGACGCCAACTTATTCGCGGGCGAAAAATCAGAGGCCGCACACGCCGCCGGCGCCGCGCCGCTTCTGCGCGCCCAGAATGTCCATCGCGTCCTGGGCACCGGCGACAGCGCCAACCACATCCTCAAGGGCGTGAGCCTTGCAATCGCCCGACGGGAATATGTTTCCATCGTTGGCGCCAGCGGTTCGGGCAAGAGCACGCTGTTGTACCTGCTGGGCGGCCTGGATCGGCCCAGCCGGTCTTTTGAAAACGCGCCGTTCGATCCCGTCAGCGCCGTGTACATTGATGGCCGCGATACGTCGAAGCTCAATGACGTGGAATTGGCCGCCCTTCGCAATGAAAACGTCGGCTTCGTGTTCCAGTTTCATTACCTGCTCAAGGAGTTCACGGCCCAGGAAAACGTCTGCCTTCCGATGTTCAAGCTAGGGAAATTGTCGCGCGAGGCGGCGATGGAACGCAGCGCGGAATTGCTGGGGCAACTGGGTCTGGGCGACAAGATACGCCGTCGCGCCAACCGCCTCAGTGGCGGCGAGCAGCAGCGCGTGGCGATCGCCCGCGCGATGGCCAACGAGCCCGCGGCCCTGCTGGCCGACGAGCCCACCGGCAACCTCGACAAGCACAACAGCGAGTTGGTCGCGGACATCTTCCAACAGCTTTCCCATGGCGGGCAGACCATCATCATGGTGACCCATGACCTGGCCGTCGCAAAACGGGCCCGACGACGGGTGACGATGGAGGACGGGAACGTCGTGCTGGATGAGGCGTAGGATTCCATTAGCGATAGTGTAAGGATTGTGCATTGCAAAGGGTGAACGCACGAGCTGAAATTGATCGCGAGACCGAAAATGCCGTGGCGGAATTGGAGATCGCACATGCCCACGGTGCGGCGAATCTTTTTTTGGGACGAATGGCCGGCGGTTTGGCTGGAAGTTTCGCGTCGCTGGGATAAAATCCAAGTATGAGCGTCGAGACACAAGAACTCGTCAACATCTGCGAACAACTCCCCGAGGCACAACGAGCCGAGGGACTTTGCACTGTTCCTTCTGGCCCGCAACGAAGATGCGGCATGGGAGCGGACGATCGCCGACCCGCGCCTCAGGCCGAAGCTCGACGAGTTTGTTCAGGCGGCATTGGCGGAGGGGAGCGAGCCGTTGGACCCGGACAAACTGTGACGTCGCGCGTCGCTCCGAGTTTCAGGCGCGGGCTTGCGGCCTTAAGCGCTTCCGACCAAGCCGCCGCGAGACGCGCGTATCGCCAGTTCACGTCCGATCCGTTTCATCATTCGATGCGGTTCAAGAAGCTTTCGGGTGAAGCCATCCGTCTTATCCCATACATGTCGCCGTTGTTGTAGACTGTGGACGCAATGCGACAGTGGCTTGTTACCGCGATCTCCGCGATTTCTCTGCTGGTGTGCCTCACATCTTCATGCACATGGGCGATGAGCTACCACGTTGCAAGGCTAATCGCCACATCAGTAGGCGAACATGAGATCGCCATCGCCATTGCCGCGGGCGGCATCCATTTTCAGTGGATAGACAAGTGGCCGGACTTCGAGCCGCTCCAAAAGCATTCCGGATATCAGCTACAGGATCTTGACAACTGGATTGATCTGGAGACCCCGACATGGCATTGCGTGGGTTTCACATTCGGCGGCGGCCGCTTCAACTACGATGGTGGAATTGGAGAGGAGGTCGCCGACGCGGGATGGACCTTTCAAAGCACAAGACTGTGGCATCTCACCATCCCATTTTGGTTCGTCGCGGCTTGCACTCTCCCCCTCCCTCTCTGGCGATGGCGTCACCCGAGCCCGTCGAGGGAAACGCCCGGCTTATGTACCAAATGTCGGTATGACTTGCGGGCCAGCAAGGATCGCTGCCCTGAATGTGGAACACCGTTCCTGAAAGCGTGACTGCAGCTGTGGATTTTTTCGGCGTATTATCCAGTGATTTAGTCAGACATGAGGGTGTGGCCTGATGCAACCCATTCAACCCACCATCAAAGGCCGGGGCACGGCTCAAAATCCACCGAATCGTTTCGAGCGCCTGCACATGGAGCCGGATCGGGAGGACCTGGACCCGGAAGAAGGCGGGCCGGCGACGCCGCAAACGGTTTATCTGCTCGACAAAAGCCGGTCGATCATCGTCAGCAACGACAGCCCGGACGTCGGCTTTTCGCACAGCATCAATCCCTATCGCGGCTGCTCGCACGGCTGCATCTACTGCTACGCGCGGATCACGCACGAATACCTGGGCTTCAGCGCGGGCCTCGATTTTGAAACGAAGATCATGGTGAAGCCGGCGGCGCCGGAGTTATTGCGGCAGGAATTGATGGCGCCGCGCTATAAGCCGGTGACGTTGTCGATCAGCGGCGTGACGGATTGCTATCAGCCGGCGGAAAAGCATTTCCGCATCACCCGCCGATGCCTGGAGGTGCTGGCGGAGTTTGGGAATCCGGCGGCCATCATCACGAAAAACCACATGGTCACGCGCGACATTGATGTAATCGCGAAGTTGGCGGCGCAAAAGGCGGCGGTGGTGCTGCTGTCTGTGACGACGCTGGACGCCGATCTGGCCCGGCGGATGGAGCCGCGCACCAGCGCGCCGCGGCGGCGGCTCGACGCGATCCGCGAACTCACCGCCGCCGGAATTCCGGTGGGCGTAATGGTGGCGCCGGTGATTCCGGGGCTGACGGATCATGAAGTGCCCGCGATTTTGAAAGCGACGGCGGAGGCCGGGGCGATCTGTGCGGCGTACACGCCGGTGCGATTGGCGCTGACGATTGCCGGGCTTTTCGAGAACTGGCTGGAGAATCACTTCCCCGACCGCAAGGACAAAGTCCTCAACCGCATCCGCTCGATGCGCGGCGGGAAGCTCAATGATCCGCGCTTCGGCAGCCGCATGCACGGCGAAGGGATTTGGGCGGATCAACTCAAGACGATGTTCGACATGGGGAAAAAGGCCGCCGGGATCACCGGGAAATTCCCGGAGCTGTCCACCGCGGGGTTTCGGCGACCGGGGGGGCAGATGGAGTTGTGGTAACGCGCGCAAGTTAAGCACAAGTCGCTTATAATGCCTATCTAAACGATCGCCATGTGCGAAGCTGAAGGTGACCGATGAAGACAATCCCCATTGAGGAACTCGACCACCGTGTTGCCGACGCCTTAAAAGAGCGCAATGGCAACGACCCGGTCCTGCTTACCGAGAACGCGACGGGCCTGGGTCTTCTCTTGCGCTTGCCCAGCGAGCTCAAAAATTCGGAGATCGACGTGGCGGTGATGCCGCTTGGGGTGAACGGGACCGTTTTAATGGTGCTCCAATCGAAAGCGGCAATTGATAATGGTCCGGCCGAGGCAAAATCTGCCGCGCAGCCTCGATTCGGAAACTGCCTTGGAATGCTGACGGTCGTCGCGGAGGATGACGAGCACCTTCATGACTTTGCAGAGTACATGTAATGCAACTTTTGCTTGACACGCACGCGTGGCTTTGGTTCGCGCTCGGCGATGCAAAACTCAGTGTCGTAGCGAAAGCCGCGATACTCGACCCGCTAAACGTAAAACATGTCAGTCCCGCCTCATATTGGGAAATTTCGATAAAAATTAGAATGGGCAAATATGTCTTGGCGACTCCCTACACGCAGTTCATGCGAGAGGCAATGCTCGGGAATGGATTCAAGCATTTGGCGATTACGCCGGAACATACGGAACGTGTTTCCATCTTGCCTTTTCCGCATGGAGATCGACACCGGGATCCATTTGATCGGTTGTTGATCTCACAAGCGCTGGTCGAAGGCATGATTCTCGTCAGCGACGACACGAAATTCGCAGCGTACGGCGTTCCAGTGCTTTGGTGAAATGGGGCGGCAATCCTTCTTCGTAAGAATGACGACCTTCGGCTCTTGGAATTCGGCAGACGCCCCATCGGGAGACTGGCGTTTTCAGTGCCGCTACTTCACTTCCTGCCAATTCTTTCCCCATCCCACTTCCACCTTCAGTGGCACCGCCAGCTTCATCGCCCCCTGCATTTCCTCGCGCACCATCGCCGCCTCGGCCTCGGCGGCCTCGATTGGCGTCTCGAAGACCAATTCATCGTGTACCTGCAACACCATCCGGCCCGGACGGCCTTCGCGTTTCATCCGGCGATGGATGTTGACCATCGCGATTTTAATTAGGTCAGCCGCCGAGCCTTGCACCACGCTGTTGATCGCCATTCGCTCGCTGCCGTTGCGCTGGCGGATGACGGGGCTGTTGATGTCGGGGATGGGCCGGCGGCGGCCGAGGATCGTTTCGACGTATCCCTTTTCCTGCGCCTCGGCCACGCACTTTTTGAAGAATTCCTGGATGGTCGGGAAACGCTTGTTGTACGCGTTGATAAGTTCCTGGGCGGAATGAACGTTCAGGCCCTCGATCCGCCGCGCCAGGCCGAACGCGCTCACGCCGTAGATGATGCCGAAGTTGATGGTCTTGGCGTAGCCGCGCTGCTCGCGGGTAACTTGTTCGAGCGACACGCCAAACACCTCGGCGGCCACCGCGCGATGAATGTCTTCATCCTGCTCGAACGCCTTCACCAGCGGCGGCTCGCCGGTGAAGTGGGCGAGCATGCGCAGCTCGATCTGGCTGTAGTCGGCGGTCAGCAGCACGTTGCGCACCGGATCGCCGGGCACAAACGCCAGACGAATGCGCCGGCCTTCGTCGGTGCGGATGGGGATGTTCTGCAGATTCGGATCGGACATGCTCAGCCGGCCCGTCTCAGTGCCGGTCTGGTTGAAGCTGCCATGCACGCGCCGGGTCCTGGGATTGACGTAGCCGGTGAGGTTATCGAGGTAGGTGTTCTTGAGCTTCACCCACTCGCGGTATTCCTGCACAAGTTTGGGGACCGGATGCAGGTCGGCGAGTTTGTCGAGCACTTCAGTATCGGTGCTGGGGGCGCCGGTCGGCGTTTTCTTGATGATCTTTAAGCCCAGCCGGCCATGCAGCACATCGGCGAGTTGCTTGGGAGAATCGATGTTGAATTCGCCGCCGGATTCTGTGTGAATCTTGCCGCGCAATTCGTCGATGCGCACGGCGAGCACTTCGCTCTGCTCCTTGAGGACGGCAGCGTCAATCGAAATGCCGTTGAATTCCATCTCCGCCAATACGTCAATGAGCGGCGTTTCCAACTCATCACTAAGCTTGCGAAGGGCGGGCAGAGCGTCGAGTTTCTTCTCGACCAACTCGGAAAGCCGCCAAGTGATGTCGGCATCCTCGGCGGCGTAGCAGGCGATTTTCTCCAGCTCCACCTTGTCCATGGTCGTTTGCGTCTTGCCTTTGCCGATCAGATCGACGGTGGGAACCTTCTTGAATCGAAGCAGTTCGACGGCAAGCCGGTCGATGCCGTATTGCATGCGAGTGGGATCGACGAGCCACGCGCCGACCATGGAGTCCAGCGCGATGCCGCGCAGATCGACGCCGGCGTTTCGCATGACCAGCAGGTCGTACTTGATGTTGTGGCCGACTTTGCGGATTGCGGCGTCTTCCAGGATCGGCTTGAGTTCCGCAAGCACCCGGTCGCACGCCAGATATTGCGAGCCCATTGGCCCGCAGACCGGCACATAGTAGCCGACCTCCGGCGCCCAACTAAAGCTCATGCCGACCAGGTTGGAATTCATCGCTCCAAGGGCATCGGTTTCGGTGTCGAACGCGAAGCGCTTCTGGCGGCGCAACTCCGTGAGGAATTCCTCGAATTGCTGATCGGTATGAATGAGGGTGTACTTGCAGGAAACGCCGGTGGATAGGCCTTGATCGGCAGAGGAGGCGACAGGGTCAGAGACGCGCGGCTGGCCGGGCGACGCGGCATCGCCGGGTGTGCCGGGCGATCGCGCGGCGCGCGGCGCGTTGCGGGCGGGCGCGGGCGGCTGGCCCGGGAACAAGCCCTGCTCGAATACCAGTGGCGATTGCGGCGTGCCCAGTGCCGCTTCGGACTTGATGCCCGCCATGCCTTCGCCCGCGGCGGCCGACGACGCCTGTTCCTTTGCATCCGCCGGCACGCGGCTGAGCAAACTTGTGAAATCCAGCAGCCTCAGATAATGCCGCAAGACTTCGTTATTCAGCCCCGTGAATCGGCAGGCCTCGGGATCGAAGTCGATCTCCACATCGTCCCTGAGCGTGACCAGTTGGCGGGCCAGCGCCATCCGACTGCCGAACTGCTGAAAGTTCTCCCGCATCTTGGGCGTCAGCTCATCGAGGTGTTGCATGACGGCATCCGCCGACCCATATTTTTTGACCAGTTTGACGGCGGTCTTCTCGCCAACGCCCGGAATACCGGGCACATCATCGATCGCATCGCCGATGAGGGTTTGTATTTCGATGGCCTCGGCGGGCGTGTAGCCGACCTTCTCTTCCAGGCGTTTTACGTCGATGACTTCATTGCTCTGCACATCGTACATTTTGGTGCAGTCGTTGAGCACCTGGCGAAGGTCTTTGTCCTTTGAAACCAGGAAAATCTCGTAATCCTGATTGCCCAGCCGCTTGGCGAACGTGGCGATCAGATCGTCGGCCTCAAACCCCGGCTTGACGAAAATCGGCACGCCCACATCGCGCACGATCTGGAGAATCCGCTGCTCCTGCGGAAAAAACTCCGCCGGCGGCGATTTGCGATTCGCCTTGTAGCCTGCATAGATTTCCTTGCGGAAGACGGTTTCGTCGCCGCTGTCGATGACCATGCACAGATAATCCGGCTTGCGCTGCGCGACCAGATTCATGAGCATCTGCGTGAAGACAAACGTGGCTTTGGTCGGTTCGCCGGTGGAGCTGGTCAACTCGCGGAACGGCGCAAAAAACGCCCGGTAGATTTGGGCGTGGCCGTCAATGATATAGAAGGTTTTGGGCATGCGAGGCGGTGGAGAATTCACGCTTGGCCGGCGTTCCGCGCCGACTAGATCAATTACCTTGATTATAACATGGCCGGGGTATGAAGTCGCGCGGCCGATGTGCAAATCCGAGGGGCACGGAAATACCCGGCTGAAGGGCCGCCGGGGCCATTGGATTATTTGGGCTAATCCACGAACGGGCCGGCGCCACCTCCATCAACATGCTGCCACATTCCCAACTGTCATTTCATTGTCGCCACGATTGAGATCGCGGATAATTCAAAAATGGCAAATCCGATCCTGCTCGATATTCCCGAGGCATTTGAGACCGACAGGCTGCTGATTCGCGTGCCGCGCCCGGGCGATGGGCCTGCACTAAATGCCGCCATCTTGGAGACGTTTGAGACTCTGCGCCTTTGGATGCCCTGGGCCAAGGAATGTCCAAGCATCGAAAAATCGGAAGAGAACTCACGCAAGGCCTATAGCCTCTTCCTGGCGCGTGAAGACATCACGCTTCGGCTGATTCACAAATCCAGCGGTCTGTTCCTGGGTTCAAGCGGGTGTCATCCGCGGGATTGGGCGATACCTAAATTTGAAATAGGGTACTGGTGCCGCACGAGATTCGAAGGGCAGGGCTACATCACCGAGGCAGTGAACGGAATTACGCAATTTGGATTTGACGTGATGGGGGCCAAGAGAATCGAGATTCGATGCGACACCACGAATTCCCGCAGCATCAAGGTCGCGGAGAGAGTTGGGATGCGGAGAGAAGGAGAGTTCATGAGTGACGGTCTCGGAATGGATGGAACCTTGAGAGATATGGTTCTATTTGCGCTTACCCAGAAAGACTGGAGGGCCAAGTCCCCCATACCCGGACACTAGCCATTCCGTGCAGCCGGCTTTCAATGGCGTCGGCGAACGTTTGCACATCCGTGGCGCGTTCGCGCATCACGCTGACCAGGCCCAGGAGGCCGGCGAGGTTGTTGCCGACGCGGTGCTCGACTTCGCGCACCAGCAGGCGGTTATGCTCGGCCAGATCGCGGTAGTGTCGTTCGCTTTCCTGCAAGGCGGCTTGTGCGCGTTTGCGTTCGGTGAGATCGCGGATGACGGTCACGCCGCCCGTGAGAGTTCCCTGTTCGCCTCGGATGTCCGGCGAGTTCTCAACCACCCGCCGAAACCGCTCTTCGCTGGCGCGCAGGGCTTCGGCGGCTTCACCGGTTGGCGCAGTGTTGGATTGGCTTTCGGTCGGCATGATCGGCTAATCCCCGTCCGCCGCGCCTGGGCCGACGATGATTCTGCCCGTGCGCAGTTTGGGCGGGACGGCTGGGCGGGACGCGGGGTTGGTGGTCGGCTTGGTGGTCGCGCCCGGATCGGTGAGGTCGATATCAAGCACCGCCGTGTAATAGCGCCAGCCGCGCCCCAGGAAAAGCTGGTCGAGCATCATCTCCTCAATGCTTTGCTTGGCGCCGCCGTGGATCGTGCGTTTCTTATTCACGATGATCGTCAGCGGCTTTTTGAGATCGACCATCTGATCGTTGAGATACAGCCGCATCGATTCGACATTATCGAGCGCCAGCGTGATCGTATTCCCATCTCGCTTGGCATCCGCCTTCGCGCTGCGCTGATAAAGGTCCATGTGCCCGGTCCCCATGCGGAACAGTTCCCGGGTTTCCTTGCCGGGATCGTCCTCCTGCCAGATCTGCACCCAGTCATTGCGGTTGAACAATACTTCGGGGCGGTTGGATTGGATGGTTACTTGCGGCGGATAGAGTTGCCGAACCCGCGATCGCATCATCTCATATCGCTGGGCCACGATGCTGTTGGATGGGGTGTGACCCAGGCCTTTGGTCTCGACATAGTCGACGTCGATCTTCTGGTTTTTGAGGCTTTTGATTATGGCACGGGCGGGGGCGATCTTGAGGAGTTTATCGTCGGCATCATGCCAGACGACGGGCAGCACGTTTCGGAGATTCACCAGCCGCAATTTCTGCCAGTCATGCCCCAGGCCGCCGGCCAGCGGCGCGATGGCGGCAAAGTAGGTGGGGTAATTGAGAGCCAGGTTCCAGGCGGCCATGCCGCCGGTGGAGTGTCCGATCAGGTAAACGCGTGCCGGGTCGATATTCACCCGGTCGGCGGCATGGAGCATCGGCTGGATGACGCTGTTCATGCCGCCATAACTGGGGCCGTACAACTCGGCAAGGTTTACCAGCGGCATAAGGAGCAGGGCATCGGGATGGAGGGTGAGTTCGTCCTTGATCCACCCGTTGTAAAGCGCCGTCACCTGCGTTGCATCCGGCGGAGGATTGGTGATGAACGGCTCAATTGGCGCCAGTTTCACCACCATCGGCCAGCCCCTGGCCCGGTCATATCCCTGAGGCACGCCCAGGAAATATCGAACATCAAACGGCCCTTGCTTCTCGTTGACGTAGTACGTTCCGGGCGCGAGTTTCGGCCAGTGCATGCGAACGCGAATGAGCCGGCCGATGACGCCCGGCTCCAGGCCCGTTTGCTCTAATGCTTTCACGGTCGTTTTTCGCCCGGCGGCGGTCGAGGTCTCGAAATAGCCCTCGATCAGTTGGTTTGCCTGCAATAGCTTGTCGGCATCTTGCGGCTTGAACAACTCGCCCAATTCCACCCGGTACATACCCAGCAGCGTCGCGCGCGCAATGCCTGCATCCTTCGAAATAGCCGGCGCTGGATCATCCGTCCCTTCAACCGGCACCCCCGGATTAGGAAACCGCGCCCAACAAGCCGGCGCGGCCAGGCAAACAGAGGACAAAACCGCAAGCAAGAATTGAAAGCCATTATTCATGGATGCGCGGCTCCTTGAGGGATGCGTAGTGTAGCAGGAAAGGTGGTGAGTGCTGAGTGCTGAGAACATTGAGTGCGAGGAGGGCGCAAGCGGCGGAGGTAACCGGGGGGGTGGTTAGTTTGATTATTGCGTTCCATATGCACTATCAGAGACAAGGCTCCGGCTGGAAGGTTAGCCGCACGCGCTCCCATTCGCGACCGGATCCAGAGGTTCTTTATTCTCGACCCCAAACTCTCTTCACTCAACTCCGAATTCTCAGCACTCAACTCTCAGCACTCAGTCCTCAGCACTTCCCCCTCATCCTCCCAATCCCGCATACCAGAATAACGTCGCTGACTCTTTCACCAGATCGTGGTTGGAATGCCGCTGGGTGTCGAGGCCCGCGAGGTCGAACGCGAGTTTGGCGAACAGCCGGCAGGCGGGGATGTTGTCGGTTCGGCACTCCGCGGCCACCGCTCGAAACTCCCGCTCGCGCGATTCAGCAATCACCTGGTATAGCATGGCCATCGCCAGCCCCTGCCGGCGGTAATCGAAATCAACCCGCAGGTCGATCACCTTGGTGGTCCCAAAATCCGGCAGCGGCTGCACGACAAGAAGCGCCACGATCAGCCCTTCATGCTCAGCCAACAACACGGTTCCCTCGTCGGCGCCCCGCACGATCTGCTTGAGCAGAAATTGTCCGGCGTCGGCGGGGCGGTTGCGCTCGATCCGCTTTTCGCGCAGCGGCCGCTCCTCCAATCGCCACTGCGCGGCCAATCCTTCGCCGCTGCGATCGACGTGGAGATAATGCGATGACTCAATGGTGCCGTCGATGTCGTGCATTCTTTCAAGATCCGCTGATTGCGCGCGACGGATTTCCATGCCGGTAAGAATAAGGCCTTCGTCGCGCAGTGTCACCGCCCGAGGGTGGCAATGGGGTGCACGACAGATATTGCCGGCTCCTTACGCCCTCCACCGGTACTCCGGGGGAGGGTAGGGTGAGGGTCTTTGTTCCTCGGTATTCGCGGTGCAAACCCCCACCCCAACCCTCCCCCGGAGTACCGGGAGAGGGAATGAAACTGCGACGGAACCGGTGGCGATTACATGGCGTCATTCCCCGTCTTTTGCGAGGCCGGCCTGGTCGTGGCGGTGTTGCCGCCCGATTCAATTTCATGCACCACCTGGGCCACTTTTGTTTGAAATTTCTCCTTCATCAGGAGCCGGGCGGCTTGATAGAGGTTGAACGCATCCGTGGGGGCGATATTGAAATAGGTGTCGATGTTGTTCACTCGCTCGCTGAACGTCGCGGTGGGCAGACGCTTGAGCGTGTGGATTTGCGACAACGAAATGTAGATCACGCTGACCGACCGGCCGCGCTGATCGTTCATGCGGACGAAGCCATCGGTTTTAAGGCGTTTGAGTTGCTCGCGCAGCTGCTTCACGGTCTCTTCGCCGGGCGCGCTGTTGACGATGGTTTCCGCGAGAGTGGCGGAGCTGGCGCGATTGAGGAGCAGCGTGCTGGTCAGGCCCAGGGCGGTCTTCAGATTCAGGATCAACCCCAGGTCGCTCTCCCCGGATATGTCGGCGTTAAAGTTGGTCTGGGCGTCCACGATAATAAACACCGCGCCATGCGGATACGGATCGGCAGCCTTGCGGGACTGCGCCGAATTCACCTGCGCGGCATACGTCGCCACCAGCGTTTGCACGCCCAGATTGTCGCGAATACTGCCGTCGATCAGATGACGATATTGCCTGTAAACCGTGGAGTAATCGCGGACCGTAACCGGATGAAGCAGCAAGGGGACCGCCGCGCTGGCCGTCACGGCATACGCGAGCGGGTAACGCGATAGATTCGAGTTGAGTTCATCGAATGTTTCATTCGAGAAAATAAACCGGTGGCCGGATTGCAGGTCGGTCGCGTTGATCAGCAGTCGCGGGCGGTCCGGCCGCAGGTCGCCGTAGGTGAGGGCGCGGCCATTTCGCGTGAAAAGGACTTGCTGAAAACTCTCGGCCAGCAGGTCGCTGCGGTTGCGGTCAGTGAAAAAAAAAGCCGCCATGTTCCACGGCAGCAGCGTCTGGAAGAGCGCATCGCCGGCGAACGAATGCGCCAGCCGCGTCTGCACGTTTCCCGGGTTCCATTCGGCTCCGCTGGCGCAGTAGTAAGCGCCGGCGAGCGAGCCGCCGCTGACGGAGGAAATGTAATCGACGTGTTGCAGCAGCCCGGCCTGCTCGAGCTGGAACATGACCGCCGCCGAGAAATTCGCCGAGCGCGATCCGCCGCCGCTGAGCGAAAGCCCGACGAAAAATCCATCGCGGTCTGCGGGCATCTTCGGCGAACGGTCTGCCGGCGTTTTCACGGCCCAGGGCCGGGTGTCGGAGGTTTCGTCCTCACTGGAGGGCCAAAGCTGGGCGAAAACCGCCGCGCGCGTGTCGTTGGTCAGCCGGCCTGGGGGCATCCCGCCCGGCGGGTTCAAAGCGCGATCTGTCGCGCGGCAGCCGGCCAGCAGCATCATCGAAAGCAGCACGCTTCGCCGCGCCAGTGGCATTTTTTGCATGCGGCGGATTGTAAAGCCGCGCCCCTTAGCTCCGAAACCCTTGGATTGGAACAGTCGCCCGGCGGATTCGATCCCGCACCGCGGTCCACGCCGGCTCATCGGGCGGCATCTCCACGAAAATCGCCTCCGTCCCCGGAAGATCGAGTTTCCGCAGAGTCGCGTACAGATCGCGTGCGTAGGCCTGCGGATCCGCCGGCGCTTCCAGAAGCGTGTCGAACGTCATACCCAAAAGCCCCGGAGGCATCGCTCCCACTGTTAGGATGCTTCGCGTCGCACGGGGGTGCGCCTCACACCAGCGAATGACAGCGTCCACTTCGTCCCGGCAGAACCGATAAGCCGGCGCCTGCGGCGCGTAATGGACGGCCTGCTGGCCCGGACTGGCTGCGGGGTGTGTGGGGTCTATCGCATCGTGGAATACCTCAACAGGGCCAATGGCCCGCTCGATTTGCTCGCGCGTGATGGAGCCGGGGCGCAGGAGGGTCGGCGTTGGCCGGCTTAGGTCGAGCACCGTCGATTCGATTCCGAGTTGGCACGGCCCGCCGTCGAGAACCAGATCAACCGCGTCGCCCAACTCCTCGCGCACATGCTCGGCGGTTGTCGGACTGATGTGCGTGGAACGGTTCGCGCTGGGGGCGGCAACCGCGCCTCCGAACGCGCGCAGCAACTCCAGGGCCAGCGGATGATTCGGACACCGAAGGCCAACCGTCGCTCCGCCAGCCGTGGTCTGAGCGGCAATTTCAGCGGATTTCGCCAACACCAGCGTCAGAGGTCCCGGCCAGAAAAGATCACCCAGAACCTGCGCGTGGCGCGGCCAATGAAGCGCGTATCGTCGCGCCATATCCGCGTCGGCTACGTGTGCGATCAATGGGTTGGTCGCGGGCCGTCCCTTGGCCGCGAAGATTCGCCGAATGGCATCGGCATTGGTTGCGTCGGCCCCCAGGCCGTAAACCGTTTCCGTTGGGAAAGCCACCAGCCCGCCGGCGGCCAGGATTCGGACGGCTTGGGCAATCAGGTCCATGACGGAATGCTTCATCAAAAGATTAAAAGCATCAGGGCCTTTGTTCCGCCGGCACGCGCAGATAGAAGCGACCGATCGGCACCTCAAAGGACTTGCCATCATCATATTGCATCTGATATTGGCCTTCCATCGTGCCCCAGGAGGTGCGGAGGGGGCAGAAGCTCTGATACTTGAAAGCCTGGCCGGGTTCGAGGCGCGGAGTCTGCCCGATGACGCCTGGGCCGCGCACGTCTTCGCGGCGGCCGTGCGCGTCGATGATGATCCAATGCCGGCTCATCAACTGGGCCGGGCGGTCGCCGACGTTGGATACGACGATCGTATAGCCGTACAGGTATTGAGGCTGGCCGGGGTCGGAGTGCTCGGGCAGATACTGGCCGGCGGCGCCGACCCGTATGCCGTGCGTTGTGGTGTCGGACATCTCGGGCGTTGACATAAGATCAACGTTTGGAGAACTGGAACTTTCGGCGTGCGCCCATCTGGCCGTATTTCTTGCGTTCCTTCATTCGGCTGTCGCGGGTGAGGAACCCGGCGCCGCGAAGGGCTACTTCCAGTCCCGGATCATACTTGGCCAGTGCCCGGCCCAGACCCATGACGATGGCGCCGGCCTGGCCGGTCGAGCCGCCGCCGGTGGCGTTGACGAAAACGTCCATCTTTCCGCCGGTGTTGGTGACTTCCAGCGGGCCGAAGAGCGCCTTGCGATCGCGCTCGCCCGTGAGGTAGTCGTTCAACTGGCGGCCATTGATTTCGATTTTGCCGGAACCGGCGGCAACGCGAACGCGGGCGACGGCGGATTTACGCCGGCCCACGCCCCACACAAACGTGCGCGGCCCGGTCGGGGCGGCGGGGGCGGAGTCGGCGGCCTGAGTCGTTTCTTCAGCCATGGATTGCTTCACCTGATGAATCCCGAAAAACTCTTCGTTTCAAAACAATGTCTTTGTCAGTGCCTTAAATCATCTTAACGCCCGATCCGCTCATTTTCATCTTCAGCGGCCTGGGCTGCTGGGCGGCATGCGGATGCTGATCGCCCTTATACACTTTAAGTTTGGCCAGAATATTGCGACCCATCTTGCTCTTGGGAAGCATTCGGCGAACCGCCAGCTCCACGATCTTCTCGGGGTGCAGTTCGCTCATGCGCTTGTAGGAGTAGGTATGGCGGCCGCCGGGATAGCGGGAATACGTGTCGTACTCATTCACTTCCGCCTTCTTGCCGGTGACCTTTATCTTCTCGGCATTGAGCACGATCACGAAATCACCGGTATCCACATGCGGCGTGTAGGTCGGCTTGTGCTTTCCCTGAATGATCATCGAAACCCGTGCCGCCAACCGGCCCAGAATCTGGTCCGTGGCGTCAATGACGTGCCAGTTGGCCGTCACTTCACCGGGCTTGGGCATATACGTGCTCATGATTCGTTCCTTGCGGTCGCGCATCGCCGTCGCTGGCTCGATGGTGTCGTCATTCTCACGAAATCCAATTCCCCAACGGGAACCTTCCCCGGTAGGGGAGAATGGGGCAGTGTATCGACGGGGAGCGGATTGTCAAGAACCCGAAACTTAAATACGCCTATTCCTCGGTTTGACACATGCGATTATTATGATCGATCGTAGGCATCAACGAACTCGGCGCGCGAAATCCCGGATTGAGTACAAATCATTCGCAGGGTTGAGCCTTTGATCGTTGGGTGGTTTGGGAGCGTGAGGGGCGTGGTACTCCCCTCAGGGCGCGATCGAAGCATGGAAACGTGCTCCCTTTCGCGAACAATATGAAATCCCAACCGTTGCAATGCCCGAATCACGCGGGCTTTTGGCGCATCCACCGGAAATTTGGCCACCTTACGCCACCTCGGCTTCCGCGATGAAGGCGTCAAGCACCGGCGATTCGGAATCCAGGATTTCGTCACCGAAGGTCTCAAGATGGAAGCGAATTGCGGAAGTGACGTCGGTTACCGCCTCATCGAATGTGTTGCCCTCGCCGACTACGACGCCTCTCAGACCCAGGGGATAAGCCACATAGCCATCTGGATGATGTTCGACGATGATCTTCATCAGGGTGATTCTAACAAACGCGCATCAAGATCGTCGATCAGATTCGGAACTGAAGGCATCGTGGCGTTCCGTTGACGTAACGTACCGCTCGAATTCTTCGTCATCGCTCCACAGATCAGCGGCAGCGCCGATCAACTTATCCAACGACTGCGGCCCCTCGATTCCCTGCTCGGCGGCGAACCGCTCGACGGATATTGCCTTCCAGAAGTTTTCTTCGTGAGGATCGATCATCAGGATCTTGCACCGTTTCCATTAAAGCTTAACAATTATGCCGCGACGGCGCCGCCATCAATCGCGGTTATGTTCTGATAAGAGAGGAACTTCCACCGATCGTCCGGAAGCGCCAGAAAGAGCTTTGTTGCCATTGGAACAACCAGATCAGGATCCACGACTTCATAGGCGTGCCCGTCGGACATGGAGATCCGGAAGGGTTCAAACGGAGCCTTGTCTAATAGTTCACGAATGTCCCTGGGATGAATCATGGAGGTCCTTCTTTTATCTCGGTACTCCCCCCGGTAAAAACCCTTCCAGCTTCCGCGCCCGTACCGGGTGCTGGAGCTTGCGGATGGCCTTGGCTTCCACCTGGCGCACGCGCTCTCGCGTTACCTTGAAGATGCGGCCCACCTCTTCGAGCGTGTAGGTGTAGCCGTCGCCGATGCCGTAGCGGAGCTTGATGATCTCGCGCTCGCGGTAGGTGAGGGTTTTGAGGACCTGCTCGATCTTGTCCTTGAGCATTTCCTGTGTGGCCGACTCGACGGGGTTGTCGGCTTTTTCGTCCTCGATGAAATCGCCGAAGTAGCTGTCCTCGCTCTCGCCGACCGGACGGTCCAGGGAGATCGGATGGCGGCTGATCTTGAGCACCCGCCGCGTCTCGCTGACGGTCATCTTGGCGCGCTTGGCGATTTCCTCGATGGTCGGCTCGCCGCCCATCTCCTGCATCAGCACCTTGCTGATGTTCCGCAGCTTACTCATCGTCTCGATCATGTGGACGGGGATGCGGATCGTGCGGGCATGATCGGCAATCGCCCGCGTGATCGCCTGGCGGATCCACCACGTCGCGTAGGTGCTGAACTTGAAGCCCCGGCGATATTCGTACTTGTCCACCGCGCGCATCAATCCGGTATTGCCTTCCTGGATGATGTCCAGGAATGAAAGGCCGCGATTGCGGTATTTCTTGGCGATGGAAACCACCAGCCGAAGGTTGCCGCCGGAAAGCTTGCGCTTGGCGTCCTCGTACTTGTAGTAAATTTTGCGGACCTGCACGACGCGCTTGTGCAGGTCCTGGGCGTTTTCCAGCACCAGGTCTTCCAGCCCGCGCAACTCTTCCTCGCAGACTTCGAGGTCTTCGCCAGGGTCTTTGATCTTCTTGAGCTCTTCGATGCGCTGCTCGAGCTCGACCATCTTGGTGGAGATGCTCGACAACTTTTTCATCAGCGGCGTCACCCGGCTGGTGCGCAGCGAAAGCTCCTCCAGCAGCTTGACGCATCGGCGGCGGCGCCGGCGCACCGCCATTCGCACTTCCTCCTGCTCGCGCTTCAGCTTCGCATCCCGCAGGGCGTCCCAGTCGTCGCGGTTACGGCCCAGCATTCGGCGGACCGAATCCAGGTTCAGCGGGATGCGCTGGCCGATGGTGCTCTTGTCGGGGTTGTCCTCCGCCGTCGAAATCTTCATCGTCCGGTCGAACGGTAGATCGCCGTCGTCCACCTGCTGGAGGATTTCCACGGCGCTCTGAAGGCAGTAATCGCTCTCCAGCACTTTAGAGCGGAAGATTTTGCGGGTGATCTCGATTTTCTTGGCAAGGCCGATTTCCTGCTCGCGGGTGAGCAGGGGGATCTCGCCCATCTGCGTGAGATACATGCGCACGGGATCGTCGATGCGCTTGGTGGAGGCCTCGGCGAGTTCGGCTTCGAGATTGAGGTCGATGACTTCGCCGTTCTCGTCCTCGACAACCTCGGCGAGGGCATGCGAAGGGGCCGCCGCCGGCTTTTTCTTTCTGCCGCTGCGCGAAAAATCGCTGATGTCGCTTTCGTCGATGAGCTTAATGCCCATCTCGTCGATCATCATGAGAAGTGAATCGAGTTTGTCGGGCGAGACGACTTCATCGGGAAGCCGCTCGTTGAGCTCTTCGTAGGTGAGGTATCCGCGCGAGGTGCCAAGGTCCAGGAGGATTTTGACGCGCGCGTCAGCCTCTTCCTGGGAACCCGAACCAATCAGGGGCGATTCGATAACCGTTGCTTCCTTCATACCAGGTCGAACCATCTCCCGCGCAAGAGCGGGGTAGCCGCGGGCTTCCCGCGGAGCGCGGCCTGGAGTTGCTCCAGGTCCGCAAGATTCACCGTGCGCGAAATCGGGCCAAGGATCTCGGGGCCATTCCCGATCCCTGCAACGCGAAACTTTCGCGGCACCGGTTGGCGTCTAAAATTTGACGCCCGAATAATCAAGTATAGGTCGGCCGTCAGTCCAACTGACGGTGCGATCAAACGACGCAAAGGTCGTCAAGTTCCGGAGGTGTACTGCCCTCGCGGCCCCATCCGTGGGTATGGCGGTACGCTCAAGACGGCGGCAAACCCCATCAGGTTCGCCAAAACAAGCCCAAATTCGCACTTTGGACGCCCAAACCAGCGCAATTAGCTATATGCGCCGAAGATCCGGTCGTCGCGCGCTCTCCTGCATTTTCTCCAGAAAGTTATCCGCGCCCGAAGCGTTGTTACGTTGCACATCGGCCAAAAGTTTGCGTTGTTCCTGCTGCCCGCGATCCTCAATGAAATAATCCAATGCCTCTCGAACGAGGGTGTCCGGGTCATCCAGCGCCTCGACCTCCTGCACGGCAACCACCGCCAATTCGCGCAGGGATTGGGTTTCCAGAGATCCCAGGAATTCATGGAATACCGGCTCTCCCTCATCGCGTTGATGCGTCCAGTAGATTTCCGCGAGCCGCCGGTGCAGGACATCGGAAAAATCATCCAGGCCCGCCTGCTTTTGCACCGCGCTCCAACGATGGGGTTGCACGAGCAGCACGCCCAGAAGCCGCCGCTCGGCAATTTCCCGCGCCGACAGCGGCCGGCACACCGGCGGTTCGTCCGGCGGGCTTTGTGTATTCGG
Organism: Tepidisphaeraceae bacterium; assembly: GCA_035648595.1. Taxonomy (GTDB): domain Bacteria; phylum Planctomycetota; class Phycisphaerae; order Tepidisphaerales; family Tepidisphaeraceae; genus RYN-428. The sequence goes on from DASRLH010000228.1 coordinate 21,939, forward strand.
CTCGCTTGCCTCATCCGCTTGAGCGGGAGGTGTTTGGGGAGGGGCCGATAATCGACGGCTCGGCTGTCTTGATGGCCGAAACCGCCGGTGAAGCTGATCCGCGGGGATGCCGGTCAATCGACCCACCTGCGCCAGGATCTGGCCCCATCGAATGCCGTCCACCGGGCCGCTGCCGCGCGCCCCGGCCAGGGCCGTCAGGTATTCATCCACTGCTTTCTGCTGGCCGGTGAGGCTGTTGCCGCTTTCGTCGAATCGGCGAACCAGTTGCTTCCATTTATAGGCCAGCGCATCCGATGCCGCCGCGATGACCTCATTGAATCCCGCGACGCCATGCTCGAGCAGGTATTCATCGGGATCGACGCCTTGCGGCATCGACGCGATAGTGATATCCACCGGCTGGGTGAGGAACAATCCCACCGCCCGGTCCACCGCCGTATCGCCGGCGGTGTCGGCATCGAACAGCAGCACGATCTTGTCGGCGAAGCGCCGCAGGACGCCGACGTGCTGCTCGGTGAGAGCCGTGCCGAGGATCGACACGACATTGCTGGCGCCAAACTGGTGCGCCATGATCACGTCGGTATACCCTTCGACGACGACCGCGGTTCGGCTCTCGACGATTTTCTGCCGGGCCAGGTCGATCCCGAAGATGCAGCGGCTCTTGGAAAACAGCGGCGTTTCGGGGCTGTTCAGATATTTGGCCGGGTCCTGTGATCCGGGCATCACGCGCCCGCCGAACGCGATCACCCGGCTGCTTTCATCGCGGATCGGGAACATCAGGCGATTGCGGAAGGTGTCGTAGAATCCGCCGCCGCCCGTGTCGCGCTTCTTAACCAATCCGCCGGTGAACAGGGAATCTGGCGGATATTTTCGACCGACCGGCCCGCGGATCAGGCCATCCCAGGAATCGGGAGCATAGCCGATCTGAAACTGCCTTGTCGAATCGCCGTTGATCCCGCGCTTTGCCAGGTATTCCCGCGCCGCCAAGCCCACTTCCGCATTTTCCAGACTGCGCTGGAAAAACGCCCCGGCGGCGGATTGCATGTCAAACAGCGCCTGCCGTTCCCCAGCCTTTTGCTTTCCGGCCCCGAATCGCGGCATCTCCAGCCCCAGCGACTCGCCAAGGATGCGCAATGCATCAACAAATTCCAGCCGATCCCGCTTGATGATGAAGTCAATCGCGTTGCCGTTGGCCTTGCACCCGAAGCAATAAAAGAACTGTTTCGAAGGGCTGACGTGAAATGACCCGCTCTTCTCGGAGTGAAACGGGCAAAGCCCGACAAAATCCTTGCCCTGCCGCTTGAGGGTGACGGTACGGCCAATCAATTCGACGATATCGATCGACCCCAGTACCTGAGTCTTAAACGAGCCAAAATCGCCGCCGGCGTTGGATGGATTCACAGCGCCCACCAATGCAAGACAGGCCTCGAAATGTCATTCAAAACGGTAACAGATAAATATAGCACCGATGGGCCGGAGGGTCAAATTCTCGGGAAGATATGGAGAGGACATCAGCCGCGATCGTGACACGGGCGTCTCGCCCGTGCGTATTGTTGGGAACTACGGCTACATCGATTTTTCCGACCTTTCAGCCGTCGGCACGGGCGAGACGCCCGTGTCACATTAAACCTCTGAAAGCACACATCGAATTGGTCGCTGAATTGCAGCGTCGGATGCCAATGCTGGCGCATGGTTGCGGACGATTATTTTATTTGGACAGGTCGCCGCGCAGCTTGCGCTTGGCCGCCGCCAAAGTGTTGGCACGTTGATGGCGGGCGGCTTTAATCGCCAACCGGTCCTGCCGAACCGTCAATCGCAATTCGCGGGGGGATGGCGACTGGGAAGCATTCGACCGGGCGCTGGCAACCGTCGGGCCCGAAACACTGGCCGCTCGTTGCGCGGCGCGATACGCGGCTTGATCCCGATGGAGTTGATCCAGCAGGGCGGCGAGTTGCGCGCTGCTTTGTAGTTTGGCAGTTTCAATGGCGGCGCGATCCTCGGCAACCCGCGCTTGCGGAGTCAGAGGCGCGACGGGCACGACACTGGCCGGATCGGGGAATTGCAGTGGGCCGATGAAGGGAAGGGGAGTGGAGACGGCCGCCAAGGGGGTGGGCGCCGGCGGCGCGACGGAAGGATCGGGCCCCCAATGAAAATTCGGATCGCCGGCCCAGACATAGCCATCGCCGTTCAGCCGCACCGCGAACCCGGTGCCGGCGGCAACCAGCTTGCCATCGGCATCGATCTGCCCGCCGAAGATATAGGTGGCGGGCATCGGCGTGGGCGTCGGCTTGCCGACCGGCCACGACGGGAATTCTGGATCGGGTTGACTCCACGTCGGCGTGGTTTCGCTTTGCAGCAACGTGCCGTCCGGCGTGAAATGCCCGCAGTAAGCCGAGTCGGTGCCCAGACCTTCCACCAGGATTTCGCCAGTGGGCCGGATGGCCAGTTTGTAGGGGCCTGTCATGAACGTCTGCCTGCCGATGTCGCTTACGGTTCCGCCCGTACCGAATGCCGTATCAAGCGAGCCGTCGTAATTGAGTCGCGTGAGGGACACCACATAACTGTTAAATTGCAAAAATAGCAGGCTGCCGTCCGGGAGCGCGGCGATGTCCTGAATCTGCGTGAACGCGGTGCCCGGCGGCGCAATGCCGCTGGCATCGAAACTTGAATCCGTGCTGCCGTCGGAGTTGAAACGCAGGACAAAGCTGCTGTACGTGTAGCGATTCGTCGCGTAGTTTTCTGCAAAGCCTCCCACAACAATTTTGCCATCCGGTGCCACAAACAACCGCGTGATCGAGTCGAATGTCGACGGTGGAGTGACGATGGTGGCCTGGCCGTTTTGTGCGAAACCGGAATCCACCGATCCGTCGACATGGAAGCGGGCAATCACGGATTCCAGCGAGGTCGGGCTGTCAATCCGCGTCCCCGCAACGACGATCTCGCCATCGGCTTGCTGCGCCAGCGCGTCGATTTCGCCGGACAGGGCGGCGACACGGCCGTTATTTCCAAAAGTTGTGTCGGGCGTACCATCGGCATTAAAGCGAACCAAAGCGCCGCCTCCAATCGCGCCCTCAGTGGGGAATTGCGTGGTCACTCCCACCAGAATCTTACCGTCTGCCTGTAGCAGCGCGTACTCGGGATTGGCGGTGTTCACTTGCGGCATCACCGGCGCGAGGTGATTCGCGCCGAATGTGGAATCCAATGATCCATCGGGATTGAGCCGAGTCAGATCCAAGTTCCCATCCGTATCGTTGCCAACGATCACGATTTTGCCATCGGGTTGGATGGCAACGCCCTGCGTCGCATGTTGCACGAGCGGCGTCGCCACGACGCCATTTTGCCCAAAGGTTGGGTCCATCGACATCGTGCCGCCGGCAACCGACGCCACGGTGCCGCTCAGTAGCTGACGGGCTTCCAAAGATTCAATCCGACAGGAGCGATGGAGTGTGGATTTGACAGCGGCAACATGACCGTTGCCTGTTCTCCGCGCACATGCCCCCGCTTTATAGCTCCGCCACATGGGATTCCATTCTGAAAGTGAATCGATCCAAAGAATGGTACGGCTGAGCCCGTACTATACCCTAAGATAGGCGTGGCGGCCAATAACAAAAATATTCGGCGATTTTTCTCCGTGGACGGGCGGATTGTTTGAATTCGAGCACCCCATGCGCTGGTCGTATCACCGGCGTCCCGCCAGTGCCTGGTGCTTTAATATTGGGGAATATCGCAATTATTCGACTGCCAGGCCATCGGCACCGGCGAGACGCCCGTGATACGTTGACCCCATTGGTTCCACATATCAAACCGCGCTGGATTCGGCTGACGTGTTACACGACCGGTCAGTGTTCCCGGTGGATTTTCCGCAGTCGCAGCAGCAGATCATGCAGCGCCGGCTTGGCCGATGCCGCCTCCGGCAGCGCGCTGGTGTCCATCGCGCGTTGAAGCTCGGCGCGCAGGCGTCCGTATTCCTGTTGGTGAAACTCGAAATCCGTGTCCGGCAGCGTCGATTGCTCCGCGCCGGTAAGCTTGCGGGCCACCAGGTCGGGCACGTATGGCAGCGGATACCGCTCGTTGAGCTTGAGCAGGTTGGCTTCCACTTCGCCGGTGCGCATCAGATGAATGCCGGTCAGCAACACGCGATAGACGTACAGCAACGGCTTAACCCGCCGGGGGTTTTCCTTCTCGAACAGCTTCCACTGGGTCTGGGCGAATCCCAGGTAGTGATAGGCATGGAAGCGCGTGATGCAGTCGCGGCCAATTTGCTTGAGCTCCTCATGCTCGGGCGTGGTTCTCACCACCAATGGCGAATAAAGCTGCTCAAGCACATAGCCATTTTTCTTGAGCATCAACAGGAAAAACTTGCGGGCATCGTGCGTTACAAGGTCCACTTCGAGGCCATCGTGCAATCCCGATAGCTCGATGGTTTCGCGCCCGATCTCCAGCCCGGCAATCTCCGGCAGGGGCAGGACGTGAACGCCGCGAAGGTCATAATCGCTGTCGGGGGAGGGGAAGCCGTACAGGTGTGCGCCGCTGATCGTGACGAACAGCAGGGGATGGGGCTGTTGGTCGATCGGCTTGAGAATTCGCGGGTCGTACTCCATGGCCTATACCATGCTCCGCCGCGCCCGCAGAAGCCAGTCGTTGGCGGCGGCGTAGTCGGGGCGATCGGGAAGTGGGGTGGCCTTGAACGCGGCGTCAAATCGCACATGCAACTCGCGCCGCCAGGCGTCGCATTCCTCGAAGGGAAGCTCGCCGCGCTTGATCGACAGAAGCCGGTCGCGATGCGCGCCGACATGCACCGGCACATGACCCTCCTCCAACACCGTGATCCCCGCCAACAGCAGGCGGATCAGGTGCATGATGTGCTTCCATTTCACCTGCCCCTTGTTGCGCAGGTCGGCTTGCAATTTCTTGAATTGGCTCATCACGTAGCCGTTGTAGGTCTGATAGACCATCTTCGACAGCAGGCGTTGGCGCATGTCGAGAAGCTCGCGCGCCAATGGCGTCGCGTGCTCCACAAGCGGCGTGTACAGGCACTCCAGCACATTCGGGTTTGCCTTGAGGGCGAGCGTGACGAACTTCTGCGCCTCCCAATAAACTTCCTGGGTATCCGGATTCTCCAACTGCTCGGGCACGCCATAGAGCGACCAGTGCAGCATGGCGGGCGGGAGATACACGCCGCGCCGATCGATATCGCTTGCGTCGTCGTCCAGCCCATAGGCGCGCGAGCCGACCACGCAGCGATAGACGACGTGCTCAAAAAGATCGTACTCGGCCAGCGGATCGCCTCGGCCGCTCGCCCCGGCGTCGATGACGCCGCCTTCCTTATATTGGGAGAGAATCGCCAATTCCCTGCGGCCAAACGCTGCCTCCAGGCCATCGGGGAAGCGCACGCGGTAGCTGTGCCAGTAATCCCCTGGCGCCTGAACGACGACTCCCACCGCCCCGCGCGGATGCACGGGTTTGCCATCCGCGCCGCGCGCCTCGGCCAGCACGACAACCTGTGTGCCCAGCGGAAGAATCAGGTGCGGGTTGAGTGGCGATGCGGCGGTCAATAGGGCTGCTCCCGGCGATACACGAACAAAAACGCCAGCCAATCATTCCTGATCGAGCTGGCGTTCCGTGATACTAACAACACATTTCTTCCCGCGAGGAGAAGATTTCACCGCAGAGACGCAGAGACGCAGAGGCGGATGCGGAGAACGGACGGCGCTTTCAATAAAGCAGCACTCGGCATCACGCTTTGATTGGTGAGGGCGTTGAGACTCCCTGAAATTCCTCCGCGTCTCTGCGCCTCCGCGGTGAATCCTGCTTTTCTTCCGACGGACAGCGACGGAACGTTTACTTCACATGGCTCAACGTCTGATACCCCAGATATCCGAACACCACAACCGCCGTCAGCGCGGCCATCGACATCACGATGGCGACGGTGAGCATCGTGGTGAAGCGGGTGTTTTGCTTGCTGATGACACGCTCCAGATCGCTGTCGCGGCTGCCGAGGTTTTCGCGAATCTGGCATAGAACCTGCGCGCTGGTCTCCGAATTTCGGCTCACCATCTCAAGGGCGGTGCCGACGGTCGTCAGGCTTCGGCTGATCGCCTCTTCATGCACCCCCATTGCATCCACGCGCTCCTGAATCGCATCCAGGCTGCGGCGTTGCTGGCCGTCGGCGCGGTGAATGCACTCAAGCACCTCGGCCAGCTTGCCATGCTGGGTGTTTTGCTGCTGAAGATTGTCGCGGATCGAGCCCATGAGATCGGAGAGGGCGGTCACGCCGTTCTGAAGCTGCTCGATCGTCTGTTCGCGCCGGCTCCAGGGGCGAAGGAACGTGGTGCGCGGCTCGATCTGGTCTGCCGGGGCCGGCTCGGCGGGCTCGGTGGGCGCGCTGATGGCCGGATCGATCAGGGCCGGCAGCCCCTCGGTGGTCAGTTCCTCAATGCGATTAGTCCGGCGGAAAAGGCTGCCGATGCGGCCCATCAATGTGGGGGTGCTTACGGAATTCAGTTGATCGCTCATGGCCCGTCCTTGGTAAGAATGATTCGGTCTGGTTCCCGGAAACGACGATTGACCTTTTGTTTATCGGTCGTAGTCCGGCGGATGGCTTGAGTTTTTGCGCAACCGGCCTAGCATCGCGCGATGGGTGAAGAAAAACGCCGGTTTTCATCGGGCATATGGCAGGTCGCGGCTGCTCTGCTGGTTGCAATCGCGATTGCCGCCGTGACGATTTTGGGCCTGAAAACAAGAATTGGCGACACGCCTGCGGGAAAACCCAACGACTCCAACGGCTTGTCCGCCACGGGCGCGATTGCGCCGCGCATCGTCTCGCTGCTTCCCTCCGCGACTGACATTCTGATCGGCATGGGCTGCCGGAATCATCTGGCGGCGGTCAGCAATGCCGACGCCGACCCGCAAGTCATCGGCCTGCCGCGCGTCGGCGACTACGAACGCACCGATTGGGAGCAGATCGCGCAGCTCCATCCGCAAGTGATCGTAACGCACTACAGCCCCACCCGCGTGCCGGCCGGCTTCATCCAGCATCTGAACCAAATTGGCGCCCAGCAGTTGAATCTGCAAACGGAAACCCTGGATGGCCCCGACAAAGCCGCCACCATATATGATGCGATTGATGCGCTGGGCAAGGCCTGCAACGAGCCGGCCAAGGCCGCCCAGGCCAGTGCCAATCTCCGCGGGCGCATCAAGGCGGTGCGCCGCCGCGTGGCTGGCAAGGGGCCGGTGGCAGCGCTGATTGTCATTGGTCCCGAGGGATCGATGGTTGCCGGGCGGGACACGTTCCTAAGCGAGTTGCTGGCCATCGCCGGCGGCCAAAACGCCGCCGGCAGTCTCGCCGCCCGGTATCCGAGCATTGACCGCGAACAAATACTGGCGTTTCGACCGCAGGTCGTGCTTCAGCTTCTGCCCAATGCTTCGCCGCAGGTGCAAGAGCAGGCGAGGCAGTTCTGGCGGCAATTTCCTGACCTACCGGCACTCAATGACGGTCGCGTGATACAACTCACGGATTGGTACGTCATGCTTGCCGGTTGCCATGCGGCGGACACGGCGGAACGGTTCGCGGATGCGTTGCATCCTACGGATCGGGGAGTGCGCGCCCCAGCTCAGATTAAGCTTTCAACCGCAGGCGCGGCAAAAGCCTGCCCCACATCAAAGTATCCAGGTTTCCCATGACTGTTCCCAATCGATCCGGATCATAGAGCCATCCGCGTCAAATGCGCGGTCGTTGTTGGCTTTTAACGCCAACAATGTTATAATCATTGAGGATGGCCAACGTAAGGATGACCCCGACGGCGCAGGAAGAATTTCACGCCCTGCCGTCGGTCATCTTGATCCGGGTGCGCAAGATTCTCTTCCGCCTGACGCGGTGGCCGGCCGTCAGCGGCGCCAAGCCGTTGCGAGGCGAACTCGCCGGCCACTGGCGCATCCGCACCGGAGATTACCGCGTGATCTTCAAGCCCAGCGCCGACGACAGCGACGTGTTGGTCTGGAAGATCGGAAACCGGGGAGACATCTACGATTGAGTGGGGGCGGAAATGATGAGTGGGTGAACGGTAAATGATGAGGCCGGAAGCAGAGGTTGAAACGATGCAGACAATCACAAAGCATGGAAAAAAGTACGCACTGGTTCCCCTGGGCGAGTGGCGCAGGCTCAACGCCCGCTTCGCGCCCGCCGCGCCACCAACGCCGGCCCGGGATGAACTTCCCCCGTTGCCGCCGGCAGCGGCCGATGGGACGCGCGATGCGCTGGACTTCGCGCGGGTGACAATCGCGCGGCGGATCATCCAGGAGCGAACCGCCGCGGGATTCAGCCAGGCCGAACTGGCCCGCCGCGCGGGAATGGACCGCTCCACGCTCAATCGCATCGAGCGGGCCAAGGTCACCCTGGATGAGTCCACATACAGACGACTGGAGAAAGCGATGCGGAGGAAATGATGAATGCCCAACGATGAATGATGAAGCACGAAGCAGAAGGTTAAAGCATCTTCCGGCACGCGGCAGCGTCCCTCCTTCATCTTTCATCATTTATCGTTCATCATTTCCCGTACCGCTCATCGCTTCCAAAATCGCCTCCAAACTATCCTCCACCGGCACCGGCCGATTGGACAATCGCCCGTGCGGCTCGGTGCGCGGCGCACTGTCCTGGACGGCTTTCATATCCACGCCGGTGTGGTATTTCACCGTCGCGTTGGGGTCTTTGAGCTCGTGGCCGGTGAGGATGCAGACGACCGTTTCGCTTGGCGAGATCACCTGCTTGTCGAGCAACCGGCGAAGGCCCGCGACGCTGGCGGCACTGGCCGGCTCGCAGCCAAAGCCCCAGCGGGCGACCATCGCGCGGTGCTCGAGGATTTCGTCGTCGCTCACTTCCTCGACCACGCCATCCATGAACGCCAGCGCCCGCAGCGCCTTGGGTAAATTCACCGGCCTGCCGATCTCGATGGCGCTGGCGATCGTCTGGGCGTGGGCGTTGTTCTCGTCCATCACCGCGTAAAACTTCTGCACTTCGCCGGCATCGTACCAATTATTGCTCCAGCGCAAACCCTGCCTGGTGTAGAGATGGTAAAGCGTATTTGCGCCGCTGGCGTTAATCACCGCGAGGCGGGGGATTTTCTTGATGAGACCCAGTTCCTTGAGCTCGGCGAACGCCTTGCCGAAGGCCGAGCAGTTGCCCAGGTTTCCGCCGGGCACGATCACCCAATCGGGCGGCTGCCAGTCGCGGGCCTCAAGGATGCGGTACATAATGCTCTTTTGCCCCTCAAGCCGGAAGGGGTTGACGCTGTTCATCAGGTAGATGCCCATCTGTGGGGCATCCACGGCGACCTGGCGCACCCGACGCAGGCAGGCGTCAAAATCGCCCTGGATTTGCAGCGTGAGCGCGCCATAATCCAACGCTTGCGAAAGCTTGCCCAATGAGATTCTGCCGGTGCCGATAAAGACCACGCCCAGCATCTCGGCCAGCGAGGCGAACATCGCCAGGCTGGCGCTGGTGTTGCCCGTGGAAGCGCAAGCCACCCGCTTAGCGCCGACCATGCGGGCATGGGTGAAGGCGGCGGTCATGCCGTTGTCCTTGAAGCTGCCGGAGGGATTGAGCCCCTCGTATTGCAGCAGCAGCTTGCCGGGCTGCATTCCCATATGCCGGGCGAGGAGATCCGCCTGTTGCAATTGCGTACGGCCTTCGCCGATGGTGACGATGTCATCCTCGGTGCGATAGAACGGCAGCAACTCGCGGAACCGCCAAACTCCCGAAAAATCCGCCCGCCCCTCGGCAGCCGTCCCCTTGGTGCTCCAGCGATGCTCAAAAAACCCCAGCCCCTTGATGCGCGGCAGCTTGTCCCATTCATAGCGAATATCAAGCAAACTCCCGCACGCCGTGCAGGCGACGATCACCTGGTCGATCGCGTACGTCGCCCCGCACGCCGGATTCATGCACTGCTGGAAAGCCGCGTCATTCATGGTGCAAGGAAGGTAAGCGGCAGGGGGGGAAAGTCAAAATGGAGGGAGATTGCGCCCGTGCAAAATGGGTCGGCGGGCGTTGCAACCGGGGGCTTCCCCGCCCCCGCTGGCGACCCCGCCAGGGGGGTTGACGCAATCTGGTGCAACCAAATGCAACCTAAAAGAGGGAGCGCAATAGCAATAAGTTGACAATTCTACTGTGTGGGTCATGGCTCCCTCAGGCAATCCCCTCCAACCCCTTGCGTTCCAACAGGGAAAGCAGTTTAAGCGACGGCCCGGCGGGCTTCTTTTCCCCGCGCTCCCACTTGCTCACCGAATCCTTCGTCACGTTCAGATACGACGCCAGAACCGACTGGCTCACCTCCTCGCGCTCCCGAAGCGCCCTGATCTCGTTGGCACTAAACTCATGGATCGGAGTCAGGCACGAATCATCAAACCGGCGCATGGTCTGCCTGTCGATGCCGCCCACGCCATGTAGACCGCTGGCAATCTCATGGATCGCTGCCTTGATATCGCTTTTAAATTTCTTCTTGCTCATCGCATTTTACCTCTGCAAATTCGCCGAGTTCGATCAGTTTTTTCAGGACTCTCTCCGATGCGCCCAGAAGCGTTTCGGCCAACTCCTTAAAATCCCGTTCCTCGCTTTCGTCGATATTCGCCTGTTCATTCTTGGCAAAGCCGTAGACAAAGAACGACCGCACACCTCGTCGGAACAGGATGATTGCACGATATCCGCCAGACTTGCCCTCGTTCGCCCGTGCAATCCGTTGCTTAATCACGCCACCCCCGTAGTTGCCATCAATAAGACCTTGTTTAGCATTCTTCACCGCCTTGCACAGGCTGGCGTCGCTGATGCGCTCCGTGCGGGCGAATTTTGCGAATCGCTTACTCTTGAAAACGCGCACGCGTCGCCTCTTCCTTTCGTTCTGCTATACGCCATTGTATAGGGCTAAGGGCTACACTTCAAACTGATTCTTCATCGGCTCTTCCTTGCGGCGCAAAAGCGGGTTATAAATTTGGCTCTCCGCGAAAGCCGTTCCAGCGGTTGCGCGAGCCGATCATCAATGGCAAATCCTTCGACACCGAAAAATGGCAGCCCCGGACGGTCAAGCTACTGGGTTTCGAATTGAGCCTACGCCGCACCGGCAGGCCGAAAAGAATGCGGTTCCACCAAAAGCGCAGTCGCGGTAGGGACGGCGGTTGCCCGCCGCCCCCCGCACAGATCCCGGCGGGCGGTATTACCGCACCGGGCTCTTGCCTTGGATTATGACGCGCAGGCGCGCGTCGGGATAAGGGTGGCAGATACGCGGAGTG
>DASRLH010000229.1:0-2291 GCA_035648595.1 Tepidisphaeraceae bacterium
GACGCCGCCGCATGCGCGCATGGAACCGCCGTCGCTGCGATCCCCTGCCTATTGTCCACGCTCTCCCTTGGCTCATTGGAACCCATTCGCGTAAACTTGCCATATCCCGGACGCCTGTGGCGAGACGCCCGTGATACATTATCGCTCAAATACTCAATTGGGCCGCTCGGCGGGCGGCCCGTGCCGCTTTGGTTTTTCATCACGTTCGCTCGCTCGAACCGTTCGTCACTGCAACCTGGTCCGCGCGCGTGATGGAGTAAAGGTATTCATTCGGCTGGCGGGTATTAACAAGCCTCCATGCCAGGCCAAGGCCGTTAAGCATGTTTTCCAGCGCCCTGTGATCGAGGTGATTGACCCAGTTTTTTGCCAGCCGGTGCAGTTTGGGTTCGCCCGGCATTCTTGGGTTGTACGACAAAAGCAGTGTGCTTCCCAAGGCACAGACACGGCCAAGAAACTCGCTGGGCTTCCAGACGTACTCCAACACGCCGCTGCAAACGACATAGTCAAACTTCGCGGGCAGCTCCGGATAGATGCCGCGATTGAAATCGCAGAAGATCACGTCGGGAGAGCTTTGCACCACGTCGCACGGCTGATAACGACAGCCCGCGGCCAAATGCGATTTAAGCGTCTGCGCGCCCGCGCCCAAATCAACGACCGAACTGCCCGCCGGAATAAAGCGGGCGATGATCTTGTTCCGCTCGTCCCAGGTGGGAGGGCCCGCGGCCGCAACCCGGCGCCATTTGCGGATGTGCGTGCGTAACAGTACGGTGACAATCGCCGAACGGCAAACCCGAATGTACGCAAGAAGCCGGCCGCATCTTTCAGGGATCGACATTACCCGCGATTCTACCGTTGAAGGCCTGGGAAAGAACGTCTGCGACGTACATGCGTGTCGGGTGCATGATGGCGTGCTTGAGGAAATAACAGGAACCATGTTGCGATTAATTTCGACGCTACGAAACGCCGTCTCGCGCCCAACTCCCGGCATCCGCCTCGGCGAGCGCCCGCGGCCGCGGGTTGCGTTCATGACCACCGTGCATCTCAATGTGGGCGATGAATTCATCCGCGAGGGGATTCGATCCTTCCTTGACGAAGTGATCGGCGAGTACGACCCCTTCTATGTGCACAAGCACGACATCGACACCCTGCACACGCCGTTGCTCGACGAGGGGGAATTGCTCCAGGACAAGTTTCGCGATGCCGACCTGATCGTGCAGGCCGGCGCGCCGGTTTACTGGAACTTCGGCCCGCACCAATCCTACAACGTCGGCTGGGCGAAGGACCTGTGGTTCGACCGCATATTCCAGCTTGGCCCCGGCAAGCCGATCCTCAATATCGGCGCCGGCTCCTGCCAGCCGCGCGAGGATGACCTGGCGGGGCTGATGGCCGACCCGCAAGTCGTGGACTTCGCAAAACAGGCCGGCCGCGCCTGCCGATGGACGTGCGTGCGCGATCCGCTGGCGTCCCGGTTCCTGGAATCCATCGAAGTGGAACATGAGCTTCTCCCCTGCCCCGCGTTTCACGCGGCACGCCGGACGCCGGGCGCGAAGATCACGCGAAACGTGCTCGCCGTAAACCTGATGCGCGACGCCGGCCATCACCTGATCAAGCCGGAGAATGATCCCGCCCGCTGGCATGCGACGGTGCAGGCCGTCATCCCACGATTGCGCGAAAAATACCGCCTGTTGTTTGTCGCCCACGATGACGCCGAGGCACAATACCAGCGCCAGTTCGCCCGCGACGGCGAAATGGTTTTTCACTCCAACGACTTCCGCGATTATCTCTCGCTTTACGCCTCGGTCACCGGGATATTCGCCAACCGGGTGCACGGCGCGGTGGCCGTGGCGGGATTCGGGCGCCCGGCGGTGATCGTCGGAACCGACTCCCGCGTCGGCATCGCCCGCCCCATCGGCATCCCCGCCGTCGATGAAGCCGACGCCACCCCGGATTGGATGGATCATCCGTACGCTCGACCAGGAATTCGCGCGATGGAAGCTGCTCTACCGCGATCGGATGGCCCTGCGCGAATCCTCCGCCCGCCATTACGTCGCGCGGCTTCGGGGATTATTCTCGAATAAGCAGCCATGCGTCACGCAACTGTCGAGGCCACAGGCGGTTGCGGGCGTAGCAAATTTATGATATACGGAAAAAGCGCACAAGCGCCACAAACTGTTAATGCCGTTCGGCACGGCGATTGATGGCGGGGCGGCGATCCTAACAAAAGCCGTATTGCGCTGGCGGCGGGTTCGTGGCACGATCCGGGACGATGGAACAGGAACTACAGGACAAGG
>DASRLH010000230.1:0-11151 GCA_035648595.1 Tepidisphaeraceae bacterium
GGCTGGGGCTTCTGGTGGCGTGTGCCGTGGTGGGGACGCTGGTTCTGGGGCGGCGCTGGTATCTGGCGGGGCTGATGACCGCGTGCGTGGGCTTGGCGGCATGGTCGGTGCGCGGCGGGTCGATGCTGTATGTGCTTCTTCGTGCCGACAGCACCGGCGCTAATGGCCGCGTGTTTCTGCAATTGCTCGGCGAACTGATTGTGTTCTTCTTTGTGATCGGGGCGATGTGGAATTTTCTTTGGGTGCGCCATTTCCGTGCCGGCCTGGCTGCCGCGCCACGGGCCGATGAGCAAAATCGCTCGCCGGGCGCGGCGATCCTGGCGCAGATCGGCTTGATGGCCGTGCTCCTGCTAATCCTGGCCGCGACGGCGCGCAAGAAGCAGATTCTGGCGGCGGTGTTCATCGCGGGCTGGGCGGCCACCGGAATCGCCGAGGCGTACTTTGCCGACCGCAAGGCCGCACGCTGGTATTGGGTCGGCCCGCTGGCGGTGGGGGCGATCGGCTACCTGGCGAATTATTTTTCCGCCGGTTCGTCAGCCCTTAGCTTGGAAGTCGGCCAAATGAGCGGCACGTTCGCCCCCCTTTCCCGCGTTCTGCCCCTCGACTACGCCAGCCTCGGCTGCGCCGGCGCGATCCTCGGATACTGGATGGCAAGCACCGAGCAGGGAGAGGCGAAAGGGACTGGAGAGCTGAGTGCTGAGAAAGCATGATGATGAGTGATGAGTGAACCGTGACAAGACCGCTCTTCGTCACGGTTCACTCATCACTCATCATCTTCCCTCCTCTCAGCACTCATTTCTTCGCTCCCGCCGCGTACAGCACGATATTGCGCATGATCTGGGTGGCGACTTCGGGGGTGTATCCGAGGATGCCGTCCACGGGTTCGCCGACGAGGCCGGCGGTGAGGTCTTCGCGGCTGAAGAACACCGCGATGCGGCCGGCGCGCTCAATGCCGCGCACGCGTGGCGAATGGGCGTCGCCATGCACGGTCTGGCGGGCGAAAGTGCGATAGTTGATTTGCGAGACGGGCGCGCCGCCCATCGAATAGAGCGGGCTGGAAAGCGGTAACGGCGACGCAAGCTTGGCGGCGTCCGCGCCGAACATCTGCCCAAGCTCGGCTTCCGCGGAGTCGGCAAACGCCTTTGATCCGCCCGCCGCATCCACCACCAGCGTTCCGCCGTGCAACACGAATTCGACAAGCTGGGCCCGCGCTTCGGGGGTTAGCGTGAACCGGGTGGTGCCGGTGAGAACTGCGATCTTGTAGCCGGTGAGCTTTTCCCTGCCGGGGATCACCGGATGCACGTCCAGGTCGAGGTGAAACTTGTTATGCAAAAGCGCCGCGAGGCGCGGCCAGGCGCCCGGCTCGGGATTCCAGTTGTCGCCGACATTCAGCCGCGCCACCTTCAATTTGCGATCGGCGATGATCGAGGGATCGGCTTTCGTGGGGGCATATTCGCCGCGATAACGCAGCGTTTTTTTGTCGATCGCGTAATCGAATATGTCGGCGCCGATTTGATACGCCTGTGCGTTGGCGCGGTCGTTGCGCATTTGCCAGGCGCGGGCGAGATCGGCTTCGGGGATCAGCAGCATCATCTCGCGCACGCCGTTGCTCAACCCCAACACCGAGACTTTCGTCTTCCACCGGGTCGCGGGAAATTGCTCGATGGTGTAGATCGCATGATTGGACGGCAACTCGCGAAAGGCATATTTGGGGAACATCTTCGTCCCCAGCCGCACGAAGCTGTCGGCAAACGCCTTCCTGGAGCAGTCGGCATTCCCAAGGATCATGCCCCCCTGCTCAACAAACAAACGCAGCTCGGCGATCTGCTCGGGCGTGAAGCGCAGTTCGCTGCTGCCGCTGATGTACAGGATCGGGGAATCGTGCAGATCATCAACGCCGCGATTCATATCCACGATCTGCCAGTTGAGATCGCGTTCCAGGTTATGGCCCATCCATCGGGCGAAGTTGGCGCAATCGCGCGGGCGTTCATTCCAGGGCCCCTCGGCTGATCCGCCGGCGATGTTGGCGTTCTCATATTGCAGTTTGTTGAAGGCGACCGGCGCCCGGCCGCGCACGAGGAACAGCAGCGCAAAGCAGGTATTTTCCAGAGAGCCGCCCCATGAACCATTGGGGTTTTGCACCTGCAGGAGGATGTCCGCCCCGCGCTGATACCAATTGGATTTCCCGAAGTATTTGCGCCCGCTGGCCACCCCGACGCGCTCGATTCCGTAAATGCAATACATGTTGCTCGGCAGCAGCGCGGTTTCGATATTCTTGTCGATCCAGTTCAACCCACTTTCGCAAACGGGGTCGGTGAGGTTGGTATGGCAGTTGCCCAAGTCGGGTTGAAGATAATCCTGCGTGATGAACAGCGTGGCGACGCCGGCGGCGGTCATCTGGGCGGTGACGGTTGCCGCCTCGGGGGAGGCTTCGGTCCTGTATTGGTAGGACCATCCGCCGGTCGGATCCTGATGCTTGCGCCAGGCCTCGTCCATCTGTTTCCAGACGCCCAGGGGGATGTCGATGCCGGCTTGCTCCAGTGCCCACAGCCCCAGCACCCCGTACTGGCTTACGCTATGATCATAATAATCCGGGGGCTGGCGGCCCCCATCGTAGTAATAGGAGAAAAACCCGTTGGTGCTTCCCTTCTTACCGATGGTCTTGAGCAGCACGTCCGCGTCGCGCCGCATGAGCGGCTTCAGACGCGGGTCCTCCAGCAGGAGCCAGACCTGGCAGCGCATGCCGATGGCGTAAATGCCCTGAATCCTGGCGGTCTTGATGAACTCCACGGCCTTTCCCAAGCGCGGCTCATTGCGCGTCTCGCCGGCGGCAAGCAGGGCATAGGCGGCCAGCGACGAACGACCGCCCCACTGCCGGCTTTCAGTGCCCGAATTCACATCCCCCACCGGCGCCGGCACGTTTTCCCAGTTCCCGCTCTCATTAAGCGACGTGTAGATAAAATCCTTGGCCTTGTTGATGGCCGCCTCGACCATCTTCGGGGTTGCATGCGGGGGAGCCGGGGAAGTATCGGCGCGAGCATTCGGTGTCATGACCCCACAAAGACAGACCGCCGCGACCAACGCCGACTTCAATAACTGATTAAACATAAGCCTCATACTATAGGCCGTCGCACTTAGGGCCGGCTGCGCCCACAACCCAAGTGAAGGGTTGAATGGCGAAAATCCGAAATCCGAAGCACGAAATCCGAAACAAATTCAAAATCAGGAAAAGCGGAAAATTCGAAATGCGCGTCCGTTGGGTGAATCCCGCATTTCACGGTTTGCCTAGTTGCACGCACACGAGTTTATCGGTGCTTCGCGCATAGAGGCAGCCGTCGGCGAGCGCCGGGTATGCCCTGACGTTAAACGCAAGGACTTGCGCGCGGGCCGTCGGCTTAAAGCCCTGGGCCGTCGCCGGCGCCAGAATCAATTCTCCCTTTTCCGTCAGCACGACAAGTTCCTTGCCCGCCAGCAGGATTGTTCCCGCGCCAAAATGGTCCTCGCTCCAGCGCACTTTCCCGGTCTTGAGTTCGACACATCGCAGATTCGGCCCCGATTCTTGCCGGCCGTCGAAGCCATAGAGAAATCCATCCGCGTACACGCTGGTCGCGTAATGGTTTGACAGAATATTGTCCCCGGCCCAGATTTTCGTCGGCCCCTTCTCATCGAATTGCAGCAATGCCGCGCCCGTGCCGTAGCTGGCGGAGACAAATATCCGGTCGTCAATCACCAACGGCGTTGCCGCGTTCACGCTGGCGTTCATCCGGGAACGATATGGGAAATCGAAATAGACTTTGCCGTTTGCCGGATCGAGCGCGACAAGACCCGCTCGCGTGAGGCTCAGCACATAGCGCTTGCCATGTATCGTGGCGGCGGCAGGTGATGAATAACTCGCGGCGTCATTCGTGGCCTTCCACAGCACCTTCCCGCTGCCCGCCTCGAACGCCACCACGCCCGCGCCATCCCCGCCGCCGATGTTCACGATGACCGCATTTCCCTCCACCAGGGGCGAGCAGGCCATCCCGAAAAACCCCTTCCCCGGCGCGAATTGCTTTTTAGTCTCCACCGCCCAGATGTTCCTGCCGGACGCCAAATCCCAGCAATTCAGAGCCCCTTCCGCGCCGTACGTATAAACCCGTCCCCCGGCAATCGCCGGCGTAGCGCGCGGCCCCTCGTCAAAGCCGAAATCGTCCTGATATGCCGTGGGATAATCGGCCGCCCAAAGCGTCTTGCCGGACTTCGCGTCCAAACACTCGACCTTCTCCTTATCGTCCACGCGATTGAACAGCACCAGCTTCCCGCCCGCCACCACCGGCCCGGCAAACCCCTGCCCCACGTCGCGCTTCCAAACAATGGGAGGCCCGGCGGGCGGGAAAGTGGTCGCAAGTTTCAGATCGGCGCAAACGCCATTGCGGGTGGGACCCAGAAACTGCGGCCAATCGGCAAGCGCCGGATTGCCGTTTGCCGCGACAAACGCGATGACCAATAACGACCCGATACGCTCAAGATAAGGTTGACAGATCACATGGAAAGTATCCCACCCGCGGCAGGCCGGGGCAAGGCGATTCTCTCAGCCAATGCGGAAATGATCCGGCTCTATTGGGACATCGGTCGTCTGGTTCTTCAACGCCAAAAGGCCAAGGGTTGGGGAGCCTCCGTGATCCCCCGGTTGGCGCGGGATATCCGCAATGATCTTCCTGAAGTGAAGGGATTCTCGGAACGAAACATCGGTCGCATGATTGCGTTCTTTCGCGATTATTCTGTTCACCTGTCAATTTTGCCACGGGCGGTGGCAAAATCACTTCCCGCTCGGGCTGGGTCAATTTTGCCACAGCCTGTGGCAAAATTATCCCGTTCGTCCGGTCCGCTGCAGGAACTTGTGGTCCAGTTGCCGTGGGGCCACAACATCCTTCTGATGGAGAAGGTCAAAGACCTCCCCACCCGCCTATGGCTACCTGAATTTGATTGATGACAAGCTTCGGCACGCCGCCGACCGCTCTTCCATTGGGTTGATTCTCTGCCAGGATCGCAGCCGCGTGGTGGCTGAATACGCCTTGCGCGGGATGGACAAGCCGATTGGCGTCAGCAAATACGAACTGACGCGTGCGTTGCCGAAGGAACTGAAATCGAGCCTGCCGACGATCGCGCAGATCGAAGCGGAATTGGCGGTGAAGTCGGCGGATGCCGCAGATGCCAAGCCCAGGAAGAAGCGGCTGGCGAAGAAGGCGGGAAAGCAATAAATTGAAATGGCGCTGCGCGGCGGGTGGTCGATGAGTTTGCCGCATCGGGTGTAACCGGCAGGGAGAGCCGTCGCGGTCATCCTCCAATTTCAAAGAATGAAAGCCGATTAAATTTCTATGGTATCCTACGAACTTTATGGCCTCCACTCCAACGATATAGAGTCCGCCCGAAAGGCGATTGAGTCGGCGCTCGACATTGGATTTGAAAAGCGCGAACTCGCATACCTGGATGGTTTGGTTTGGATCGGCAGCTCTTACCGCGCCCCCTCCGGAACGGCCAATGGCGACTCGGGCCCCAGCAGCGCTTTGTTGACGAAGAGTTTTTTGGCTTCGCCGACGAGGTAGAAGCTGGCGGTGACGCAGATGAGGTCTTCCTTGGTGACGGCGCGGTTGGCGATGGCAAGGGCGTCTTCGAGGGTGGGGGCGATTTGGGCCAGATCTGCGTTGGCCGGTTGTAGCGGGGAGCGTTACATGGCGCTACACACAAAAACCGCAGAAAACACGTAGAAATGGAGTAAAAGCGTGTCGGCGGCCTCTTCCAGTTACATTGCGCTACATGGCCGGATGAAATTCATTTAAGCCCAGTAAGGCACATAACTTATGTCCTTTTTCGCTTCGCCGTTCGGTGCATAGGGCTTGATGAGCTTGGCGTCCTGGGCGTCGCGCAATACGCGCGAGGCGACGGGGTAGTTCGTAACTTTGATCCCCAGGCGTTGGCGCAGCGAGGCGTTGGTGATTCGTTTCCCGGACACATACCAGAGACAGGCATGCTGATAACAGGCCCGCACGCGGTCTGGCCGATCCATCGCCGCGAAATCCCGGGGGCCGAGCAATATCGCCACGGTGCTTTGTTGGGTTACCCGGAAATCGGGCGCGGGGAGCTGATATTCCTCAATGCTGGAGATGACTTTATCGATTCCGCTGCCTCTTTCCTCGCACATGGCCATGCGGCGCATCAATGAGGCCAGCGTTTCATTTCGCGAGCGCGGCGGCTCGTCGATGAAACGCAAGGGGTCGATCAGCGGCACACCTGGATTGGTGATCTCCATCCGGTCGGCGAAGACCTCGACGGTTGGGCCCGCGCCGGTGATCGTAAGATCCTGGTGGATGAGCGCGTTGGCGACCAACTCCCGAACCGCCAGTTCCGGGTACATGCGAACCTCGCGGCGCAACGCCTGTCCGATCTGCTCGTTCTGCGGAAGCTGATCGTTAATGTACCGAATTGCGCCTTCAAAGCCGATGGCGTAGCCGCTGCTGCCGTTCTGCTCCTTGATTGTTTCGATCCGGTTCGCACCCTTGTAAATGATGACGCGAAGTGCTTTACGGGCCACGCGGCCGAAGTTCCCGAGTTGCCGGGCAAACAGAATGGCTCCCAGATTCGTGATTTCAAAGCGATCGTCGCGACCGCGCAAAATAAGTCGCTCGGCTTCAAACTTCGCTATGATCGCTGACCGATTCTCCGGCAAAGGTTGTTGAGTGAGGCGGAAATATTCCGGATAATCCAAAAGCTGGAGCACCTGTTCGGAGGTGGCGCGATCGAGCGCGATGTCATCCTCGAACGCCTTGTTTTGGAAAACAGACCAAAGTTTTCGCTCTATTTCAGGATGATCGCGAAGCTTTTTCTTGTAGGTGCCAACCCGAACGTACTCGAAATCCTTAAAGCGGACCGGCGTATGAGCAGCGGCGGCAATTTCAAAAGCAACAAAATGCCTGCCCCCATCGCTACCTTCATAAATCTTGAAATGCGCCTGCGGGTAAAGGCTGCCGACGAGCCAATTCTCAAGCTCCTGGGATGAGACCTTGGCCTCATGGGGGCGAAACGATGTGCCGACCAAATCGTGCGTCCCATCCTTCACCCCCCAGATAACATATCCGCGCGGGCGCCCGTGCAGCGCGGCCGAGTTTGAGATTGCGGAGATATATTCGCCGATATCCGCGGGATCGGAGTTATTATGCTTGAACTCAAGCCATTCCGTTTCGCGCGGCAATGACGCGAGCTCGCGAATGAGAGTGAGGAATGTTGGGTTGTCCATTTCCGCCCTGCGGGCAAACTGCGGCGGCGTGTTAACCCGCGCCTGTACTTGGCGATGAATTCCGGCCGCCTCACCGCGCCCCCTCCGGCACCGCCAATGGCGATTCTGGCCCCAGCAGCGCCTTGTTGACGAAGAGTTTTTTGGCTTCGCCGACGAGGTAGAAGCTGCCGGTGATGCAGATGAGGTCTTCCTTGGTGACGGCGCGGTTGGCGATGGCCAGGGCGTCTTCGAGGGTGGGGGCGACCTGGGCCATCTTGCCGTATTGCTCGGTGTAGCGGGCGGAGAGTTCGTGGGGGTTGGACGAGCGGATGTTGTCCACTTTGGTGAAGATGACTTTGTCGGCGCCGGCGGCGATGCGCTCGAGCATGCCCGACACGTCCTTGTCGGCGCAGCAGCCGAAGATGACGACCATGGAGTCGTAGGGGATGTGCTGGCCGATGGCGCGCATGAGGGCGTCGATGCTGGCGGCGTTGTGGGCTCCGTCTGCGATAACGCGCGGGGTTTGGCAGAGCATTTCCATGCGGCCAGGCATGGTGGTTTTGGCAAGGCCCTCCATCGCCTTGGCGTCGCTGATCGCAAAGCCGCGCCCCTTGAGGCGGTCGATCACGCTCAGGGCCAGTCCGCAGTTGATGGCCTGGTGCTCGCCGAGCAACGGCACGGCCAGGTGCTCGAATCGGCTGTTGGGCGTGGTCAGGCAGACGCGGTTGTGTGGGCCCTGCATCCGGCTGCTCTCGAAGCGGTAGCTGAATTCGATGGTCTTGCCGGCAATGTCGAGCGTGACGCCGATTTTTTCCGCCACGCGCAGCAACACGGCCTCGGCTTCGGGGTTTTGGGTGACGGTGACGGCGGGGATGCCGGGCTTGAAGATGCCGGCCTTTTCCTCGGCGATCCGGGCCAGCGTCGAGCCCAGTTGCGCCATGTGATCCTTGCTGATGCTGGTGATCGCGGTAACCTCCGGCGAAAGCACATTGGTGCTGTCCAGGCGGCCGCCCAGGCCGGTCTCAACGACGGCGATGTCGACCTTCTGCTCGGCGAAGTACTTGAAGGCCATGGCCGTGAGCACATCGAAATACGTCGGGGTGGGCTTGATGCGCGCGACGATCGGCTCGATTTCCCTCACCAGCCGGGCAAAATCCGTCTGGGAAATCATGTGCCCGTTGACGACGATTCGCTCGCGGATGTCAACCAGATGAGGGCTGGTGTAGATTCCGACCTTGAAGCCGGCGGCCCCAAGCATTGATGCGATCATGGCGCAAGTGCTGCCCTTGCCCTTGGTGCCGGCCACATGCACCGACTTGAACTGCTGGTGCGGGTTGCCCAGTTTCTTCAGGAGGCTGCGCATGCGGTCGAGGTCGAAGTTTTGGCTGTTGTAGCGGACGATGCGCAAACGCTCGAAGTCGGCCAGGGTCGAAAGGAAACGTAAAGCCTTGCTATAGCTGCTGATACCGGTATGCGCGGGGGCGGGCTTGGCTTCGACTGGGGCGGAGATTTTGCGCCGAATGACGGCGCCGCGGGCGGAAGCGGGATGGCCGGCACGGCCGGATCGCGTGGAAACGGGCGGGGCGCCCCGCCGGGTACTGCTGCTGTTGGGACGTGCTTTGGTTCGAATGGGCATGGTTCCACCATTGTATCGATTCCGCCGGTTTTCTGCAAATTTCCCGGCCAACTCGCGCTTGCGCACACAGCTAATAGTATGCACGCCGGGCGGATTGGTTGCGGAATTGGTCAGTTGGCAGTTGTGGGTTGTCAGTTGTGGGTTGGATGTACCGGTCAGGGGTTTTCTGCTTTCTTCCTTTTTGGATTTTGGATTTGTTTCGGATTTCGTGCTTCGGATTTCGGATTTTTGGCAATCAATCGGGTCACCGGCTCGGACGCCAGTAACCACCGTTCTCCTACTCCGCCTGTCGTAGGGACGGTGGATAACCTGGGCCGGGCGGCGTGCGGGTCGCTCGCTTTGAAAAATTTTCGTTACCCTAAGCCTCGATTCAATCAATGATAAGGATCGATTCGACCGGCAGTCATACCGGATGTGGGGAATTTTCTCTTGCAACCACAACCGGTAGTGCATATATTCTCTTTGTTCGGCCAACGCAGCACGCTCAGGACGCAGCGGCTTTTATTCGAAGCTTTGAGCCATCAGGAAGATGGAAAAGCCTCAAAATACGGGATGGGCCGCATGGGCGTGCTTTGCGATTCACAAATCCGGGAACTCATCGGCATCGAGCCGTTCGCCGAGAACACCAAGCGGCCGGGCAAGATCAGCTTCGGGGTCTCCAGCTACGGCTACGACCTGCGCGTCGGCTCGGTCTTTAAGATATTCACCAACGTCAATTCGGAAATCGTCGATCCGAAGCATTTCAGCGAGCGGTCGTTCGTGACGGTGGATACCCAGGAGACCGGGAAGGATTATGTGCTGATCCCGCCGAACAGTTTTGCGCTGTGCGAAACGGTGGAGACCGTGGAGATGCCGCGTAATGCCTTGGCGATCTGCGTCGGCAAGAGCACGTACGCCCGCTGCGGCATCATCGTGAACGTCACCCCCATCGAGCCCGAATGGCGCGGACGGATCACATTGGAAATCAGCAACACCACCCCCCTGCCGGCCAAGATATATGCCAATGAAGGGATCGCGCAGTTGGTGTTTCTCAAGGCGGATCGGGTGTGCGCCGTCAGCTATAAGGATAAGCAAGGCAAATATCAGGACCAGTCGGGGCTGACGCTTCCGAGAGTGGATTAGGTTGGAGGTTGACGGGGCTCGCATTTTTTGCGCCGCTACCCAAGCGACGTTGGAAATCCGAAATCCGAAGCACGAAATCCGAAATAAGCAGAAAACTCAAAGGAAGAGAAACTCAAAACGAAAGACCCGATGGACGCCCCCTTTGAATTTTCCGTTTTGCTTGCTTTTGGATTTGTTTCGGATTTCGTGCTTCGGATTTCGGATTTTTCCCTTCGTGCGGTGGCGTTGGGCAGTTTCGTATTACTGGCTGGTTGCGCCCACCCCGCTCCTTCGCTGACACAAAGCGCGTTTGTCGTGCGCAGCGGGCCGGGCATGATCGAGTATGTGGCGGATGAGCCGGGAGATGTTTATTTGCTTGGGCCAAACAGCGATAAGCCGCTCGCAAAGATTCCGGTGCGGCGTGGAGAGCGGATCGCCATCGAGCCGGGGCGCGACCGGATCGAAGCGGGCGGCGCGGTCGCCCGGCACAAGACCGCCCTGCGGCCCGATCGTCGGTATCGGCTCTATTTCGACCGCTCCGAATAGCCGGCGCGTACGCGACAATAGACAGCCGTGCCCGGCCCCGGCGTGGGGCGGGCGAAAAAACGGTTTGGCTGGCCCGCCCGAAAAACCTGGGCCGGCCTCTTGAAGGAGATGGAACCATGAACGCACTTCGCACAACAATCGGCGCCGCAATGCTGGGGGCTCTGGTGGCTCTGGCCCCCGGCTGCGGCCCGAAGATGACCCTGCCGATGGGCACCCAACTGATCGCCTCCGGCAAAACCGTCAATGGCACCGCGCCCGGCGACGGAATGGTCTACGTCTATGACACCTCCACCCAAAAGGTGCTTTACCAGGGCCGGGTGATCAAGGGAGACCGCGTGTCGGTCGTGCCCGAAAAGAGCCGCATCCAACTCAACGGCAACGACGTCGAGCAACACGTGCTCAACATCAACGACGACTACCAGGTCCGCTTCATGAGCCAGCCGCAAGGAGATTGAGCAAACGTATCTGCAAGTTCCACCGCGCGAAAAAGAGCTTCACCACGGAGGCACGGAAACACGGAGGCGCTCTCGTTAGAACTGGCGCATTTCACCGATCCCTTGGAGAGGGGGTTTCGGGTTTGGGGTCTGTCTTCACCCCGAACCCCGAACCCCAAACC
>DASRLH010000231.1:0-2974 GCA_035648595.1 Tepidisphaeraceae bacterium
GATCAGATCACGCTCCATGGCCGGGCCGCGCGGCTCGGGCCGATCGAGGCGGCGTACCTGGGCGTCATCGGCGTGCTGGGGTTTTGCATTTTCATGTTTATCCTGCTCGCCGGTCGCATAACCACCGGCGTGAGCTACGATATCCGCGAAACCGCTTTCGACAAATTGCAGAAGCTCTCGTTTTCGTTTTACGACCACAAAGCCGTCGGCTGGCTGATGGCGCGGCTCACGTCCGACGTGGCCAGCCTGTCGCGCATTTTGGGCTGGGCGTTGCTGGACCTGGTCTGGGGCACGATCGTGCTGTTGGGCGTTGCGATCGTGATGCTGGCGCTCAACTGGCGGCTGGCGCTGATCGTGTTGCTGATCGTTCCGCCGCTGCTTTGGGTGAGCCGGTTTTTTCAGGTGCGGCTGCTGCGCACGAGCCGGGCTCTGCGCAAGGCCAATTCGCACACGACCGCCGCGTTTAACGAGGGGATCGTCGGCGTGCGCACCAGCAAGTCCTTCGTGCGCGAAGAGCGCAACTCCCAGGAGTTTGCCGAGTTGACCGGCGCGATGTATCGGCATGCGATGAGCAATGCGCTCTACTCGGCGATGTTCCTGCCGATCGTGCTGGGGCTATGCAGCGTGGGCATCGGGTTGGCGCTGTGGCGCGGCGGGTTGGACGTGCGCGCGGGGTCCATGTCGCTGGGCACGCTGGTGATGTTCCTGCAATACGCCGGCTTCATTCAGGGGCCGGCGCAGGAACTGGCGAACACGCTGACAATGATTCAGAGCGCGCAGGCCTCCGCCGAGCGGATACAGGGGCTGCTGGATACGCCTGTGGAGATTGAGGATGCGCCGGGCGAGAGGATCGACGCGCCCAGCGAAATCATACGCTCGCGGCTATCGCCGCCGGGAACCGTTGCCTCCCATCATGTCAGCATCGCGCCGGACGCGAACTGGGCCCCCGACGCCTTCGCGGATCGCATCGACACCATCGAATTCCGCAACGTCTCTTTTGGATACAAGGATGGGCAGAAGGTGCTGGAAGACTTCAACCTCGTGGTTGAAGCCGGGCAGAGCATCGCATTGGTCGGGCCGACCGGCGGCAGGAAGAGCACGATTGTCAGCCTGCTGTGCCGTTTCTATGAGCCGACTTCGGGACACATCCTGTTCGATGGCATCGACTACCGCCGCCGCGGCCTGCACTGGCTGCAATCGAATCTGGGGATGGTGCTTCAGCAGCCGCATTTGTTCAGCGGCAGTATCCGCGAGAATATCCGCTATGGCCGGCTCGACGCGACCGACGCCCAGATCGAGCAGGCGGCGCGGCTGGTCAACGCGCATGAATTCATCATCGCCGCCAGGGATGGCTACGACGCCCAGGTCGGAGAAGGCGGCAACCAACTCTCCACCGGCCAAAAACAGCTCATCGCCCTGGCCCGCGCGATGATCGCCAACCCAAAGCTGTTCATCATGGACGAGGCCACCAGCTCGGTGGATACCCACACGGAGCGGGCGATCCAGTCGGCGGTCGAGCGCGTGATGCAGGGCCGCATCAGCTTCGTGATCGCCCATCGTCTTTCCACCATTCGATCCGCAGACCGCATTCTGCTGATCGACGCCGGGCAAATTGTGGAAGCCGGCTCGCATCAGGAATTGATCCAGCTTCGCGGGCGGTACTTTGAGTTGTATACCAACCAGTTCACCAGCGAGCGGGAATCATCGCTTGTTCATATTTCATGAACTCGGGAGATCGGTGAATGACACAATATAAAACAGTGCCACTTCAGCCTATTCGTGACACTTTCCGCGCAGCCGCTTTTCCCCTCTCCCGGTACTCCGGGGGAGGGCAGGGTGAGCGAAGAGGCACAGGTCTGCGAGTACACCGACCTGTGGCACCGTCGTACGGAAACGATACACCAACATGAAAAACGCTCTAAATTGGAAAAATCATGCGAATTTCAATCTTCTGCACATTGGTCTTAACGTACGTTTGGGGATTCGCGCGCGTAAGCCGTGCCCAGGACGCCCCGCTCCCACAGCCCTGGGATTATACCGGCGCGATGCGCGCGGTGGCGGCAAAAGGACATGGGCGGCCCGGAGTGGTTCTTCACGTCGGCGACTCCATCACGTATGCCAATCCCTATGGCGCCTATGCAAGGTTTGGCGAAGGCCATACCCAGGAAGACAAAGCCGCGCTCAAGTGGATGCACGCGGGGGCCAATGATGATACCGACGGCTGGTATCTGGCCGCGTTCGACCACCCCGATGGCGGCCGCTCTTATACCGCGGCCGGCGGCATACGCGCCGACGAAATGTTCGCCGGCGGCAAGGCGCATCTGCCCCCATTCAAGGACCTGCTCGATAAATACAAGCCGCGGATGGTAGTGCTGATGCTGGGCACCAATGACGCGTCGGCAAACCGCCCGATCGAGGCATTTCGCGCGGACATGCTTGCATGCGTGAACCTCATGTTGGCGCGCGGCATCGTGTCCATCGTCTCCACGATCCCGCCCCACGTTCACCGCCTTGAGTTGGGCAAGGCGTACAACGAGACGCTGCGCGAGATCGCCAGGCGACAACATTTGCCGCTCATCGACTTTGAGAAGGAGATTCTTCTCCGCCGGCCGCGCGATTGGGATGGAACACTGCTGACAAAAGGGGATGTGCATCCCACCGCGTCGCGTGCCGGTTCGACCCCGGCTTCGGCGCCGACGGCCGAGAATCTGAGGAACAGCGGCTACCTCCTGCGCGGCTGGCTGTCGCTCAAAAAGATCGAAGAGGTAAAGCGAGAAGTATTCGACGCGGCAAGTCGCGAGTAAAACGGAGTATTCACCACGAAGACACAAAGACACTCAGCGTGGCCTCGCTGCGCTTCGGCCACAACCAAATGTAGGAATACAAAGGCGCTGGCCTTTTCGATAAAGTGAGTTTGGATAAAAAACCACTCACCGAAAGGACAGCGCCATGGATTCGTTTTTACAGCAGCACG
>DASRLH010000232.1:0-3180 GCA_035648595.1 Tepidisphaeraceae bacterium
TCACCACCGGGCCATTGGAAGGCACAAATAACAAGATCAAAACCATGCAACGACAAGCATACGGCTTCCGAGACCCCGACTTCTTCAAACTTAAAATCTTCGCTTTACACGAAACTACCTACGCATTAGTCGGATGAACCCCTAAAGTCTTTCCTCGTGACCCGCAGCGCATTCGCGCCCAGGCAGACGACCTTCTTCGCCAGTGCCAAATTTCAACAAAGGACGTAACAGCGACGTTACGGGTGTTCGAAAGCGTTAAGCGGCGCTATGACACTGTTAAGGAAATATACGATGGACTCGTGCGGGCCCTTGAATACCCGCTCACGCGGCTTCTGAACTGTAACATTCATGCGATGTCTGGTCCGGATTTTGAATCTTTCTTGGCCGAAGTTTTCCGTTTTCGCGGATATTCGGTTCGGGCCACGGGACGGACGGGCGATCAAGGAGTAGATCTAATTATCGAGATGGCTGGCCGGACCATCGCAGTACAGGCGAAATGCTACGCTGGCTCAGTAGGCAACGCGGCCGTGCAGGAGGCACACGCTGGGAAGTCGTTTTACGGTTGCGATTCATCTATCGTGATAACATCCAGCGTGTTCACATCGGGAGCGATAAAGCTCGCGAATGCGGTGGGCTGCGTGCTCATTGACGGTTCGCAAATTCCGAAGCTGATTCGCGGCGAAATTGTCGTGTGACGGCCCGGCTCACCAAGGTGCATGCTGTAGAAGAATCACGCCCAATTATGGCCTACACCACCTCGGGCACCACGAACGGCTTTCGATAGCTGCGCGTCAACAGCGCGTTCGCTTTCGGATTGTCGATGAAGGTTTCGTTTTTCACATCCATCTTCAACGGCACGCCCAGCGTCGCCTTGTCCATCGTGATGTTCACGCCATTGGTCGCCAGATGTTCCTGGAACCGCTCGAAGGTGTCCATCGCGGGCTTGTCGGCTTTCACCGCGTCCTTGATCGCATCCGGGTCCGCCACCTGGCCCAGGCGATAGGAGATATTCGACGTGTGGCATAACGCGCTGGACAAGAATCCCACTTCCAACTCCGCATTCAACACAGAGCGTTTGCGGGTGCGGACGGCGTGGATGAAATTGGCGAAGTGGCTGCCGGTGTCTTCGCCTTTGTCGTCGTCGGTGGTGAACTTGCGGATTTGCTTGCCATCATTGTCGTAGGCGGCGATTTTGCCGTCCGCATCGCCGGCAAGGTAGCCCCCCTCGCATTCGACCACCTCGCCGATGCTTTGGCCCTTGTATTTGTCCATTTTGTCGCTGCCCGGATGCGTCGGCAGGCCGCGAACCTCGAAGATCAGCATCATGTCGCCATAGTTGTGAATCGCGAAAAGCGTGTTGGGAGTTTGGCCGTCGTCGACATACCCAAAGCGGCCGCCCACGCTCAGGATATTGGGCGACAACGGCTTGCCCAATGCCCATCGGCAGACGTCCATCTGATGGATCCCCTGGTTGCCGATGTCTCCGTTGCCGGTCTCCCAGAACCAGTGCCAGTCATAATGGAAATGCTTGCGATGCGGCGCCTTGAGCGGCGAGGGGCCGCACCACAAATCCAGATCAACCGTTTCCGGCGGAGGCGGAGCAACCGCGACTTTCCCGATGCTCCCGCGCCGCTTGTAGCACAGGCCATGCGCGACCTGAATTTTCCCCAGGTTCCCCGCGTGCAGCCAGGCGATCGCGGCACGGTCCGATCCCATCGACCGGCTTTGCGTTCCCGCCTGCACGATCCGGTTGTACTTGCGCGCCGCCTCGACCGCCTTACGCCCTTCCCACACCTCATGGCAGGTCGGCTTCTCGCAGTAAACGTCCTTCCCCGCCTGGCAGCCCCATATCGTCATCAGCGCGTGCCAGTGATTGGGGGTCGCGATGGAGATGCCGTCGATGTCCTTGTTGTCGAGCAGCTTTCGCACATCGCGGTATTTGGTAATCGACAACGGCTTGTGGGCCTTCGCCACGATATCGCCGTCGAGCGCGGGAATGACCGCCACGTTCTTGCCGC
Organism: Tepidisphaeraceae bacterium; assembly: GCA_035648595.1. Taxonomy (GTDB): domain Bacteria; phylum Planctomycetota; class Phycisphaerae; order Tepidisphaerales; family Tepidisphaeraceae; genus RYN-428. The sequence goes on from DASRLH010000232.1 coordinate 2,019, forward strand.
TCGGTTGCGTGGCCGGGTGCCTCTTGGGTTTGGGGCGCGGCTCGCTCATTGCGTGGGCATAGCCCTTGTCCATGACCTTCTCGTCCGCTTCGCACAGCGCCACCAGCCGCACGCCCTTGATGGATTTCCAGGCGTCGATGTGCGACATGCCCCGGCCATTAAAGCCGATGACCCCCATGCGAATGGCTTCGTTGGACCCCACGATCTGCCCATAAGACCGTGCGGTAAACCCAGAAAGCCCGAGCATGGCCGCCGACGCGACCGAACCCTTGAGCAGGCTGCGACGAGAAATCGATTGATTCATGACGATCCTTGATTTGAAAACCGGTGACGAACGCCTCTGCACAATCATACCAGAATGGCTTGTTCAATGTTGAATGCAAGCGTCGGAAACATTATCACGCCCAGGCGTGGGGCATCCGAATGCTTCAGAAGTTCGCCGTGACGCTGGCTCAGCATCGCCGGGGCATTCTGGCCTATTATGACTGTCCGATCATCACCGGGCCGTTGGAAGGCACCAATAACAAGATCAAGACCATGCAACGACAGGCATACGGCTTCCGAGACCCCGACTTCTTCAAGCTCAAAGTCTTCGCTTTGCACGAAACTACCTACGCATTAGTCGGATGAACCATTGGGGTTCAACGCGCTTGGCAGTTTGCGCAAAAATGCGTCGAGCGGCCTCCGATGACGATGCGTTGGATGGGAGATCGGCAGACTTTGCAGGGTTGTCCCTCGCGGCCATAGACGCTGTGGAGCTTTTGGAAGCCTCCCTTGGCGCCGTTGGCGTCGCGATAGTCGCGGAGGGTGCTGCCGCGATGGCGGAGGGCGCGGCGGAGGGTGGATTTGATGGCGCGATTGAGCAGGCGGATTTGCTCATGGCTGAGTCGGTTGGCGGGGAGCAGCGGATGAAGGCGGGCGGCGAAGAGTGATTCATCGACGTAGATATTGCCCAGGCCCGCCACGACCGATTGATCGAGCAGGGCGCTCTTGATGGCGCGCGCGGTGCCGGCGAGTTGGCGGGCGAGTTGGCTGGGGCGGATGGAGAGAGGTTCGGGGCCGATCCCTTCGTCGCATGGCGCGTGGCCGAGCCACCAGACGCCGCCGAAGCGGCGCGGATCGCGGAAACGCAGTTGGAATTGGGCTGCGGGCTGGGCGCGGG
>DASRLH010000233.1:0-7234 GCA_035648595.1 Tepidisphaeraceae bacterium
CACCAAAACCGCAAGTCCGACGGCCCACCCGGCTGGCTCACCCTCTGGCGCGGATGGAATGACCTTCACCTGATGGTCATGGGCGCGCGGGCGGCTGGACTGGAAAAAATGTGACGAAAGATGAGGCGTCTCGCCCGTGTCATCCTTCACGTCGGCTTGCACCGCCGGCTTGGCGCGGGACTCTTGCCGTGGCGCTGGCTTGTCGCCATCGACCTTCGGCCCGATCATCGTAAAGAGCATTTCCTCGCAATCGCCACGAACCGCGCTCATGATCCATCGGCTGCTCCCATCGGGCATTGACAGCGTGTATTCCTCTTCTGCGATTACTATGTCGGGCCGCTGTAGAAGCTCATCGCTCTTGCGCTGGTAAAATTCATCAATCACCGTATCGACAAGCGCGATCGGCTCAACCGCGGCTTGCGGCTCTGCCGGCGTCTCGCTGGTGTCCTCTTGCTGTTCCTCATAATCGTCGATGGGGCCAAGGAACGACGCCAGTTCCGACTCATTGTCGTGCACCGCGGTCATCAGGATTCGCTTCGTGCCATCCGGCAGAGTGACCGGCGTTGGTTCGCGGCTAAACGTCACGCCTTGAAGCTGCAAAAGCTCTTTGCGCTTCCGCCGATAGAATCCGTCAATCGTTGCCGCGTCAAAAGCCGTGTTGTCATTGCTCGTATTCATGCTGTTCTCCTGCAAAAGTGAATTGTGAATTACCCCCTTGCGTCCCATTGCGGCTCACGCCTTCTTTTCGGCCATCATCCGCTCGAAAAACTCGAAGGGTTGTGTGCTGGCATCGGTGTACATGAACGCGCACGGGAACGCCTTGCCCGCCTCGGCCAGCGCCAGCGCGTGGAATAACAGCATCTTCTCCATGCGGAACCGGCAGAACGGCCACGGCTCGAATATGTGGGCGGCTTGATCCAGCGGTTGGCAAATGAGGCCGTAGACGTACGACGGCATTTCCGCCGTGCTGTCGGCCTTGCCGTAGGGGCGCAGGTCGATGCAACGGATACTTTTGCCCGCTTCGTCGGGATCGGCGGCGACACGCTGGGCCAGCGCCAACGCCTCATCGGCAAAGAGGATTCTGCCGACGTTCACGAACGCGATGAGGTCATTGGCGCGGGTGGCGCTGGTGATCAGGTATTGCGGCGTGTCGTCAGGCGAGCCCTTCAGCACACGCCAGATTTGAGTACTCGGCTTGGCCGGCTCCGCCTGTTTCTTCTGCTTCGATGCGCGGGCCGGCTTTGTGGTTTTCTTGCTCATGGTCATTGCTCCGATTGAATTAACGGAAGGATAGATAGAAGGGGAAATGAAAAGCCCGAACCGCCCCGCACAGGCGACGGTCGGGCCGACAAGGGATGGACTACGCTGCCGCGCCCATGCGGCGGAACCAACGGTCGATATGCGACCGGAAATAAAACTCCCAGCGCCGCAGGGACGAAATGGAATGATCCCGATGGTTGCGGCGTTGGCCGGCGCGGTGCCGGCGGTTGCCACGGCCCTTGCTGGCGACGATGGACGCCTGCCGAAGCTCGGCACGCTCGCGGCGCTGCTGCCGCTGCCAGTGGGCGTAATGGGCGGCTTCCTCATCGGCGGTTGGCTCGCGGTGGGTGTCGCGTTCCCATTGGGCATAGCCGGGCAGTTCATCCGGGAAGCAGCACAAGCCGCGTTGCTCGTTCTGCTGGGCAAGATCAGGAACCGCCAGGGCGGTGGGGGCATGGTTGTACGCCGCGAGATCGGAAAGTACGCTCTGCATTGCAGACTCCTTCAAGAGAGGGGTTTGCCACGCTCCCGGACGGTTGCACGTCGCGGGAGCAACTTGTTTCGCCGATGCCATTCATCGGCGACAGGCGAATAATAACATAAGTAAAAACAAAGTCAAGAATAAACTTGAAATAATTTTACTTATGTGTAAAATGCTTCCATGAGCGATACGAAAACAATCCGCCAGGCCGCGATTGAAGCTGGCGTTGCCCGTCAGACGGTAGGCGCTTGGGTGAAGGCCGGGAAGCTCAAGGGCAAGAAAACAAAGATAGGCCACTTGTCGGCCACGTTGGTATCCGTCGCGCAGGTGCGGGCGCTCAAGGCGGCTGAACCACGGGGCCGACCACGGAAGGGGTGAGTCAATTTGTAGTTTTGCTATTTTTAGCAAAACTACAAACGGCCAGCGTCATAGGTGCGCTCGCCGACGCCAGCGGCTTTCGCGGATTCGCGGCGGGTGTCGATGGGTGGTTGTGACTTTGGCAATTTTGCCGAAGTCAGTCCGCCGGTTGGCGTCTTGACGTTGGTCTTCGCCTTCCGCGCGATGATCCCTTCTCGCTTGCTCGCCAACATGATCCGATCTATGTCCGCGATGTTCCGGCGGCAAGACGTGAACGCTTAACTATTACAACCTTGCAATAGTTCACCCGCCGCTTAACTATTCCACGCCTGCAATAATTCACCATGCCCAAACCACTCACGGCAATCGAGGCTGCAAAAGCGCTGGGTGTCAGCCGGACGCGCGTCCTGGCGCTCATTCGTGCCGGGCGTCTGCCGGCGTCGAAAGCCGGCTCGCAATACCTCATTCGACAGGGGGACTTGTACCGCGTGCGGACGCGAAAGCCTGGGCGTCCAAAAGCGGCGGTATCGGACAAGGAGGCGAAAGCCCGCGAGAAGCGAATTGAAGCACGCCAGCCGATGACGGATTTTGACGTGGTGCAATCGGTGCGAAAGGCGATCTGGCGGACATGGCTGGCCAGCCCGGAAAACCTCCGATGGCTCGTGGTGCAAAAGTTTCACGAGTTCACCGAGGAACTTGAGGCGACGGGCGATTTGGGGTGGTGAGGCTGGCTTGCTACACTCCGCCCGGCGTTTGCTTGCGGACCTTGCCGGCGTCAGACGCGATAACGCCCTCGCTGTGTTGGCGGGGGTTTTTTATGCGCCGCTTTTTGGGAATTGGGTGATTAAGCTGGACGTTTTCGCCAGCTTTTCTCAAGTGGCGGAAAGATTTTCCCGAATTATTGGAACGTGTGTGGCAATTCTCCGTACGCGGTTGTATAGTTTCAACTGCGGAGAAAGGAAACCACCCGTTTAACATTCGGCTTGTGCGCCGAAAGGAAGAGATCATGCCTGCAGTTGAGCAGACATTATCGGAGCGATTTGATTTTCGGATCGATCCAAGCAAGAAGCGGATCATCGAAAAAGCGGCGGCGGCCAAGGGGCTTACTTTGACTGATTTTGCGATTCTTACTTTGTACAAAGAGGCGCAAGAAGTTCTCAAGAGCGAGCATGTTCTTGTTCTGTCGGATCGAGATCGGGACTCTTTTTTGAAAGCATTGGACGCGCCACCGGCTGCAAACGAGCGCGCAATCGCGGCAGCCAAGCGCTATAAGACAGCGAGGCAAAAGGGCGAATTGAAATGACATGGACGATCGAACCTCTTACAGCCGACCATGAGTGCTCGGGCTTTAAATGCGGAGAAAAGGCACTGGACACCTTCCTATGCCGTCATGCACTTAGAAACCAGCAACTCGGATACAGCAATACTTATGTCGCTATTCGGGATGGTCAGGCATCGGGGATAGACGGCTACTACTGCGTATCAATGAGCAGCGTCATGTTTGATAAGTTGCCCGACGGACTCTGCTTCGACCATATGCCTCGGTATCCTATGCCGGCTGCTCATATGGGTCGGCTGGCGATCTCTTCTGATCGCCAGAGACAGGGGCTTGGAGGTCTCTTAATGATTGATGCCATGCGGAAGATGGTCGCCGCTTCAGAGGTGATTGCGGCTCGAGTTGTTGAGTTGGTGGCGCTGAATGAACATGTCGCCGGTTGGTATACGGGATTTGGTTTCATTCCCTTCAAAGATGCGCCACTTCATCTTTATTTGCCGATCGTAACAGCGAGAGAAATCATTTTGAGTGCTGGCCGGTAATCCGAGACCGGGTTTTGGTCGCTTTCGTAAGCTTCCGGGGGTGCCCGGCGATAGTGCGGCTGAAAGTGAGTCCACAACGTCGATGCGATCACGTTCACGCTCGGCGGATTTGAACCTGGGGGGAGAACCTATCGCCGGGGCGATGCTGTAAATTTTACAGCTTCGACCGCTCCGGTAAAATTTACCTAAGCGATGCTGTTGGCAAATTTGCCACCTTCAGACTTTCGGCCCGTTCCCCGCCCTTTTTCCGCGTCTTGCCGGCTCGGCCTGCCGTGGGCATTGCCGGGGCGGGAAGCGTCAACAGCAGTGACGAAATAGAACGGGGCGGCCTTCATGCACCATTGCCATCGAACATCCCGGCGGCAGCCCATGATGGACGTGAACGTGAAGATCGAGTCCCAGCTCATCGACCTGGAATCCCCGCGTCATCAGAGTTTCAGGAGTTCGTTGAGATCGTACGATGCGTGAACCGGATTGCCGGCGGCGTCGGTGTATGGCGTCCATCCAAACCCGGCCTTCCACTTCACGTTCCAGCCCTGCCGTTGGTGCTCAAAGCTATAATCGATGGACCACATGTTATCCCCGGTGGCACTGACGTTGCGCCGGCTCTTGCCGCCGCGGAAAATAACCAATCCCGGCGCGGCTCCCGCGAATGTCGTACTGTTCACGCAATCGTAGGCGGCGAGAATCGCCGTCATCGGCAGCTTCGGCAGGTTGTACATCGACTGGCAAAATTGCACCGTGGAGTAGGCAATCATCGGAGCGGACGCCCTCTCAACTGGATCGTTCATATTGCCATTCCAAAAAAAGCAGGTGGCACCAGGCAGCGCATCAGCATTACTGGAAAAGTCCACCTCTAGCGAGCCGGTGTTGAGGCTTTGATATTCCGGGATACCAAAGGTGATCGTGAGCCGTGCCCGCTGATAGGCGCTCCAGCCGTTGCCATCCTGCGAAGGCAATCCGTCCTTATCGACTTGCACCGTCTTGGCGACCCAGGCGTGATTGTCCGGGTACAGCCAGCCGTAGACGTAAAGCGGCGTGCCGCCGACCTCGGAACTGGTGCCCAGGATGGATCGCACGATGGCCTGTCGATCCGACCATGCGCATCGCAGCGTCCACACGGCCTTTTGCGTCGTGTCGCTACGGTGCGCGTAAATCTCCTGCCGGCCCTCGTCCCACACGTTGTAGGTCGTGCCGTTCACAGTGATTTGGATTTGCGTCGAAGTGTCGAGTTCTGATGCGGGTGGGAAACTCATGTTTTTCCTTGCCGGATAACCGGCGGTTTGGGGGTTAATTCTCGATTTCGTGTGCTTTGTGAAACCTTGCGGCAAGGCTCACCAACTCGCGCTCGTAATAGTGGCCGACTGCGAGCAACTGGCGCTTGAGGGTGTTGATGTCGTGCCGGCGATTTATCATTTCTGTAATTGAAAGCTCAAGCAATTCGTGATCGGGTATTTCGCACCGCCCGCCGTGGCGCATCTCGGATTGCAATACTTGTCGATGCTCGTCTTTCATGGTGACGATCTCCGTTGAACAAACCCGCCGCCCGGGCGTGAACCGGACGCCGGGCGCAGGAAAACGATCAAGCCGGCAAAAGCTGCCCGTGGGCGATGACTTTCTCGCCATAGGCGTTGACCTGGACACGCGGCTCAACGGCGGGAGAAACGGCTTGCGGCTCGGGCGCGGGGGGTTGTGGCGCATCGCCGAATAGCCACATCGTTGCCCTGGTTCCCCGTAGGCGGCTCAGCGCGTCCCGCGCACGGCCATCGGCGGCAATGGCGCGATCACATTCGCCAGTGGCTTCGCGGTAGGGTTGCACCGCTTCATCGGCTGCGCGGCTGCGCGCCGACAGGGCTGGCGTCAGTTCCCAGTTGCGAAAAAAACCCATGAAAATTTCGTGCACCGCGATGGGATCCTGTGTTTCCAGCCACTTCACAAAAACACCGATGATGGCGGGGCTGGCGGACCGCTTTTTTCCCGCGACGGCCTGCTCAAGCTCCTGCCGGCGCTCATCGGTCAACAACCCCGCGGTCGCGCGATCCCACTGCCGTACCGCCTCAGCGTCGGCTTGGACGCGCTCGGATGAAAAGCCGGTGTCGGCCAGGACGGTCGCCAGCGCCGCGGCATCGCCGGGTTGTGGACTAAAGAATCGCCGCAGCAATTCGATATATTGCTCCCGACGGCGGCTGAAAGCGCCGGCCTTCTCTTGCTTGTCGCGCTCGATGATGTCGAGGCGGGATTGTTCAAGTTATTGCAGTAAATTGCTCATGTGAGATTCCTCTGTTGTTGTGGAAGCCTGGGCCGGAGCGGCACACACCGCCCCAGCCCCGGAGCTCCAGTGATTCATTCCTTCGGCGGCAAGCCGTAAAGTTTCCGCAACCTTGCGACTTCTTCGGGGTCGGCCTTCTCGGCGTTGGCATCCGCCGGCGCCGGCTTGTCGGTAAGTCCGGCGGCGCGACGGTAGCGGCGGGCGCTGTCAGCCTCGGCGGCGCTGTACTCATCCTGGGCGACAAGGCGGTTGTATTCAGCGCGCTCATCTTCGGTCATGTAGTCGGGCATGTGATTCCTCTTGCCGGGCTGGCCGGCGGTTCGTGTTACAGGTTGAAGGAACGCGATAGATTGGCGGTTTTGCTGGCCGCTTGTCTTGCAAGCGCCGCCTGGAGTTCGCTAATGGCGGACTCGTAATCCGACAGCGCCGATTTGGTGGCATAGCCGTGCGCTTTGAGGCGCCTTTCCCGTTGCGTCAACTCGGAACCGTCAATCTCGGTCTCGCCGGCCATGTGCAGATCGGGCCGGCTGTTTTTCACGTCGTGATACTTTTCGCTGGCGGCTCGGACGCGCTCGGTCAACGCCGCGATTGTCCCGGCGGTCGGGATGTCTCGCGCCGCGTGTTCACGATTTAATTGCTCGATCAGTGGATGCGGTTTTTCCTCATACATGTTTTTTGCTCGATGCGGCTTGGCCGCGGTAAAGACTTCGATAAACCCGGCAGGCGGCGCTTCCGCGTCGAAAGCGCCGCGCCTGCCAGGACAGGGAACAAGCGACCGTGGATATGGCGCGATGGACCCATGCGCCTCGTGCTCTCACGGCTCACACGCTCGCGGGACTACGCCCGCAAGATTTTGACTTCATCTCCTCGGTGTGACGGTTAAATTGCTCGTACAACGCCGCGACCTGCGGGCTGCCGACCGGCGCGCCCTCATTGACGGCATCGGCGATTCCGCAGAGAAGGTCGTATGCCACGACGTCATGGCGATCTAAAATGTCGCCGAGCATCTCACGGAAACGCAGGCCGCGCTCACGCTCGGCATCGACGGG
>DASRLH010000234.1:0-7961 GCA_035648595.1 Tepidisphaeraceae bacterium
GGGTGCGTGGCGTGTTTTGCGGCAGGAGGCGGGTACAATGGGTTGTGGTGCGTCCCGGGTCGGGACGCGAATCAAAAAAGGAGTTTGCCATGGTTGACAAGGCACGGATGTCTGCTCGTGAAACGGCGCGGGCGCGCGTGATGGACGTGGTTTTTGGAGCGTTGGATAAATATATCCCAGCGGACGCGAATCAGCCGGTGAAGGACGGGAAGTTTTGGGAATGGGAAGAGATGGCCGACGCCTTTGACCGGGAGGTGACGGCGGCCTTCCTTGAGGAACTGGCTGGACTTTCCCAGGCGGCGGGCCAGGCGGATCCGGGCGCGTGCCCGCATTGCGGCAGCGAAAACACGAAGTGGTTGGACGAGGAGGGAAAACGCGAAAGACAAAGTAAACATGGCCATGTGGTATTGCCACGACAGACAGCGCGGTGCCGGCCATGTGGCCGGACTTTTTCCCCCTCAGGAGCAGCGATGGGGTCTGGACCCCCGGGTGCATCTGACGCCGAGGGCGGCCGAGCGGGTGAGCCGGGAATCGGTTCAGCATCCGTTTGACTGCGCCGCCGGGAACATCAATGCCGATTGGGGGACGAATTATGACGGCAAGCAGATGCAGCGGTGGTCGGAGCACGAGGGGGCCAAGGTGGTCGCCGCCTTGGAATTGGAGCGTCGGGAGCATTCCAAAGGGAAAAATCCCCGGGGGCCGGCCAATCCACCGGCATTGCTGGCGGTTGGCATGGATGGAGGGAGAGCGGATCATTGATTACTACCACATGGCCGAGCGGTTGAACGCCAGCGCCAAGGCGGTAATGGCCGATGAAGCTAAACGCAAGAATCTGGGCGAGCGCCTCAAAAGCCGTTTATACCAGGGGCGAGTGAATGTGGTGGTTCGATGGCTGGAACGTCAGAGCCGAATCCTTGGAGCCCTGCGAGAAGGCGATGGCGCCGAACATCCCCGGCGCGTCTTGTCGGAAAACCTGACTTATGTGCGGCGTCACCGCCGCCAGATGGACTACCCGCGTTATCGCGCCCGCGGCTGGCCGATTGGATCGGGCGTCACCGAGTCGGGAGTGAAATTGTTCAACAAGCGGGTAAAGGGAACCGAGCAGTTCTGGCGGAAGGAGAAGGTGCAAGCCATTCTGGCGTTGCGTGCGTTATGGCTCAGCCAAGACGAACGCTGGCAACACTACTGGTTGTGGGGCGAACTCCTGAGGAAAGCCGCATAGGAGGCCACGCACCCGTGTCCCGGAGACAACAGCAGCGTATTTATGTAGCGAGTCCCTCCAGGTGGAGCCGCCTGCACGAGGGATTGATGCAGGACGCCGAGCATCCCCTCCGCCCCGCTGTCCAGTGGCCGGCTGCTGTTGTTGATCATCACAATGCGAAAATGACGGGAATTGAACGGTCGCACTTCATGACAATAGCCTTCGAGGAGTGCGCGCCCATCTTTCGACGTGGGATTGAATTGCGCGAGAAACGTCTTGGGATCCAGCCCGCGCTCGACGGCGCATTTTGTATAGTCCAGAACGAACAATCGGCTGGGCACATCCGTCGGTTCGTACCCCAACATGATGATGGATTCATCGGGCGCACCATCGAGATGAGCCTCGGTGGATTTGTGCTGATCGAACCGGCCCATGGAGCGAAGCACCAAACGCCGGGAGAAGCTGCGCTGATAGATTTCGTCGAGCGCGGCGGCAAAGCCAATCAAGATCGACCTGAATTGGAGGAGATCAACATTCGGCCCCAGATCCACCAATGCGAAGCCTGTGCCCGACACATTCTTACGAAATAGATCGTCCGTAAGGTTTTCGATCGCGATCGGAAGCCTGTGCGGCTCCTTCCATATGCTCGAAGCCTCCATCGTCACAAGTCGGTTCGCTTCGTGCCGCATATGTTCGCTCCAAGCCTCGTCGAATTTCTGTTATCAGTAAGCCGTCACTGCAACAAACTCTTCTCATCCAACAATCCCAGCGACGCCAGCAGATTGATCTGCGATTGATTGTATCGCGCGACGGCGGTGGCGTATCGAAGCCGCGATTCCTCGACGGCATCCTCGGCTTGCAGCACATCGATCAGCAGCATGGTTCCCGCGCCGAAATTGGTTTGGGCCAGGCGAAGCGCCTCGGCGGCGGCGGTGACTTCGCGCTGGGCGGCAGGGATGAGGGCGGCGTTGGCGTTGCTGTCCTGGGCGGCGCGGATCACGTCGGCGCGCACTTTGTCGAGTCGGCGTTGCACGTCGATCTCGGCGGCCCGCTCAAGCGCTTTGCCGGTCTTGAATTGGCCGAAGGTGGAGAGACCCAAAGAAAATCCGACGCCGGCGCCGGCTCGCTGGGTTTCGTGAAAGGGCTGGTAGAGGGTAGTATCCGGCTTCTTGCCCGGAGAATCCGCCGACAGGATGCCGCCGCGATACGAGCCTTGAAATTGAGGGCCAAGGCCGGTGAAGGCGGTGACGCCCTGATCGGCCTGGGCGGCGGCCACCGCGCTGCGCAGGGCGCCAAGGTCCGGCCGCCACTGCACGGCCAGAGCCAGCAGATTTTCGATACTCATATCCTCACGCACCAACGTCGTCTGCCGAACCTCGCGCGGGGCGGGCGCTAGCGTCACCGATGGATCCAGGTGCAGCGTGAGCGAGAGCGTGACGGAGGCCTGGTAGAAAAGATTCATCGCCGACGTCAGGTCCTGCTGCCGCGAGGCGAGCGATGCCTGGGCGCGTAGTTCATCCGCATGAAGGCCGGCGCCGGCTTTCACGCGCAACTGCGTGATGCGCAGGAGTTCCTGGGCATCGTTCAAGGCTCGCCGGGTTGCGCCGACCTTGGTTTGCGCGAGCACTAGGTCGAAATACTGGATGGCCGACAATCGCGTGGTTTCCAGTCGCACCGACTGTTCCTGCTGCTCGCTGGCCGCGAGGCGTTTGCGCGAAGCGATCACGTCATATACCACGGCGCCGGGGTTCAGCACCGTCTGGATGAGGACCGAGGGAAGCAAGGTGTTAAAGTTGGTGAAGACGAGGTTTCCGCCCGACGCCTGATTGGCGCCTTCGAGATGCGCAAAGGCGATCCCCGGCGCGATGACCGGGAAGATGGATCCGACGCTGCTTTCAAGCCGGCCTTGCGAGGCGTTCACGCGCTCGCGGGCCAGCCGAATGTCCAGATTTCGCGCGGCGGCAACGCGGACCGCCGTCGCAAGATCGATGGCCAGCAGGCGCTGGTACATCGGGCGAACGGGCTCGGCGATTTGCAGCGATGCGGTGGGTTGCGTCGTGGGCGCGAGGTTTGGCCGAACGGTAGGCGGGCCGGCAGGGGCGGCGCAGCCGCCGAGCGCGCAGCCCATCCATATCAATATCAACGATCGCATTCGTGGCCAATTACTCATGGATTTGCCCTGGGCGTCACGGTTACCTGGGCATACATCCCGGGGCGCAGCCGTTCGCCGGGATTGTCCAGGTCGATCTCAATTCGCATGGTGCGCGTCTGCGGGTTTAGCGCCGAGGAAATGCGGGTGACGGTTCCACTCAACTTTTCCCAATTGAGGCCAAAGACCTTTACGATGGCGGCGTCGCCCTTGTGCACGTCGGCGGCGGCGGATTCGGGAACCTGGCAAAACACCCGCACCACATCGATCCGCTGGCAGGTGAACAGGGGAGTCGTTTTTGAGCCGGTCGCCGCCTGCACCAGATCCCCGCGATTGACGAGCCGGCGCGTGACCACGCCGTCGAAGGGCGCGATGATGCTCAAATACGCCAGCAGCGTCTGAGCCTTCTGGGCCTGGGCGGCGGCCACTTCAACCTGCGCCGCGGCTACCGCGCGGGCGGCGCGGGCGGCCTGCAAATCCGTGTCCGCGGAGGTGATCTTCGCCTGCGCGACCGCGACGTCGGCCCGTGCGATGTCGGCCTTGGCTCGCACATCGTCCAACTGCTGATCGGTGGCCGCTTTTCCCTCGAACAGCTTGTTTTGCCGCTGAAGGGTGATGTCGGCGAGGTGGTCGGTTGCCTCGAAGCTCGCGAGCTTGCGACGGGCGACTTCCAATGCCTGTTGTGCTTGTGCGATGGCGCTTTCGCTGGCGGCCAGGAGTTGCTTTTTGGCGGCCAGGGTCGCCTGGGCTTCGGCGCGATCGTCCTGCATCTCCGGGTCGTTGATGGTCGCCAGAACCTGACCCTGCTTCACATGATCGCCGATATCCACGTTCACCTGGGCGATGTAGCCCGAGGCCTTGGCATACAGGTCGGTCATCTCGAAGGCATCAATGGTGGCCGGAAAAAAGATTTCGCCGGGCGCAAGAGCGGACCCCGGGGCGGGCTGAGTCGTGGGCGCTGCCGCGTTCGCGGGCGCGGTGGTTGGCGAGCCATGCCGTTCGGGCGGCTCGGCATCCGAACCCTTTTTATGCAGGATCACCTCCGCGGCCACGGCGCATCCGACCACGATCAGCAGAACCAGAATGGCGATCAATTTGCCGACGGTGAATTTTCGATTCATAACTGAACTCCCGGCAATAACGGCTGGCCTGAGTCAGGCGGCGGGTTTGACGCGCCGGCACCGGAGTTGAGAGCTTTTGTGGCATCGTCGTGATATCGCCCGTTGGGATCATCCGGATCGATCGAGGCGGTTTTGGGCGAGCGGGCGCGCTGAAGGAGGGCGAAGGCGGCAGGCAGCATGAACAGCGTGGCGGCGGTTCCTCCAAGCAAACCCCCAATCACCGCGCGGCCCAGCGGCGCGGTCTGCGATCCGCCGCCGCCAATGCCGGTCGCCATGGGGATCATGCCGACGACCATTGCGCAGGTGGTCATGAGAATGGGCCGGAGGCGGCCCGAAGCGCCATGGGCGGCGGCGTCGGGGTTGGAGTCGCCGGCGATTCGGCGGCGCTCGGCAAACGTAATCAGCAGAATCGCGTTGGCCACCGCCACCCCAATAGCCATGATCGCGCCCATGAACGATTCGACGTTCAGGCTGGTGCGGGTCGCTAGCAGCGCTACCGCCACGCCCAATATGACCGCCGGTACCGTCAGCACCACCGCCAGCGCCAGCCGAACCGACTGAAAATAGAGCGTGAGCAACATAAAAATCACGAGGATTGCAAACCCGAGCCCAATTCTAAAGCCGCGAAACATCTCGCGCATCGGCCCCACCTGGCCATGCATGGCAACGGTAATGCCGCGCGGGGGCGGGCCTGCGTCCTTGATTGCCTGTTCCACCTCATCGGCGGCACGCCCGAGGTCTTCGCCGGCCACGTTCGCACTGAGCGTGAGCATTCGCTGCATGTTATAACGGTCATATTCGCCAGGGACCGTGCCGGCGGTGATGTCGGCGACGCTGCGAAGGCTCAATTGCAAGCCGTCCCGGCGGCCGATCGGCACGTTGCGAACCTCTTCCAACGAGTTCATTTGTTGCACCGGCACCTGCACCTGTACCCTGTACCCCACGCCGCTGATCGGATCGGCCCAGAAGTTGGAAGCGGTCAGGCGGCTTGAGGACGTTGCTTCAACCAGGGATTTTGCCACGTCGATTGCGGTGATTCCCACCACTCCGGCGCGTTGCCGGTCGATGTCCACCTTCACCGCCGGGTATTCCAGTTCCTGCTCGATGTGCAGATCCCTTAACGAGCCGATCCCGGCCAACTTCTGCTTCAAATGCTCCGTGTAGGGGCGATTGGCGGCGAAGTTGGGTCCGCTCACGGCAACTTCGATCGGGGTCGGAGCGCCGAAACTCATGACCCGGCTGATAATGTCGCTGGGCTCAAACGAGAGCTTCACGCCGGGCAGCTGCCGGGATAGCACCCGTCGAAGTTTCTCCTGGAGCGCGGCGGTCTTGATTTTAGCCGCGGCCTTGAATTTCACCTGGAGCACCGCTTCCTCGGGACCTGAGGTCCAAAGGAATATGGTATTCACGGGATAGGCGTTGGAATGCACCCCGACGAACGCGAGTGTGATATCCACATTTGACGGCCCCACTTCGTGCGCGATTAAGTCGAAGGCGCGCCGGGCAATTTTCTCTGTATTCTCCAGCCGCGTACCGGCCGGCGCCCGCAGCCGCAACTCGATCTGGCCTGAATTGATGGTTGGAAATACCTCGCGGCCAAGAAGCCTGCCGACAAAAAAGATCGCCGCCGCGGCGCCTCCCAGATAAACGACGATGAGTGGAATGCGGAATCGCACGATCGCGCCGGCCATTCGCTCATAGCGAGCGCGAAGGCGCTCGAACCCCGTCGGCGGCGACTGGGCCCGCTGCTTATGCCCGGGCCGTACCATCCATATCGCCATTGCCGGGACGAACGTGCTGGAGAGCAGGTACGACGCGATCATTGCAAAGCCCACGGACAGGGCCAGCGGGATGAACAGGTTTCTGGCCGACCCGTGCATGAAGAGCGTCGGAATGAAGACCGACAGCACGCAAAGCATCGCCAGCATGCGGGGGACGGTGGTCTCACTGGTGGCGTCGCGCGCGGCGCGCGGGAGCGAATCGCCCTGGGCCAGGTGGCTGTGAATGTTCTCGATGGTCACGGTGGCCTCGTCCACCAGGATGCCCACCGCCAGCGCCAAGCCGCCCAGCGTCATGAGGTTGATGCTCTGGCCCGTGGCCCACAATCCCACGCAGGCGGCAAGGATCGCCAGCGGAATGTTCAAGACCACGACGACGGAACTGCGCCAGTCGCGCAGAAACAGCAGCACCATCAGGCCCGTCAATACCGCTCCCAACATGCCTTCTTCGGTGAGCCCTGAGATCGCGCGAATGACATAGGGGGATTGATCGAAACGGTAATCGACAGTTGCGCCCTCGGGCAGCACCGCCTGAAACGCGGCGAGGTTCTGTTTGACCAGCTTCACCACTTCCAGAGTGGACGCATCGGCGCGTTTGGTCACCGGGATGTAAACGGTTCGCCGGCCATTGACCAGCGCATATGAGGTCTGCACATCCGTCGAGTCCTCGACGGTTCCCACGTCGCGGATGAATATGGTGCGATTACCGTCGGAGCGGACGGGGATATCGCGCAGACGGTTAATGTCCTGCGCGACGGAATTGACCGGAACCATCGGCATTAGGTCGCCGATCCGCACATTGCCCGATGGGCTGATCGCGTTCCCGGCGCTCAATGCCAACACCACTTCCTCGGGCGACATGTTGTAGGCCCGCAGGCGGTTGGGATCCACGCTGATGACCACCGTGCGCGGACTTCCGCCGAAGGGAACCAGGGCCGAAACGCCCGGCAGAGTCGAGAGCAGCGGCCGCACCTTAAACAAGGCGGCGTCCTCCAGCTCCTTCAGATCAAGCGTGTCGCTGGAAAAAACCAGGCTTCCGACCGGCACGCTCCCCTCGTCAAACCGCATGACAAACGGCGGTACCGTGCCGGTCGGCATGTAGGCCCGTGCCCGGTTCACGTACGAAACCGTTTCCGCCATCGCGCGCGACATGTCCGTCCCCGGATGGAACTGGAGCTTAATCAGCGCCATGCCCTGGATCGACTTGCTTTCGACGTGCTCAATGCCGGTAATGTAAAGGAAATGATATTCGTAGTAGCTGACCAGGAACCCTTCCATCTGGGCCGGGTCCATCCCCGCGTATGGCTGCGCAACGTACAGGACCGGCACGCCCAAATCCGGGAAGATGTCGCGCGGCATGCGCGACAGGGCGATCAGCCCCATCATCACCGCCGCGATGACCAGCACCAACATCGAAACAGGACGCCGGAGAGCCAGCGTAACAAGATTCATCTAAGAAAAACTCCGGTGGAAAAAACGATGCAATAAGGTTGGCGTCGGCAGGTTGGTGCGGGCATTCTATCGGGAGCCGCCGAATAGTCAAATGAAAGTGGGCGGGGGACGCCGGGCCTACCAGGGCTATCGCATTTAGGCCGATAGGGCCTGAATCAGGCTTTCCCGGCTCCATCCGCACATTTGCTGCTTGAGTCGAATGCCGACGTTGAGATTCTTTCCATTTGGTTTCTTGGGTTGCCAGCGTTTGAGCTTGTTCA
>DASRLH010000235.1:0-3756 GCA_035648595.1 Tepidisphaeraceae bacterium
CAGCCATAGGGCTACCTCCATAAGAAAGACCGGGAACAGCATCCGATTCTCTCAGGAGGCAGTCTGGAAGGTTCAAAATTCTGTTTTTTTTATTCGAAACCTATATACCAGGGGATAAGGACATATTCACGCCTTCTTCGGTCTTCCCCGCTCCCGAAACGTCGATTCCAACCCCAACCTCGCGGCGGTCGCCGCCCGCCAATCCGGCTCTCCGAACGGGCACCAGCTTCTCCATGCCCGACACCGCCGAGTCGCAGGCGCGGTTTGGTCAGCCGGGCCAGCAGAAATCCGGATGCGGCTTTCCCGTTGCGCATGTGCTGATGCTGTTTAACGCCCGCACGGGTCTGGCGGTCGATGCGATCACCGCCCCCCTGCGGACGCACGAGATGTCCATCGCGGCCGGATCGCACCAGCGCATGCACGCCGGGGACCTGGTGGTCGGCGATGACAGTTTCCGCACCTATGCCCACTTTGCCTTGCTGGGCCAGCGTGGCTTGCACGGGCTGTTTCCATTGCACCACAAGCGTATTGCCGACTTCACGGCCAACAGGCCCTGCATCGAGCCCCGAGCCGTCGCCCGCGCCAGCGAGGCCAAGGGCCTGCCTCGTTCGCGGTGGATCAAGTCGCTGGGCAAGGACGATCAGTTGGTGGAGAAGTATCCGGCCGACGAACTGTTTGAGGTCAGGCTGCGGCGCTGGGACGTGGAGACGGACCTGCGCCACCTGAAGACGACAATGAAGATGGAGATTCTTCACTGCAAGACGGTTGCGGGCGTGCAGAAGGAACTGTGGATGTTCCTGCTGATCTACAACATGGTGCGTGCCGTGATGGTGCAGGCGGCCCAGCGGCAGGAGGCGGCGGTGAGCCGCATCAGCTTCGCGGGCGCGTTGCATTGGATGCGTCATGCCAGGCCGGGGGATGATCTGCTGCCCCTGGCGATCGTGCCGGATCGTCCCAATCGCCTGGAACCGCAGGCAGTCAAACGTAGGCCCAAGCAATACGATCGGCTGTCACGCCCTCGCCACCAGATGCGAGAGGAGGCACGCGCGCGAATGGGAGTATCGGCGGGGGAAAGTACTTAATGCCATTAGGGACAGTCACGATAAAGGCAGCGAAGGGACGAGGCGCGCGGTCAGGTTGGCAATCCTTCGATGATGATCCTCCGTTGCCGCGAACGGTCGCACTTCCCAAAATTTCCCATTTTTGGAAGGGCGATTGTGCGATTGTTCGTGCAATCAGGCCCGCGCCATGGCACAATACCTTACCGCTCTGTCGCCGGCTGAGCTTCGCAGGCCGGCGCGATCACTTTTTTACAGGAGTCGATCATGTCATTCCCACGCAGTCGGCGGTTGTTTTTGGGGGATGTCGGCAAAGGGATGCTGATTGCCACAATCGGTCCCGCGCTGGCCGGCGATCTGAGACTGGCGCGCGCCGCCGCGGAAGCGCCGCCGGAGGCACTCTCGTTCGGGGAACTTGAGCCGCTGGTCCGTCTCCTCCAGGAAACGCCGATCGGTCAACTCAACGCGCTGCTCGTGAAGAAGATTCGCGGTGGCACTGACCTCAAGACGCTCACCGCCGCCGGCGCGCTGGCCAATGCCCGCACCTTCGGCGGTGAAGACTACGTCGGCTTTCACACCATGATGGCCCTGGGGCCCGCTTACCGCATGTCGCGGGAACAGCCCCAAAAGCTTCGGCCGCTGCCGGTCATGAAGGTGCTGTACCGCAACACCAATCGCATTGGCGAGCAGGGCGGCCGAAAGGCGGAGGTGTTGCATGCGGTGCCGGCGGGCGATCTGCCCGCATCTTCGCTGGATGGAGTGGGGCTGCGCGGCGCCGTGCGCGCCAAGAACGTAAACCACGCGGAGCGTATTTTCGCCGGGATTGTGAACCGCGGCGTCGATGAGGCTTTCAACGCACTGTTGGTTGCCGTCGAGGATGACACGGAAGTGCATCGCACGGTGCTGCCCTACCGCGCGTGGGAGATGCTCGACCTCGTCGGCCGCGAGCAGGCGCAGACGCTGCTGCGCCAATCGGTGCGCTATTGCGTGAAGGCCGAGTCGTGGCAACGCGACGGCGCCGATCGCACCCGGCAGGTGCTGCCCGCGCTGATGGAGAAGTACAAGCTGATGGACAAAACGCCCGGTACGAGGGGCGCGGACGACGCCTTCGTTGAGAAACTGAGCCAGACGATTTTTTCCCATTCCCGTGAAGAGGCGGCCGAAGCGGCGGCGGCCGCCCTGGCGGACGGGTTTTCGCCGGACCTAGTCGGCGAAGCCATCTCATTGGCGGCCAACCAGATCATCCTTCGCGATGTGGGCCGTCAGCCGCGCGATGAAGCGCCGGGAAAACCGCTGGGCAGCGTGCACGGCGACTCGATCGGCGTCCACGCCTGCGACTCGGCGAACGCCTGGCGCCACATGGCCCGCGCCGCCAATCCACGCAATACTTTCGCGTGCGTCATCCTCGGGGCCTACCAGGTGGCTCGCGACCGCGTGAACCGCGGCGGCGACTTCCTGGCCTGGCAGCCCCTCCCGCTCAGGCAGCACCTTAATGGCGTCCGCTCACAGGATGCCGCCACTTTGCTCGCCGAAGCCGACGATGCGATCCGCGGCAACCTGCAGGCCCGCGCGGCCGCCATCGTGCATCGTTACGGAGAGCTCGGCCATGCGCATCGACCGATGTTCGACCTGATGCTCAAATATGCAATCAGCGAAGACGGCTCCCTCCACGCCGAGAAGTATTACCGCACGACCAGCGATGAATTCGCCAACACGCGCCCGGCCTTCCGCTGGCGACAAGCCGTGGCGCTCGCCCGAGTCACCGCCAGCGAGTACGGCCGACCCGCCCCGGGAATGGCGGAGGCGCGGGAGATGATCGGCGCTTGATTTCCTAATCGTGTTCAAAAAGCTGATAATGATAAGGTGACATCCATCGTAAATGGCTGCGATAATAAGATGGAGGTCACCTTATCAGCTTTTGTCACCTTATCCGCTTTCAGGAATGCCGCGCGCGTATAAAGCGGCCATTGCAACCCGATTCTCGGGCAGACCGCTCGCCCCTGACGTATAACCGCGCCCGCCAACTCGCGCAACAAGCTCCCGCCGCACCCCTTCGGCGACTCCGCCAACGCGGGTCGTGCAATTTCGTGCAACCAAAAGGCGCCGGCAAAGGACGAGTTTACACTTTGGAACAGTTTGTGGCGCTTTTACGCTTTTCGGTATATCATTAAATTACTTTCCGATTTCCGCAACCCTTTGTCATCGCGGCGGTTGCGCGCCAGCGGCCCTGAAAACACACCCGGTCGCGGGAGCCAAAGCGCAACACGAGATCAGCCGTTGTCGATTCGTCCCCGTTCTCCCTACGCGCCCCGTCCCCCGCCGCAAGAGGCCTTGAAATATCGGGGAGGCGCGCCTCGCGGGAATCTCGCATGGCTTCTCACGCTTGGGCCGTCACCCCGCAAACGCAAGAGCCATCCGACATCGCCCCGTCGGCCAATCGCCGCACCCCGTCTCGACTCTACCCATTTCCTCTCCCGCCCTGTCTCATCCCCCAGCCGTGCAGCGGGAAGCGCGGACAATCGAAATGGCCGCCGGAAGGGTTTGTCTGAATATTGCCAAAGCGCAGTCGCGGTAGGGACGGCGGTTGCCCGCCGCCCCCCGCACAGATCCCGGCGGGCGGTATTACCGCACCGGGCTCTTGCCTTGGATTATGACGCGCAGGCGCGCGTCGGGATAAGGGTGGCAGATACGCGGAGTG
>DASRLH010000236.1:0-5201 GCA_035648595.1 Tepidisphaeraceae bacterium
ATTAAGCACCGGGCTCGGCGCGTGTGGGGCGCACGCCCCACTGCGGAAAGGGACGCCTTTCCGCCGGAGGCTATGGCCTCCATTCCTCAACCAGTGATAAATGCCACGCGGCCGGCGTTCCGGTGGCCCACATGTAAGACGATCCTCGTCTCACGATCGATAAGGAGTCAGTTGTCAGTTGTCAGTGGTCAGTTGTATCGTGGATCGCGGAGGGCATGGAAGCTTCGCGAGCAACGGACAACTGACAACGGACAACTGACAACCCACATCCCTACGCAGCTTTTTTCGGCAAATACGCCTTCAATTCTTTTGCCAAATGCTGGCCGAGCTGGTGTGACATGATCGCCGCGTCGAACCAGTCGAAGCCCATTTCGCGCTTTTTCACCATATCCACCAGCGCATCGAGCACTTTGCACTCGTCGCCGACTTCGTAGCGAAAGCAGAATTGCTGCGGGCCTTTTACGAGACTCAGGGTTCTCTTCTCGGGCATTTTCGTCTCCTGTTCGCGACCGCGTGCTCAAACGAGATGAGGCCGGCGCGGTATAGCGCCAATGAGGCCAGGGATCCGGCCCCCTCAATCGTGACACGGGCGTCCTGCCCGTGCGTGGTCTTTTCAAACTTCCGACACCGCCAACACTCGCACAATCGCCTACAAAGAATTACGACTGCGCTTCTTTCGCCTTGGCCTTGGCGGCTTCCCGCGCTTCCAGTTGCTTGAGCAGATCGACCGCCAAGGCGTTGTAAGCAAATCCGCAAAAGCGGTCCATGCTCTGGAAATATTCCCGAGGCCCCATCGGGCCCACGGGATCGTTGCGGCCATGTGCGTAGGCCAGGACGGCATCGCGCGTCGATCCATTGGCCGCGTCAAACATCCCGACCGCCTGTAGGAATTTGCGATCCGGCGGGGGCAGGGCTTGATCGGGCTGGGGCGCCGCCTCGCGCGAGAGTTCGCGGACATCCAGGTTTTTCGGACGGGTGAACCCAGCGGGCTTTTCGAACAACTGCAAGGCCGCCCCCATCTTGGGCGGGTTGTACGGGTCGTAAGCCGTGATCGAGGGAACCACCAGCGCATCGCAGCCCAATACCTCGCAGACCAGGGCCGCCTGCTTGGGCGAATTGACTTTCTCGATCTGCAATCCCGCGAGCGCCTCGACCACGCGATTCACCGGAACCACCGTCAATCCGTGCACCTGCTGCAACTGCGCGTAAAGAAGGTCCGCCTGGATGAGTGGATCGACCTCACTGTGCCCGCTCAAATTGATCGCCGGCGCCACCGCCCACACCTGCCGGGCATTGCCCGGCAGAAACAACTGATGCTCCGTCCCATACGGCGGCGGCTTGGCCTCGCAGCCCGCCGCCTCCAGCAGCGCGCCAAACAACAGCAGGCACAACACGGCGCTCCGCACTTTTCTTTTCATCGCATCATCCATGATCCGACCTTATTCCCAGCAAGTTTCTTCCATCGCTAACGACCCATTCGCTCCGCAACCAAAGAAGGCAACCACGGAGCCACGGAAACACGGAGGCGTGTTCAAGGTGGGTTGCCGCTTTGCAAGGAACAAGAATCTGAATGGCTCATTCTTGAAGTCAATGAAACACGTCGGTTCCACCTAAAGCGCCTCCGTGTTTCCGTGCCTCCGTGGTTAGATCGCCATTAGGGTAGATTAGTGCGGCGCGACATCTCGCGTATCATTCTCTCCCACCACGGTCGCGTCCTTCTTAGCCGGGGGCGCCTGGGCCGTCGCTGGGGCCGGCGCGGGTGCGAGGGGTTGGGCACGGACGGACCAGATGCAATCGGCTCCGCCGCGATCGCTGACGAAGTAGACGCGGTTGTCGGCGGCCCAGAAGGGCATCAGGTTTTCGCCTCGCCCATCGGTCAGCCGCCGGCGGTTTGCGCCATCGGGCTCGATGGTCCAGATATCGGTTTGTCCCTTGGCGCGGGCCGCTCCGCCCTTGCCGGGCTGCACGATGGTGGTGAAGGCCAATCGCTTGCCGTCCGGGCTCCAGGCGGGAGAGAGGATGGCGGCGTTGGCGCTGACGGCGACCTCCGTGGCCCGGCGGCCTTCGCCGTCCACCAGGTCCATCGTCCACAGGCTGAACCAGCGCGATCCGCGCTGCCGGGCCCGTTGAAACGCGATCCGGTCCACGCTCTTGTCCGGCGACCAGGTTGGAAAAAGCCCGTAGCCAATGGTCCGCTTCTCGCCGGTCTTCAGGTCGACGGTCCACAGTTCCCACTGCCCGCTGCGCCCGCCCATGCCGCAGTAGACCAGCCGCGTGCCATCGGGGCTGAAGCTCGGATGCACGGCCTGCATGGGGCCGGACGTCATTTGCGTAATATTGTGTCCATCCACGTCCATGACAAAAATCTGCCAGTTGCCGGCGCGGGTGGAACTGAAGGCGATCTGTTTGCCGTCGGGGCTGAAGGACGGATAGGCATCGTCGCTGTTGCCATCGGTCAATTGCGTGACGGCGGTGCCATCCACGCGCTGGAGATAGACGCCCTGATGCTCGCTGTTTCGCGTGCTGGAGAACGCGAGCCATTTGCCGGTGGGATCGACGGCCACGTCGCTGTCGTATCCTTCGTCGGTGAAGGTGTGCTGTTGGAATGCCGACTCGCCAGAGAGCGCGCCCGAACTGCCGGGGGCGCCGTTCACTTCGCCAAAGACGTTGACCACCTGTGCCGGCGAAACGCCCCGGAAATCATCGCCCGAACCAGACGGGAAAGGCATCGGCGGACGATGGTTTGCCATTGCGGCTTTCGCGCCCGTCTTATCGGGCGAAGCGGGTTTTGACGCACAACCCAATAGATTCATCGCGGCGGTGATCGCGGCAATGGATGCGAGCGTGTGCATGGCGTGCGTGAGTTTTGTCATGTTCCGTCTCTGGCAAATCGGGCAGACCGTCCCCTGCGAGCGTATCGGCCAGTTTGCGTGCAAGGCTAAGAGCCGGGCCTTGAATATGGCAGACTGCTTCTTGTAGGGTGCGCTTCAGCGCACGCGGTCGTACCCTTCTAGGCACCAAGCCCGCGTTCGCTGAAGCGAACCCTACGCAGCCGCTCCGCAAGTCACTCATGGGTTATCGGACGATGCAGTACGAATCCATGATTGAAGATGGCGCGAAGCTGGTCGGGATAAATTGGGATCACGTTGCATTGCGTTGCCCGACCCGCCCAATCGGCTTTCATTTTGGCGGTTGTATTGCTCAACCCCCGCCGATATAGCTTGCACGCGATGGATCCCCTGACGTTCATGCTGGCGGTGTTCGGCTGCTCGGTCGCCGCCGGTGTGTTGGGATCGCTTCTGGGGTTGGGCGGGGGCATCATCGTCATACCGGCTCTCACGCTGCTGCTTGGCATCCCCATCCGCTGGGCGGTGGGCGCGTCCATTGTGTCGGTCATAGCAACCTCCAGCGGCGCGGCGGCGGCGTATGTCCGCGAACACATGACCAACCTGCGCGTGGCCATGCTCCTGGAAATCGCCACCACCACCGGCGCCCTCACCGGCGCGTACCTATCCGGCATCCTTGGCGGAAGATGGCTCTTCATCATCTTCGGCGTGATCCTCGCCTACTCCGCCCTGGCGATGTTTCGCAAGCGCCACGAACTGGCCTCGGAGAATGCACCCCCCTCCTGGCTTGCCGACCGGCTTGATCTGCATTCGGAGTATTACGACCGCGCCGCCGACAAGCACATCGTTTATCGCGTGACGCATGTGCCGCTGGGATTTGGCCTGATGTACATTGCCGGCGTGGTGAGCGGGCTTTTGGGAATCGGATCGGGGTCATTGAAGG
The DNA here is from genome assembly GCA_035648595.1 of Tepidisphaeraceae bacterium. Classification (GTDB taxonomy): domain Bacteria; phylum Planctomycetota; class Phycisphaerae; order Tepidisphaerales; family Tepidisphaeraceae; genus RYN-428. The sequence goes on from DASRLH010000236.1 coordinate 3,790, forward strand.
TACCGGCGATGGACCTGGCGATGCGCCTGCCGATTAAAGTTTCCACCGCGACCAGCAACTTTATGATCGGCGTGACCGCCGCCGCCAGCGCGGGTGTTTATTTCTCGCGCGGCGACATCGATCCGTTTATCGCGGCCCCGGTTGCCGCCGGTGTGCTTGCCGGAGCGACGGTTGGATCGCATCTGCTGGGCCGGCTTCAGAGCAACGTCATTCGCATCGTCTTTGTGATTGTGCTGTTGTGGATTTCAGGGCAGATGCTTTGGAAGGGAGTGCGGATGTCATGAGCGAGCAGGCAGACCCAATGGCGGCAAAAACTCCCGCCGCCGCCCCGCTTCCTTCCGCGCGGCCGCGCCGGCCCGGGGCCGATCCGAAAAAGGTTCGGCAGGTGGAAATCCTTATCAGCAGCATCCTGCGCATCGGCGTGATGGTGAGTTTGGCCGTCATTATCATCGGCAGCGCCATGAGCTACGTGCACCACCCGGAACTGGTGCGATCCAGTGCCGAGCTGCACCGCCTCACCCGCCCCACGTCCGACTTTCCGCGAACCATCGCCCAGGTTTGGAACGGCGTACGGCATCGACGCGGGCGGGCCGTGATCGTGGCGGGGCTGGGTTTGTTGATTGCCACGCCGGTCGTGCGGGTGGCCGTCTCGATCCTCGCGTTTGTCTATGAAAAGGACCCCGTATTCGTCATCATCACGTCAATTGTGCTCGCGCTGCTCCTTCTGTCGTTCTTTTTGGGCCGCATAGAGGGTTAGCCGCCCCGGCACGCCCTTTGCGAAGTCTCACAGCGGCGGTCGCTTCGGTTGCGACCGGTAATTGGGATGGCGGTGCTGTCCCTGGTGCCGAAAGGAGACTTGTATGATTTCTGTCGCTAATACATTGGCGTCGTTCGCGCTGGGTCAGACCGTAGGGCATAGCGCCCTGGGGACGATGTTCTGGCTTGCGATTGCGTTCTTCATTATCGCGCTGGTTGCCTGGGCGATGGGTTCGGGCGGCGTTGCCGGGATGAGCGCTGGCATTGGCCGGATGCTCTTGTTCGTCTTCCTCATCCTCGCGGTGCTCTTCATCGTGCTGAACTTCACGATGGGCTCACGCTATTGATCGCGTTGTTCCAAATTTGAACGCGCATTCGGCTGCGGCGCTTGCCCCTTGCAAGCGCTGCGGCTGACTGTTATTCGTCGCCGTCATGTTGCGACAAGAGCGGTCCGCCGGCTTCATCATCTGCCACAATCAGAACGGGGCAACTCCCGGACTCGAAAAGGGGATAAGCCGGCTCTGTAGAAAACCTCATTAAATTAGCATAATGTTGTGCGTAATCACCCTCAGCAGCATATCCCGGCATCGGCTCCAATGACTGCGTCCGCGCAACGCCGAGCCCAGGTTTCGCTTGAGCATCGAAAACACCGTCTC
>DASRLH010000237.1:0-2190 GCA_035648595.1 Tepidisphaeraceae bacterium
TTTCGTATCGCGGCGGACCCGATTGCCCCGCGATCAAGCGGCGATCGGTCGCACCGTGTCGGCGTCTGCAAGGATATGGGAAACGGCACTCGAACCGCCTTTCCGTTGCCGCTCGCTTGCGGCTTTCGGAACAGGTACGGAAACTCGAACGCATTTAACCAATTCGCGCACAGCCAAATCGGATTTGCAGACCCTACGCCTATTCCCCGGACCTGTCAAGAACCATTTCGCCAGTTTTTTTTGCGTGAGGCGTGGCCGGAAATAGTGGCACGGGCGGCTCGCGGCTCGACTGAGCGCTCGCCGAAGTCCCGTGGAGTCGCGGTACGCCGCGATGTTCGACCGGTATTCCGGTCGAAGACGCAAGAGCACAGCGTTCTTCGTGTGCGCCAGGCCATCGGTCGCTGCGCTGGAGGTGGTTTGGCCGGCGTACGGCCAACGCCGCGGCTTAGCGCGGCCACGGGCGAGCCGCCCGTGCCACGAAAGATCGCCACACCCTTTATCGTGCCGATCACATCATATTTTCCTTTCGCGGTTCCTTTCTCAACCCCCGAATGTCCTGCATCAATTCCTTTCGCAGAATGTATCGCACGAGGGTGGCGCAAGCGAAGGTGATGATGAACAGTTTGGAAGTTGATGCCGTGGAAATGTGCTGTAGTCCACGGCCGCGAATGATGCATTGTGCGGCTGGCCGCGATATTCTGCGCCCAGACGCGCATGGCTGATTCTCCCTTGAACGTGTTTCAACGCCTGATCCGCACCTGGGAGGCGGTGCATCCTTACAATGCGGCACAGGTGCTGAAGCTATGCGGCCGCGCCGACCCGGCGGCCGCCCGCGCCGCCTGGGAACAGTCCCTGGCGGCCGCCGGTTTGGGCCGCGTGCGCATCGCCGGCCGCACGGTTTTTCACGAGACGATGGGTGGACTTTCCCAAGACCACGCCGTTCAAATTTTGCCGCCCGGCACAGCGCTGACCGGCCATCTAAGCGAGAGCCTCAACCGCCGGTTTGATGATCCCACCGAGCCGCCATTCCGTCCATTTCTGATTGCCGACGACGACGCCTGGCACTTTGGCGTTGTCTACCAGCATTGGATCGCCGACAGTGTTTCGATCCGCCTGTTGCTCCGGGAATGGTGCGCGCGGATGTATGGGCCGCCATCCATCCAGACATCTCCGCCAAGCATCTGCAAAGCGGGCTATTGGCGGGCCTTTGGTCCCTCCCATTGCGACGTCCGCCCCGGCCAAACCGCCCTGGCCCTGTTCCGCACCCACATGCGATTTCGGCGAGTGCTGAAGGTCGCTCCCACCGCCGGCAACGATTCGCCGACGCGCGTGTTGCTCCACGAACTGCCCGAAGGCCTTGCCGAGCAATTGCACCGGGCCGCCCGCGCCGCGGGCGCGAACGTGGGCGACATTTTACAGGCGGCCGTGGCGCAGGCGTGCCGCCTGCATGTGCCGATGCAGCGCCGGCGCAACCGACGCGACATCGCCATCGGCAACATCGTGGATCTCCGTCGATACGCCGGCCCGAATCGCGGATCAGCAAACCCGCTTGACAACGCCTTGGGCCTGTTCCTGGGCTTCACGCAGGTTTTCTGCCGGCCCGATGTGCTGCGTGATTTTCCCCGATTGCTGCGGTCGATCAGTCTGCAAAACCGCGCCCATCGCCAGTCGGGCATCGCCCAATGCAGCGCCGGCTGGATGCTGGCGGCGCTGGCGATGGGGCGACTCGTGCCGCCAGAAAGGCTCTACCGCTTTTACCGCAAGGAAATCCCCCTGGCCGCCGGGCTGTCGAATGTGAACCTCAATGGCTCCTGGGCCCAGGCCCTTCACCCTTTGCCGTTGCTGGACTACATCCGCGTTTCCCCCACCGGCCCGATGGCGCCGGTCGTTCTCAACGTCACCTCCCTGGGCCGGCGAATGAACCTCGCCCTCACCTATCGCACCGCGCTGCTAAATGAGGCGCGGGCGCAAGCCATGGTGCGAAGCGTGGCGGGGGCAGTATTGAGTGCTGGTGGGGCGTATCTCGTGGCCTGACAGTGGCCGTTGCAGGGCCAGGGCTATCGCATTTAGGCCGATAGGGCCTGAATCAGGCTTTCCCGGCTCCATCCGCACATTTGCTGCTTGAGTCGAATGCCGACGTTGAGATTCTTTCCATTTGGTTTCTTGGGTTGCCAGCGTTTGAGCTTGTTC
>DASRLH010000238.1:0-11319 GCA_035648595.1 Tepidisphaeraceae bacterium
TGCTCACGGCCTGGTCCATAAGGTTCCCAAAACTCATCGTTATCTATTGAGCGACAAGGGCCGATTGATTGTCGCCGCACTGCTAACGGCGCGTGCTGCCAATACCGCAAAACTCGCAAATGCCGCGTAAAAAATCTTTTCGGCATGAAAAGAAAGAAGAGATTAGCATTGCAGCGTTCTTCGTGTGCGTGAAGCCATCGGTCGCTGCGCTGGAGGCAATTTGGCCGGAGTACCGGCCAACGCCGCGGCGTACCGCGGCCACGGGCGTCTCGCCAATATTGTCCGGTACTCCAGGGAGTTTAGCAAAAAATGCCCGTCGGGCGGCGTGAAAATATCAGGTTGAGGGGTTGGCGCGTGCCATCGGGCCTGCCGGTGCGCGCATGCGCCGGCCCACGCGGCGTCGGGACAAAAAGATCCCCCCACGATTTCAAACGCTCTTTTTTTCAGCCCGCTTACGCGCCAATCGGGCACGTTCCATGTCCGCCTCCCGCTCGCGTTGGGCCAGGATCGGCAGGATTTCCTCCAGCGTGGCCTGCCCCGCCGCCACCATGCCCAGGAGGCTGAAGGCATATTTGCTGGGGCGTTTGCCGGTGCGCACGCATATTTGCAGCACGCCGATGACCGCGATGTAGAACTGGAGGGTCAGTCCGTTGAGGCTGTGGCTGATCAGGTGCTCGAAGTTGGCCAGGCCCTTGAGCCAGCGGAAGAACAGTTCGATTTGCCAGCGTTCGCGGTACAGCAGCCCGATGATGTATGCCGGCACGTCCAGCAGATTGGCCAGCAGGCGGATGGGTTTCTGGGTTTCGGGGGAGATGATGATCACCTCCCGGAGCATCTGGCCCGGCGGCGCTGGCGTACCGGCCGATCCGGGCAGCGTGCCGATGCGGTCGCTGATGACCCCATGGGCGCGGTCCTTGTCACACAGCGGCAGTTCCTTGCAAACGGTGAACTTGGGTGTTTCGGATCGGACCCGCAGCACGAGGTCCGACCCGCCGTCGAGCACCGCGTTCATGAACTTGAAATCCAGGAAATTACGGTCGTTCACATAGATCACGCCCGGCTTGATCAACGCGCGGAACGCGCTGGGCTCCGAGCCGTCGTCGCCGCTGATGCTCATCCCCTGAGGCGACCAGTTGCTCACGTCCAGTTGCAGATTCAGGCAGATTTGAGCCTGCTTTTTCCCGTCGCTCTTGCGGTGCATCAGGGCCCAGGCCACGTCGCTGTAGGTGTTGAACAGCGAGCCGTCTCCCGCGATCACCTGTTTGGTGATGGCGGCCAACTCCGGATTCCGTTGCGCCAGGTTCGGCACGCGCCGCTGCAAATCCTCGATCAGCGGCACCAGCAGTTCCGAGTCGAACACCGCCATGGCATCCGAGAGCGTGCTGCGGCAGATCTTGTCCACCCCCAGGCCACCACGACCGAGTCGTAGCGCAGCACGCGGTTGGGATGCTCGCGGTGTTGGCGCAACTGGGCCAACTGGCCCGTCAGCCGCTTGATGTCCTTGCCTCCAACAAGCGCTTCGGGCACGATCGCCGGCTTTCTGGGCCGGCCGCGTTTGCGCTGGGGGATGTCGGGAGTTTGCGCCTGCGTTTGTTCCACAAGCCAGTGAATAGCAGAAGCCCCCCGCGGGCGCAATAGCAAAATCTTGCTATTTTTGGAATCCGGGTGCCGGACAGTATCGGCGGGACGCCCGTGTCACATTAAAGAATCTGAATCCACGAATGGCATGGGTTCACAGAATCCCAATGTCGGACGCACATCAAGGCTGGCGGATGTCAACGGCGCGTGTTCGCGCACGGCTATTTAGCGGCGCGCTCCGCACTCCGGGCAACGATGAGAGTGAATCCCATAAAGGCAGTAGCCGCATTCAACGCATTCCCCCGCGGCGGCTCGCTTCGAGCGCGTATGCTCTTTCCCCAGCCGCAAAACCGCCACGGCCACGCATGCCATTCCCGCAACGGCCATAAGCGCTTGACGCCAATCCACGCCTCTTTGCATCAAAACGAAAATGATCCTTGGCCCAAACAAGACAGCGCCAGAGGCGATGAACAACAGACTGGCCCAAAAGAGTAGTCGTGGTTTGGACATCCCTCACACCGCGTTGCCAAGCAACTCCCCGGGCCCCTTCGAGGCGCCGATCCTACTTGGAATTTCCCTTTCCGGCGTTGGCGCGGTCCCGCACTCGGGGCATCGGTCTGGCGTCGCGCGCAGATCGTACCCGCAAGTCTGGCAGAATCCCGGAATGGCTCGCCGCGCGTGTCGAAGGAGGATGATCCCATGCCAGGCCGGCAGGATTGCCAACACAATGGCGGGCAGCCACGTCGGAAATCCCACGAGGTCGATGGTTTCGTTGCCGAAGGGCTGCCAAATCCGTCGGAAGGGTTTGCTATGAGATGGAGGAAATGAGAGCCGCTCGGCACGATGCAGGAGGTGAGGCCGCATGGCGGCATCGCTGGTTCCAGAATAATGGTGCAGGTCGTCACATACGACCGGTCCCTGAAAGTGATACACCGCCAGAGTTCCGGTGCAAGAGTAGATCCCAATGCCGTCCCAAATCCCCGCCTGGCGAACCCGCCAGCCCACCTCGCCAAACTCGTCCTCAAGGCAATAGGATCGCACCCAGAGCGTGCATATCGTGATGAGCAGCGCGAGTGACAGCGCGGACAGAATAGCAAAGAGACGGCGGCCCAGGACTGGGAGGTGGCGCATATCCCATACATCGACCAATTCGCGCGCCTATGGAGAAGAGAAGCGGCGGGGATGCGGCTTCCACGGTTCGCCCGAACACAGTGCCAGCGTTCGCCAATGCGGTTTGCGCGCCAGCGTAGAAGCGAAGTCCTCGTCGCTTTGGGTGGCGCCGCGCCTGTGGAGAAGAAACGCGGCGAGGACGCCGCGTCTACGGTTCGCCCGAACACAGTGCCAGCGTTCGCCAATGTGGTTTGCGCGACATACGTAGAAGCGACCGTCCTCGTCGCTTTTCGGGGGTGCCGCGCCTATGGAGAACAGAAGCGGCGGGGACGCCGCTTCTACGGTACGCCGGAACGCGGTGCCAGGGCTCGCCCATGTGGTTTGCGCGCCCATGGTAGAAGCGACCGTCCTCGTCGCCTTCGGTGGCGCCGCGCCTATGGAGAAGAGAAGCGGCGAGGACGCCGCTTCTACGGTGCGCCCGAACGCAGTGCCAGTGCGCGCCAATGCGGTTTGCGCGCCATTCGTAGAAGCGACGTCCTCGTCGCTTTCGGTGGCGCCGCGCCCTATGGAGAAGGGAAGCGGCGAGGAAGCCGCTTCTACGGTGCGCCCGAACGCAGTGCCAGTGCTTGCCAATGCGGTTTGCGCGCCATTCGTAGAACCGACGTCCTCGTCGCTTTCGGTGGCGCCGCGCCTATGGAGAACAGAAGCGGCGGGGACGCCGCGTCTACGTAAGCAAGTTCCTCCATGCCGGGCGCCAGAGCAAATGCGCCGGCGCAACACAAATCGTGCGACGGCATTCTTGCGGCCGCCGATTACGCGCCCCATCCGCCGATATAACAATTGGCTGCCTCCGCCTTCCGGGGTATATCTGTTGTCGGTGGCTGGCTGGATTGATCCATCGGACGATTCGGCTGGCTCCGCATCAGCGGCCGGCCAAGCGAGAAGGACTTGTAATGCCTGACATTGAATTCCATGCCGACGACTCCTGCCGGCGCGATTGCCCCGCGCCGTATCCGGCGGCGCAGGCGGCGCCGGATTGGCTTAAGTCGATGGCGCCGCAGGCCGGCGAGCATGGGACGGTGAAGCGATGCCCGCCGTTCGTGCAGGCGCTGACCGCCGGGTACATCATTCCAGCGCCCACGGACTTTCATTTCCAAACCGATGCCGCCGGGGAGATCAATTGCACAACCGAGCGGCATTGGATCGAGGGCCATTTTCCCGAGCAGTACGCCGGCTCTCCGTTCGCCGGGGCGCGGGTGGTGAAGTTTCTCAACCCGTGGGTGGTTCGCACGCCGCCGGGGTATTCGGCGTTGTTTTGCATGCCGTTCAATCGCTTTCACATCCCTTTCGCCTTGTTCGGCGGGATCGTGGAGACCGACACGTTCTATCGGCAGGTGCATTTCCCCGCGATCAGCATGCTCGCGCGCGGCACCCGCTACACGTTGCCCAAAAACACGCCGCTCATGCAGGTCATCCCGTTCCTCCGCGAGACCTGGGAATCGAAAGTGTTGCCCGCCGACGTGAATCGCATCGAACAAACCCGGAGTGATCGGAAGGATAATCCGCACCTATACAAAGAGGTTCATTGGCAGAAGCAGGAGTTTAAGTGAGGAACGCGGCCCCGCGGATTTGTGCATCGGCGCTTACGACTTGTGGCGCGCACCATGACGGGGAACTGGCGCGGTACGCCCCATCCTTCGCCCATAAAAAATCGCCCCCCCGTCTTGCAATTGCCCGCGTTCCTCTTAAACTGCCCGGCTCTTTACTATTTTGAGTCAACGAGGTCATTGCAATGCCACGCGTTTGTTATTTCACCGGTAAGAAAACCACCTTCGGCAATCAGGTCACCCATCGCGGGAAGGCCAAATACCTGGGCGGGGTCGGCACCAAAATCACCGGCATCACCGCCCGCAAGTTCAAGGCCAATATCCAGAAGGTGCGAGCCGTCATTGACGGGCATACCATGCGCATCAAGGTCAGCACCAAGGCCATTAAGAATGGGTCGGTGGTCAAGCCGATCAAGCGCAAGTGGCGCCCGGCAAAGCCGGAAACCGCCAGCGCGTAACTATGAAACGCCCGGCGTCAGTACCCGCGTGTTTCATGACTTGGGCTTCGGTCGTGGGCCTCCAGGGCAAGCGCAAACTCGCCACCGGCGAACGCACGCGACGAGGACGCCGCGTCGACATAGAAGCGACGTCCTCGTCGCTTTTGCCGGCGTCATGCCCGATGGGAAGAACAAAGCGGCGGGCGACGCTGTTTTTATGTGCCGCCTATTTGAATGGTGACGGGGGTCGTAGCCCAGTTGCCGGCATGGGTAAGTTGCGATACAAATGCCGCCATGGCCGCTGACAGCACTTCGCCGGATTCGCACAAGAAACTCACGCTCGAAGACGTCCGCCACGTCGCGATGCTCTCGCGGCTTGCGCTGGACGATGAACATCTGATCCGCCTGACCGGACAGCTTGAATCAATCCTGGGGTATATCGCCAAGATCAGCGAGGTGGACACCGCGGGCGTCGAGCCGATGGCGCACGCGCTGCCGTTGCATAACGTGTTGCGCGAAGATGTGGTTGAGCCAAGTTTGCCTTTGGAGAAAGTGCTGATGAACGCGCCCGACACCGACGGCCCCTTCTTCAAGGTCCCCAAAATCCTGGGCTGCGACGAGGACTCGGCGGGATAAGGCACCGAGTTCCCTAAAGCATCCAATGGTATGGGATTGAAAGAATCGTAGCTTTCCAACCCCCCCACGCCACCCGCACGGGCGAGACGCCCCGTGGTACGAGGCGGATAAGGGGCTAAGTACATATTACCTCATCCACCGATGGATTGGCTGACTTAGTCGGTGAATGAGCCGCAGACGAAAAAGGAATTGGCGGCGTTGCGCGACTCGATGATAAAGGGCAAACCCTTCGGCGACGAAAAATGGCAGGCCCGGACCATCGACGAGTTGGGTTTGCAATCGAGCCAACGCCGCACGGGCAGGCCGAGAAAGACGGCGGAACAATGAAAAACGCACCCGTCCCGTTTTCCGCACACTACTTCATCTCCGCAACTTTCACCGGCGTATGCTGCTGTGCACAAATCGCCGCCGCCTCCAGCACCTGCTGGGTTTTATAGGCGTCCTCGAAATCCGGCAACGGCACCACCGGCGGCTTTTCGCCCAGAACGTTCATCATGTCGGCGACCTGATTGATGAAGCCATGCTCGTAGCCGATGATGTGGGCGTCGGGCCACCAGTGGTCGGCGTAGGGGTGATCGCCGCCGTGGGTGACCATGATCTTGGTCCAGCCCTGCTGCTTTCGGGGGGCGGTGGCATCGTAGTATTCGAGCCAGTTCATGTCCTCGAAGTTGAAGCGGACGGCGCCTTTGTCGCCGTTGATTTCGATGCTGTTTCGGTTTTGGTTGCCGGTGGCGAGACGGGTGGATTCGAAGTTGGCCAGGCCGCCGCCCGATAGGCGGGCCAGGAAAAGGAAGGCGTCGTCGACGTCGCTTTTGCCCATTTTGCCCTTGGCGGAAGCCGCCCCGGCGGCGATGCCGCCGGTCGAGCCTTGCGCGGGAATCTGGCGCTCTGTAATAAATGTTTCGGTCAGCGCGCCGACGACTTCGGTGAGTTCTTCGCCGGTGATGAAGCGGGCCATGTCGATGATGTGGGCATTAAGATCGCCGTTGGCCCCTGACCCGGAGACGGCTTTCTGAAACCGCCAGATCAAAGGCACATCCGGCCCCGCCCAGTCCTGTAGATACGAAGCGCGCACATGATAGATGCGGCCCAGCTTCCCCTCCCGCGCAAACTGATACGCCAGCGCCACCGCCGGCACGCGCCGATAGTTGTACCAGACGAAGGTTTTGCCTTTGGCCTTGCGGGCGGCGTCGCGCATCTGCCGGGCTTCATTCAAAGTGCCCGCCATTGGCTTCTCGCAGGCGACGTTCTTGCCGGCCTCCAGGGCCGCGATGGTCATTTCCGCGTGCATGTTGTTGGGCGTGCCGATGTCCACCAGCCCGATCTCCGGGTTGCTCACCGCTTGCCGCCAATCGGTCGAGGCGTGCTTCCAGCCCCAACGCTGCGCAAACTCCTCGAGCTCCGCCTTGTTGCGCCCGGCAATCGTATGCATCACCGGCAGCACCGGCGGATCAAAGAATTTGCCCACCTTCAAGTACGCATTGCTATGCGTCCGCCCCATGAACTTGTGCCCCACCAGGCAGACATTAACGGTCTGCTTCGACATGAATGCTCCTCCAAGTGCAGGTCCAACCGAAAACGAAAGTGTAGCGGGGCAGCGCGGGTTGGCAAGCGAGGGAGCATCCAACCCAGCCGCAAACCCGAAGGTCGAGCAGGATGAAATGCCATGTGAAGCGCACTTTTAGCGGCCGCCCGCAGGGGGGTGCCTGAAGCTCGCAACCGTCCATTATCGCGCCCACTTTTCAGACGCGCATTCGATCGTCGCATATGCCTGTCGTATCACGGGCGTCTCGCCCGTGCGTGGTGCTTTAAGATTGAAAGTACGGCATTTCCTCTACTGCCCTGCCGTCCGCACGGGCGGGACGCCCGTGATACGTTGACCCCAATCGTTCGACCGTTGCACCGCGTTGCATTCGGTGAAGTTTCATGTTTTTCGATAATAGGCCGCGTTCTTTTCAATGAACTCTTTCCATTCCTCGGGGACGTCTTCCTCGGCGAAGATCGCGTTAACCGGGCACTCCGAAACGCACACGCCGCAGTCGATGCACACTTCGGGGTCGATGTAAAGCTGCTCCGCGGCCGCGAAGCCCGCTTCGTCCTTCGTGGGATGAATGCAATCCATCGGGCAGACCGCGACGCAAGCGGCGTCTTTTACTCCGATGCAGGGGGGACCAATTACATAAGCCATCGTGAACTCCAATAAGTGAAATAATCTGGTCGATCTCCAATCGCTCCAGGTCGCAACGTCGCTGCGCGTTGGCGACTGAGACAATTTATCGTCCGCCACATGTATAATTCAAAGACATAATGGAAATGCATACCTAAACTATTAGTTATGGCAATGAACCTGGGTCACCTCGCGATTTTTCATGCGATCGCGGAAGAAGGAAGCGTTAGCAGGGGGGCGGATCGCCTGACGGTCAGCCAGCCGGCGGTGTCCAAGCAACTGCGCCTGCTGGAACGCGCGCTGGGAACAACGTTGATGGAGCGAGGCCCGCGCGGGATCACACTCACCGAGTCCGGCGACCTGCTCGCCGGGTACGCCCGCCAAATCTTTGCCCTCGAAGACGAAGCGCTGCGCGCCATCCGGCAGTTGCGCGGGCTGGAGCGGGGACGCCTGGCCATCGGCGCCAGCACGACCATCGGCGTGTACCTGTTGCCCGAGCTATTCGTCCGCTTTCGCAGGCAATACCCCGCGATCGATACGACGCTTGAAGTTTCCAACGCCCGGCTGATTCAACAACGGCTGGGCGAGGGGGCCATTGACGTTGGATTCATGGAACTGCAGCCCGAGGGGGATGGTTGGGAATCCACGACATTCATGAGTGACGATTTAGTGGCAATTGCGCCCCCCGGACATCCACTATTGTCCAGGAGTCGGGTGACTTCCGAGGCATTTTGCGGCGAGCCGTTTGTCGTGCGCGCGACCGGCTCGGATACCAAGTCATTCGTTGAAGAAGCGCTGGCCGAGCGCGGGCTGGAGGTTAAACCGATTATGTCGCTTGGGAGCACGGAAGCGATCAAGCGCGCGGTTGCCGCGGGAATCGGCGTGGCGATTGTTTCCCACTTGGCGATTGAGATGGAATTAAAGGCTAAGGCGCTGGCGATTGTGCCGGTGAAGGGCCTGTCGATTCGGCGCCCGCTGCTGCGGGTCCGCCGCAAAAACGCACCGGAAATGCCGGCGCTGACGGCATTCCTCAAATTGCTAAAACGAGATGCGAGTTGATTCGACATACACTCGCAATCGCACTCATGGTATAATGTTGATTTGAAATTGCAGGAGTCGAATGATGAGCAAGACCATCGCTTTAGATGAAGCCCACTTCAGCATTCTTGAGGAGAAAGCCCGTGGCTTGGGTAAGACTCCCGGGCAATATGTTGAGGCGCTTATTGATGCTGACAGTCAGTCGTTTGATGAGATTCTTCAGCCGGTACGCAATGGATTCAAACATATGGGAGACGAAGAACTGGATGCGCTGCTACAACGGGCGCAATCCGCGGGTTATCAGTTAAACGAATACCGCCCATGACTGCGAGGCGTCGATTTCTTAGCAGTAATGGACCTCCCACGCGGTGAAGACCATTGAGGCGCCGCTGCCGGAACCTTAATTCCAGGCCCGCCCGTGATTCCGTCGCATTTCCACCGCCGCGACGGCGGCGCCGACGCCGATTCCGACGACGGCGGCCCAGAGGCCTTTTTTGTGTTCGGTCGCCCAAAGTTGGCCGCTGTGGGATTTGGCGATGGAGTCGAAGGGCCCGTGTGAGCCGTGGTCGCCGGGGAGAGGTTTCCAGAAATTGTCGGCGTGGTTGGGGTCGGCAGGCTGCGGCAATTGTGAGCCATCCCAGGCGGCGCGGGCCAGGTAGTGATCCAGCGCGCCGGCGACAAATTTTTCGCCGACGATCGCCTCCCAGGCGGGGAAGCCGACGATCACCTTCTTGCGCCACGGATGCTCGGCGGCGAAGATAATCCCATCGGCGGCAACCTCCGGCTGAAAAATCGGGCCGGTGGGGCGCGGCTTATGCGGCATGCGATTCTTGGTCCAGGAGAATTGTGTGGTATTCACGCCCGGCAGATCCACCATCGTGACTTTCACGCTGCTCTTGTCGTGGATCAGTTCACAGCGCAGCGATTCGGTGAAGCCGGCGATGGCGTGCTTGGCGCCGCAATAGGCGGATTGAAGCGGGATCGAACGCTTGGCCAGGGCCGATCCCACCTGCACAATCGTTCCCCGGTCGCGGGGCCGCATGCGCTTGAGGGCCGTCATCGTCCCGTACACCTGTCCCAGATAGGTGACGGCGGTGATGTGCTCGAATTCCTTGGCGCTGATGTTCCAGAACGGGGCGTACATCGAGACCATCGCGTCGTTGATCCACACGTCGATGGGTCCAAACGCCTGCTCGACCGCCTCGGCAGCGGCCTCGATTTGTTCGCTGTTGCTCACGTCGGTCGCAATCGCCAAGCCCGTGCCGCCCAGCTCTTCCACCTCTCGCCGGGCGGCTTCGAGGGCGTCGGAACCTCGCGCGAGCAGGCCAATTTTGCATCCCCGGCCGGCCAATTTTCGCACGATGGCCCGGCCAACGCCGCCGGAGGCGCCGGTCACGACGACCGCGCGGCCGTCAATTTGGTGTGGATCGGTTTTTCTGCCGTTATGAGAACTCATGGCGTTCCTTCCATTTTTTCGCTACCCGTCAACTGCGTCAGCAAAAATCGCTCCAACGAGGAACCATAATGGATCGCTCCGTTGTCTTTCGTGAATTACGGTGAATAGGGTCGAGAAGTCGAGTACAATTCCGGCTGTCCCCTGGCTTGTGTGATGCCAGGTGTTTGGGCTGGATTTTTTGTGAAGTTCGGGTTGGGTTGGAGGTTCTATGTCCGTGGCTCCGGCGTCAAATCCCGCGGGTGGAATCAAGACGCCAAAGTCATTGTACGGGTACGACGTCGTGAGCCGCGTGGGGCAGGGGGCGGGCAGCACGATATATGCCGTCACTGATTCGGCTGGGCAGCTTTTCGCGCTCAAGCACGTTGTCAAACAGACCGAAAAGGACGGGCGTTTCATTGAACAGCTTCACAATGAGTTTGAGGCGAGCCGGCTTTTTCGCCACCCGGCATTGAGAAAGATCGTCGAGTTCAAAGTCCCCCGCAAACTGTTCGGCAAGGCCAATGAAGCGGCCCTGGTGATGGAATGGGTGGATGGCCACCCGCTCGACGAGCGGCCGCCTTCAAGCCTTGTCGCGGTGCTGAACATCTTCATGCAGGCGGCGTCCGCACTGCTTTCGATTCACAAGTTGCTGTTGGTCCATTGCGATTTCAAGCCGCACAATATCATGCGGTGCGAGGGGGAGCGCATCAAGCTCATTGATTTTGGCCAGACGTGCAAGATCAACACCGCCAAGGAGCGCGTTCAGGGAACGCCCGATTACATCACGCCAGAGCAGGTGAAATGCTTGCCGGTGGAACCGCGCACGGATATTTACAGTTTCGGCGCATCCTTGTATTGGGCGATGACGGGGCGGAAGGTGCCGACGTATTTCACGGTGGGCAAATCGGGCCGGGAGGCGCTCAAGAAGCAGGCATTTCCCACGCCGATGGAGCTGAATCCGGGGGTGCCGGAGAAATTGTCCAAGCTGGTGATGCTGTGCGTGCAGTATTACCCCGACTACCGGCCCAAGGACATGAGGGCGGTGCTGGAATGCCTGGAAACAATCTGCAAGGAACTGCCGGGGGACGGGACGGCGGCGGGGCCGGGTTGCGAGCCGGGCGAGGCGTGAAGCACCGTCGTGTGCACAACTCCGGGAAGAAAGGGCACCAACGTATCACGGGCGTCTCGCCTCAAGTTTAACCACATCTTGTCTACTGTGTCGAACGCGGTAATGGATTGGAGTTCCAAGAGTTGAGACACGGGAGTCGGCATGGACGCCGTAAAAAATCAGGTTGCTGCTGTTGGGGGTTT
>DASRLH010000239.1:0-11353 GCA_035648595.1 Tepidisphaeraceae bacterium
CTTTACCTCCTCCCCTGGTACTCCGGGGGAGGATTGAGGTGGGGGCTTTGGCGAAGCGCAGTGCGACGAAAGCCCCCACCCCATCCCTCCCCCGGCGTACCGGGGGAGGGGGGAGGATTGGCCGAAGCTGTCACGCACCCAGTGGCGCGCGAATTTATGGGGAAGTATAACCGTTGGCATCCACAGAATTATTGTGTGGACAACTCTTGTTCAAACGTGTATATTCCCCGCATGGTTGTGACAACCCCACGTTCCCCGGCGAAACGCCGGCATTTTGATTCTCCGCAGCAGGAAGCGTTTCTCGGACTTTGGCGGACGTATGACCGGCTGCGCGCGATCGAAGATGAAGTCTTTAACGGTCATGGCCTCACCGCGCATCAATATAACGCCCTTCGCGTATTGCGGGCGCATCGGCCCGACAAAGTCCCGACGCTGGGACTCGGGGCGATGCTGGTGACGGGCGCGCCGGATATCACCCGCCTGCTGGATAAGTTGATTGAGCGCGGGTTGATCGAGCGCGAACGTCCGGCCGATAACCGGCGAGTGGTGTTGGTGGGCATAACCGAAGCGGGCCTGGGTCTGCTGGATGAACTGGCCCGCGACGTCCGGGAATCACACGCCCGGCAGCTGGGGCATCTCGGAGCCGCCGATCTTAAGACGCTGATCGATCTGCTGCGCAAAGCGCGAGGCCCGCATGAGCCGGCCGGCGGCGACTGGGGCTGAAAAGCGACGATCAATAGATAAGGAGAGCCGTGACAAATCACCGACACATCTTCATTGCGATCATTCTGGCGGCGGCGATGTCGTGTCTGCAAGGTTGCCGGCGCCAGTCGGCGGTCAGCGCAGACGGACGCCCGAAAGTAAAAGTCTGCTACATCGGCCTGACCTGCGAGGCCCCGATCTTCGTCGCCTACGAGAAAGGCTTTTTCAAGGACGAAGGGCTTGATGTGGAGCTGGTGAAGACGAGTTGGGACTCGCTGCTGCAGGGGCTGAGTTTCGGGCGGTTTGATGCGACGCATACGCTGGTGCCGTACCTGCTCAAGCCGATCGAGCAGGGGTTGGAAGTGAAGATGACCGGCGGGATTCATCATGGATGCCTTCGCATTCAGGCCGCCGCCAAATCGAACATTCACAGCGTGGAAGACCTGCGCGGCAAGCGCATCGCGATCGCCACGATGGGCAGCCCGCCGATGATCTTCGCGTATCGCGTGCTGGCCGCGCATGGAATGGACGTGAACAAGGATGTGACCTGGGTGGTGTATCCGGCGGATTCCACCGAGCTGGCGATGGCGCGCGGGCAGGTGGATGCCATCGCCGACTCCGAGCCGATCGGCTCGCTCCTGCTTTCGCGCGGGTCGGTGCGCACGATCGCGGATCAATCGGTCGATGTGCCGTTCAAGGACGAATATTGCTGCGCGGTGGTGGTGAGCCGGCAGTTGGCGCGGGAGCATCCGGCCACTGCCGCGAAGGTCACCCGCGCGTTGCTTAAAGGAGCCAAGTGGGTGGGCGTCAATCCGATGGCCGCGGCGCGGCTTTCGGCGGAGAAGAAGTATCTGGCCGCCACGCCCGAGCTCAACGCGGCGGCGCTGGCGTTGCTGAATTACACGCCGGGCGTATCAACTTGCCAACGCACCATCGTGCTGCAAGCACAGGAGATGAAAAAGGCGGGCATGCTCAACGCCTCCACCGACCCGGCCGACCTGGCCCAGCGGGCCTGGCAAAAGCTGGATGGCGTGGATGACCAATGGCTGAGCAGCCTTCAGGTGGAAAAAGTGCCCGGCCAGCCCGATCCGCCGCGCGGCGCTGCCGCGCTGGCGGCATTGATGAACGGGAAAAAAGCCTGTTGCGGAAAATGCTGTCTGGGCGAGTGATGGGTGCCAGGGAGTGAGTGATTGCACAGGACAAATCCCATGACCGCGTCCGTTGAATCAAGCCAATCGTCCGTGCCGCGCGACATGCCGGTACAACGCGCGCACGTCATGCGCGGCGGGCAGGGCGGGCGCGCGTTGTTCATGGCCGCGTTGCCTCTATTGGCCGCGGCGGTTTCATGGTGTCTCCACAGGTATCTTCCCAATCGCCAGACGACGCAGCCCACCCATTTCTATCCGCTCTTGCTCAACGCGATGCTTCTGTTCACCGGCGGGTTATTCCTGATCCAAATCAGTTGGCCGGTGATGGGTAAATGGTTCAGACCCAAGGCGCCGCTGTTGACGGCGTTCATCCTCCTGCTGGCGGTGTGGGATCTGATCACGCTGAAGTTCGCGCTTATGCCGTTGCCGTATTTCCCGGGACCCGACCGGGTGTTGAACAGCCTGGTTGATAATTGGCGCGATCTGGCCCAATGCACCGGGTATTCCCTGGTTCTTCTGGCCAGTGGATTTGCCTTGGGCGCGGGAACGGGAATGATCTGCGGCGTATTGATCGGCTGGTCGCCGCGATTTCGCTACTGGGGTATGCCGGTGCTCAAGACCGTCGGCCCCATTCCAGCCACCGCGCTTGTGCCGCTGGCGCTGATTTTATTTCCCAGCGCGTTTCTCTCGGGCGCCAGTCTTATCGCGCTGGCGGTTTGGTTTCCGGTGACCATGCTGACGGCTTCGGGCATCGCCAACGTGCGAATGTCCTACCTGGACGTGGCGCGAACGCTTGGCGCGGGCCGGCGATTCCTCATTTTCCGCGTGGCCATTCCCGCGGCCATGCCGAGCATTTTCATCGGGCTGTTCATGGGGCTGGGCGCTTCGTTCCTCACGTTGATCGTGGCCGAGACGGTCGGCGTGCGCTCGGGGCTGGGCTGGAAGCTGGCCTGGGCGCAGCAATGGACGGAATATGATCAGGTCTACGCGATCATCGCAATCATGGCAGTCTTCTTTTCGGGCATCATGACTTTGCTGTTCAAGCTGCGCGACCGCGTGCTGGTCTGGCAGAAGGGGGTGATCAAATGGTGATGCCCTCGCTTGAGCCGCCCGCAAGTGCAACCGGCGCGGCCGCGCCCTCGCCTTCGGCCATGTCCGCTTTGAGCGGCGCGTCGGCGTTGCAGATTATTGGCGTGGGGAAAACCTTTGTCGCCGCCGACGAATCGCGGGTGATCGCGCTGCAGGATGCGACCCTTTCGGTGCGCCCCGGCGAGATGATCGCCCTGGTCGGCCCCAGCGGTTGCGGCAAATCCACGCTTCTTCGGCTGTTGGCCGGCCTCGATCAGCCAACCACCGGCCAGCTTTGGGCCGGCGAGCAGCGCATCTCCGGCCCCAGCGCGCAGCGCGGGCTGGTCTTTCAGGATCCTAACCTTTTCCCCTGGCTCACCGTCCGGCGAAATATCGAGTCGGGGTTGGTCGCCCGCGGGGCATTGCGCGAGCAACGCCATGAGGTTCCGCAGTTCATGCGGCTGGTGGGCCTTGAAGGGTTTGCCAACGCCTATCCGCATCAACTCTCCGGCGGAATGGCGCAGCGCGTCGCCCTCGCCCGCGCGCTGGTGAACCAACCCAGCGTGCTTCTGCTCGATGAGCCGCTGGGCGCGCTCGACGCCTTCACGCGGATGCGCATGCAGGACGAAGTTCTGCACCTCTGGGAGGCGCGCGGCACCACCATGCTTCTGGTAACGCATGACATCGATGAGGCGATCTACATGAGCGACCGCATCGTCATCATGACCCCCCGGCCTGGCCGGATTGATTGCGTATTGCCGGTGTCGCTTCCCCGTCCGCGCGAGCGCAACAGCCCGGCGTTTTTGGCCCTGCGCTCCCACATCCTGGAAATGCTGCACTTTGCCGGCAGCCGGTCATAGCCTATTCTTAAATAGGCCTGCGCGACTACGCGCTCTTCGTCCGTGGCATAGCCAGCAGGGTGTCAGGCCGGGAAATGCAACCTCAACCGTGACACGCCCGTCGGGCCCGTGCGTGTTGCATCGAACTTAGGCCTCTACTTTATGGCCGTCGTCAAGGAGAAGATGTTGGACGGATCACCGGCGATCATCCCGCGCCAAACCGCGCCGCCGCCGGCGACTTCCCCGGTGCCCTCGGCAAATCCCGGCGATCTCGTGCCCGAGCCCGCGGAATTTATCAGCCGCGATTCAAGCTGGCTGGAATTCAACCGGCGCGTGCTGCAACAGGCGACCGACGAGCGCACGCCATTGCTCGAACGCCTGCGTTTCCTGGGGATCTTCACCTCAAACCTCGACGAATTTTTCATGAAGCGCGTCGGGGGCCTAAAGCGCCAGCTTCTGGCCGGCACCGTTTCGCGATCCGAATCCAACACCCCCGCGCAGGCGCTGGCGGCGATCCGCACGGCGCTGCTCCCGATGCTCTGCCAGCAGGCCGAGTGCTACACGAAGACCGTCAAGCCGATGCTCGAGCAGAATGGGGTTTTCCTGTTGGAATGGGAGCAACTCACCGACATCGAACGCCAGGAAGCCAGCTTCTACTTTCGCGCCAATGTCTTCCCGGTGCTCACGCCGTTGGCGGTCGATCCGGGCAATCCGTTTCCGTTTATCTCCAATCTCAGCACCTCATTGGGCGTGATCCTGCATCACCCGGATCGCCACGAGAATCTGTTCGCCCGCGTGAAGGTGCCGGAGGTCATACCGCGCTGGGTGGCCCTCGGAACCGTGTCAGCCCGGCCGATCCGGTTTATCAGCCTGATGGACATGATCCGCCACAATCTCGACGACTTGTTCCCCGACATGGCGATTGTGGACGTGATGCCGTTCCGAGTCACGCGCAATGCTGATCTGGAGCGCGATGAGGAGGAAGCCGAGGACTTGCTGGAGCTGATGGAAGAGGAGCTTCGCCAGCGGCGATTCGCCAATGTCGTGCGGCTGGAGTACGGCCCCAACACCGATGCGTGGGTGCTCGAATTCCTGATGCGCGAGTTGAAGCTGACGCCCGACGACGTGTACCAGCTTCCCGCGGAACTGGATTACGATGACCTGCGCCCGGTGACGGAGTTGAACCTTCCGGCTTTGCGGTACGAGCCTTGGACGCCGGTCGTGCCGCCCGCGCTGGCCGATGACGAAACCGATATCTTCGGCGTCATCCGCAACGGCGACGTTTTGGTGCATCTGCCCTATGAAAGTTTCACCGCCAGCATCGAGCGATTCGTGAAAGCCGCCGCCGCTGATCCCAAGGTGCTGGCCATCAAGATGACGCTGTACCGCACCGGCGAAGACAGCCCGTTCATCTCCACGCTCATCCGCGCCGCCGAGGCGCGCAAGCAGGTGGTCTGTTTAGTCGAACTCAAAGCGCGGTTTGACGAGGAGCGCAACATACACTCGGCCAACGCGCTGGAAAAAGCCGGCGTGCATGTGGTCTACGGCATCGTGGGCCTCAAGACCCACTGCAAGGCCTGCCTGGTGGTCCGGCAGGATCCCGATGGCATCCGCTGCTACGCCCACATCGGCACCGGCAACTACAACCCCGGCACCGCCCGCCTCTACACCGACCTGGGCCTGCTCACCTGCGACCCCGCCATCACCAATGACGTGGTGGAATTATTCCACTACCTCACCGGCCGCTCGCTCAAGCGAGATTATCACAAGCTCCTGGTGGCGCCGGTCAACATGCAGGCCAAGTTCCTGGAGATGATCGAGCGCGAGATCGCCCACAAGCAGGCCGGCCGTCCCGCCCACATCATCGCCAAGATGAACGCGCTGGAAGAACGAAAAGTCTGCCGGGCCCTGTACCGCGCTTCGCAGGCGGGCGTGCCGATCGACCTGATCGTCCGCGGCTTTTGCACCCTGCGCCCCGGCGTGCCGGGCCTCAGCGACAATATCCGCGTCATGTCGCTGGTGGGCCGATTCCTGGAGCATTCCCGCATCTTCTATTTCCGCAACGGCGCCGAAAAGGAAGCCGACGGCGAATTCTACATCGGCTCGGGCGACTGGATGTACCGCAACCTCCTGGCCCGCGTAGAAGTCACCGCTCCCATCGAAAAATTCGGCCTGCGCCAACGCGTCTGGCAAATCCTTCAGGTCCTGCTTTCCGACAAACGCCAAACCTGGGACATGCGCCCCGACGGCACCTACGTCCCCCGCACCCCCGACGATCCGGCGTTCCCCGGCGCGCAGCAAATCTTCATGACCGAGGCCCGGCAAACCGCCCTCGCGCAAACGCCGAGATAGCGCTGTCGAACGGCCTGTCGTGAGCTACGTCGAACGAATGAAACCGGAACCCGCCGCCCCGGATCGGAAGCGCAACTTCGCATCAGAAATCCCGGCCGCGCCCCCAATCCCGGCCGGCGCGAGTACGCGCTTCCCCAGCGTGGACGCCGGGGGACGATCTCCATCAATCCAAGCGCGCGCCGGACAACCGGCATTGTCCCGCCGCCGTGGGCGGCGAATCGGATTTTCGAGGCTTGAATATGTCCTTAGCCCCTTTTCCTCCTCCGGCTCAACGTGCGTGTCATCATCAAACCAAAGCACATACGGCGCCGCGGCGGCCTCCACCAGCAGCCGCATCATTGGGTCTTTGTTGATGTTCCTCTTCGACTCGATCAACGTGTCGATGTGCCCCTCATCGTACCGCTGCCGAACGGAAACCAGCGTGCGTTCGCCGCACGCGCTGCATCCGACCCGCAAGCCAAACCCCGCGCGGTCCGCCCCCTGCGCGATGCTGTCCAGGCAGCGCAGGCTGTACTGCGGGTAATCGCCGTAGCAGCCGACCAGTACGTCGAAACGTTTGCTCATGCAAAGTCCCCCGGCAATGCCGGCGAACCTCAGACGCTTCTTTGAACTGAATGTAGTGAGAAACGCATCATCTGGCTCGCGCCGGGCGTCAATATCTCAGGTCGGTCAATATATGTACTTATCCCCTTTTGTTCTTCGAGATAAGCGCTTTGCGAGTTGGCCGAGCCCGACCCGTTCTGCGCCGATGAAATCACCGGCAGCGTGGTGGTCGTCGATTGGATCTGGTTGCTCCCCGTCGCCCAGGTGTACGCCGCGCTGGTCACCTTACCGTCTTCCTAGCCTTCCGCTTAAACTCCCTGATGCCAATAAGGGTAATATAGCTGGAAAGCGCGGCGCCAGCCGATAACGAAATATAGCCGATAACAAGATCCGAACCAGATGGGCGCCAACGCGAGTGGGTCTTCGGATCGATTCCAATCCTCTCTAGACTCGACGGATCGACGATTTGCGAGATTAGGAACGCCCAGAAAAAGACGGCAATCGCGCCCCTGAACAGTATTGACCAGATTGATCCGCTTTTAATCACAATTCGAGGCAGCATGCGGCTCCTTTCATCGGCAGGTAGCCCACTTCCAAATGCTCTTGAGGGCGTCGGCGTTCCCATTCCAGTATTCCGGGTTGGCGAACCGTGTCGGATCTACAATCAGTCCTGCGGCAACGGGGCCTTCGTGAAGCCCGAGATAGATCTGCCCACCAGATGCCGCGGCATGAGCCCCGCCCGAATACCCAACAGGGCCCCAAAACCAACCCCCCGACCCACCACATTTGTTCGATTGAAAGGTGTGATAGTAGCCAACACCGAGCCCGGCTCCGCCGCCGTTCTTTCCAGAATAACCAACCCCGGCCTGACCGTACCAATAGCCGCCGTCGTCAATAGTCCATGCGCCACCGCCCCCTGCCTCCGCGACGATCGACCGTCCGCCGCCTAATTTCGACTGATCTTCTGCTACGATTTCCGCGTATCCTCCCCTCACCGGCGAAAACTGGTCGAGCCAGTCGCCCGCCCCATTTACCGCCGCACTGTATTCCTGGTCGGAAGCGTTAGAGTCGCCCGTGTAGATGAGCTTTAAAAGGCCGAGCCCAGTCGGGTCCAGTCCTTCGGCAGGCATTCCGCGCTCGAATTGATAAAGGTTAATGCTGTCCCGGTATCGCGCCGGATCACGCTCAATCCAAGTCCCCAGCGAAGGGCTGTAGTCGCGGTTGTCGAAGTGGATCAATCCCGTCACGCCGTCATACCTTCCGCCTTGAAAGTAGTAGCTCCAATTCTGGCTATCACTTCCGCTCGCCCAACCCGCCGTGAGTACGCTTTGCACGCCGTAGGGCGTGTAGATGAAACGCTCCTTCACCGTCCCGCTGGCATCCACCAGCGCGGTCGTGTTGTAGTTGGCGTCGTGCTGCACGAACAGGCGGTTGCCCAGCCCCGACCCGCTGATGCCGAGGTTGCCGGTGATGCTGTTGTCATCGCGGAGGAGAAGGTTGTTGCCGTAGCCAAGGCCCCACACGTACTGCTTGGTGGTGGTTGAGCCGACCTTCTCTTCGAGGACCTGCGAGTTAGTGGAGTAGTAGAGATCGGTGGTCGTGCCGCCCTCGTTAACCGTGACGCGCTCGCCCAGCGCGTTGTACTGGTATGTGGCGAGCGTGGTGGTGTTGGTGGGGTCTTTGACTTGGGTGAGCTGGTTCCAGCCGTTGTAGGTCAGATGGTCGCCGGCGTCGTCCACGGTCATGTTGCCGAACACATCGTACGTGGGTGTGACCGCGGTTGTGCCGGTGGAGAGGGTGTTGCCGGTGATGTTGGTGATCTCATTTTGGGCATTGACGCTTCGCGTTTGCGGGGTGGGGCTGGGGTTGGTGGCGCTGTCGGTCACGCTGCTCCAGTTGCCCAGCGGATCGAGGCTCCAGCTTTGGCTGGCGGTGGAGACGGTTACGGTGTCCAGGGATGAGCCGTTATGGCCCGACGCCGAAAGCGTGCCGCGGGCGAAGGCTTGCAGGCGGCTCAGGTCATCATATGCCGTGGAGTTGTCGCCGCTGGCGGTGCTGTTGGTGTGATACAACTCGCTGAAACCGGCGGCGGTCGCGCCAAGTCCCACGATGTTTTTGTATAAAACATTGCTGCTGGTGTCGAAGCCGTACTGGAAGCGGTCGGTGCTGACGCCGGTGCTTGTGTTCAACCAGTTCTGGTCGATGTTTCTTCCAAAGCGATCAAGCCCGGTGTATTGGTCGCCGCCGTCGCTGCTGGAGAGCGTGTCGCCGGTCTGGTGGATGGCGCTGAGCGAGACGCCGTTGGCGTCCGCCTGATCGACAATCGTCGAGAGCCCAAGATAGCTGTAATCCGCCAGGTGCGAGCCGACGCCGCCCGAGCCGTTGTCGTCCGCCTGATAATCCACCCGGCCAATCGCGTTGTCCACCGGGTTGTTGTCGTAGCCATAGTGGAGGATGCGCTGGTTGGGGTAGGTGATGGTCATCAAGCGGCTGCCGGTCGTCGGATCGGAGTAGGCGTATTGCACCTTGGCGCTGGTGCTGGTGTTCACGACGCCGTTGAGTTCCTGGTATTGCGTGGTCAGCTCGCCAAGGCCGTTATACTCATCTTGCACTTGATTGAGCGGATCGCCGCCCGAAAAGGCCTGGTTGGTGGTCGCCTGATAGAGCAGGCCCTGCGGGTTGAACGTGTAGGTAAGATTGCGGACGGTCACATCGCCCCGGCCCTCGGGCACGATCGTGCTGCGAGTCAACTGATCCAGCACATCATACCTGAACCCATCCCCGTTGTAGTAGAACATCACCGAGTCATACACCTCGCCCTGGATGTCGTAAACATCCGTGACCTGGTTGGTGGACGCGGTGCTTGGCGCGCCGGTCGTGGGATCGGGGTACTCGATCGTGGAAAGCAAATCGTTGGACGACAGCTTACTGCCGTTGGAGGGGCTGGTGGCGTAGATATATTGCGTCTGCTGGCTGGGCGTGCCAGCCGGCATCACCGCCGTCATCAGCAGAACATGGTTGTCGCCATCATAGGCGAAGCCGGTGGTCTGATCGGTGTTCGCCGACGGCACGCCCGTCGAGAACGCGAAAACCGAGTCGAACTTGCGGCCCAGCATGTCCAGATCGGCCTTGGTAATGATCCCGCGCGGGTCTTGCGAAGATTGCTGCGCGCCGCTGTCGCCGCCGGGAACAAGCGTGAGTACGCCCACGGAAGGAGACGTTCCGCCGGTCAGCACCGCGCCATTCGCGGTCAACTGCGGCTGATTTGTTCCCGCCAGCGTTCCCATGAAGCGAATAGTGTACGGCCCGCCCGTGCCGCCGACCACCGCCACGTTGCCCGCGCCGATTCCGGTGAGCGCATCCAGCGCCGATTCCACCGTCGCCGCCGACGCATTGTACGGCAGCGCGGAAGTCGTCGCGCTTCCGAAGCTCAGCGTGAACGTCCCGCCCGTCGGGCCGCCGGCGATGGTCACCGCCTGCATGTTATCCGCCAGGTACCCAAGGCTCGTGACAAGCACAGTATCCGACCGCGCGGGAACGGTGGCCGGCCGCGTGTACGCGCTGCCGCCGTTTGTGCCGACATCCACGCTCGCTGTCGGGCGGTTGTCGGCATCGAAATACCCGGCGACAAACGAATCCCGCGCCCCCACGCCCGCCGTCGGCGAGCCCAACGCCCCCGTCGCGCTGCTCGCGTCATTGTGGAACCGTTCCTTGCTCGTCACCAAAAT
This sequence comes from Tepidisphaeraceae bacterium, assembly GCA_035648595.1. GTDB lineage: Bacteria > Planctomycetota > Phycisphaerae > Tepidisphaerales > Tepidisphaeraceae > RYN-428. The sequence continues at coordinate 10,381 of DASRLH010000239.1, forward strand.
CGTATTGCCGTTAGGATCGTAGCTGTTGTCCGTTTCCGAAAGCACCACATCATTGGCGATGCCCATCGCGGCGGTGTAGCTTCCCAGCCCCGTCGGGTCGTTCACCGCGCCGCCGTCGGTGCTGTATTGGCTCACCACCCGGCCCGCCCCATCGACCACGTCCTTGCTCCACAGCCCCGCCGGGTCCCAGGTTGCCACCTCGTTGCCCCGGCTGTCGTAAAACATGTTCGTCGTCAAAGCCGCCCCCGCGACACCGGCCACCACGCTGTGCACCTTGAGTTGATACACGCGGTGTTGGTCGTCGAAGGCGGTCGTCTGCTTGGCGACTAGGCCCGAAGCCGGCGCGTTGGGCACGCCGTTGGTCGAGCCCAGGCTTTGCAGTTCCACCGTGTCAGCGCTGAATCGATCCTGCTCGACCACCTCGCCCAGGTTGTCGTACACGTTTTGCAGGATGGGCCGGTAGGTTGTGGTGTCCTCGGCGGACTCCACGCCCTCCTTGCTCAGCGCCGCCTCGTCGCGCCAGTTGTATGCCGTCTCGGTCCACCGATCAGGCGAGCGCACCGCGACGGAGCCCAAAATCAGCCCCGTATGCTCCACCACCTGCGTAAGATTCCCGTCCCCCACGCCCGATGTCGGCACCGCCGCCGTCCCGGTCACCAACCCCGTCGTCGGCTCCGTCCAAGTGCCGCCGACCGCCACAGGAGTTGAATTTTGCAGCAATTCCCCGCCGCTGACGGTCCCCACGTACACGTTGTATCCGCTTGCGCCCGATGGCGCCGAGCCGTTGAGCGCGACGGTCAGAACGCCGGCGGAGCCGACCGAATACCACCCCTCGACCGAGGCGGCAGTCTCCCCGCCGCCGATGATGTACGTCACCTTCACGAAGTATAACCCGGTCGTGCTCCCCGTCCCGCCCGTCGCCTGCCCCAGCACCGGCACCGCCGGAGCGGCTTGCGTATCATAAAAATTATCC
>DASRLH010000240.1:0-4768 GCA_035648595.1 Tepidisphaeraceae bacterium
AGCGGCGGGTTGACGCGATACAAGTTGAACACCCCATCGCGCCAGTCGCTCATCCCCGCCGCCAGATGTGCCGGCTCATCCCAGGTCGGGCTGTCGCGATATGCCATCCAGCCGAGCATCAGCGTCTGCGCCAGCAAAAGTACGGCTACCACGGCAACTGTGGTACGAGCGCGTGGGACACGCCGGCGGATGCCACGCGCGAGGTTCGCCCGCTCAATTCCAATCGCCTGCGCAGTCATCTGGATTGCCGGTTTCAGGGATTCTGTGCTTTCTTCGTTTGGATTTGTTTCGGATTTTGTAACACTTCAGCCGAACATAGCGTGGCATGATACGCGGAACGAATGGGTTCGACGTATCACGGGCGTCTCGCCCGTGCCGATGGCGTGGCAGTAGAGGAACTGCTGCCCTTTTCAATCTTAAGGCGCCCGGCACGGGCGAGACGCCCGTGATACGACAGCGGCATTCGACCTCGCTACCCTCCGCCCGCTACTCCACGACCCTTCCTTCCACCAACACTATCTCAAACGGCGTCTTGCCGACCCATTCCCGGCTCCCATCCATATGCGCGCTCAGCCACGGCCCATCGCCGCTAACCAGTTTCCGCGCATCCCGATGCGAAGGCAATTCGATAAAGCAAATCCGCCCGGCGGGCGCCCCTTTCGCCGACTGCTCGCGGGCGAGCTTCTCGATCATGGGAACCGATCGCGCGCAATCCGGGCAGTCATTGCGATAGAAGACCGCGCGCCATCGGCCCGACATCAGCTGATCGCCAACATCCAAGTGTTTGAATAGCGGGAACCGATGTCCCACCCAATCTTCCGGCACAAGCGCAACGACCGTCGGCCCCGCCGCGCTGCGCGCCACCGCCGCCCCAAGCCAGCCGGCTGTGGCCAAGAGCAGCACGAAGCTACAAGCGCCCGCGATGTCTCGCGCCCGCCCGGATCGCGCCGCATTCGCCATCGGCCTGGGCCACGCCGTCAACAGCGCGGCCACCGCCGCAAGGTCAAACGCCAGAGTGTACGCCGGAGGCACGGCTATCCGGCCGAAGCATCCACAGTCGCCGTGCCCGGCCAATACCGAGTAGCCCGCCCATGCCGCAAATAACGAAAAGCAAAGCAGCGCTGCCTTGCGGCTTACGGTCGCGAAGAGCCCACTAACGAGCCAAAGGCCAAACGCGGCCTCAAATATCCCTTGAATTCCACTCAGCGTAGTGCCCGCATCGCTCGGCTCTGTCGGCGTAGCCACCGAGAGACACGGGTATATTTTCACACAGCCCGCCCCCAGCAACGCCAACCCCAGCACCATCGGCACCCATTGAGCCACCCCTGGTCGGGATTGGGACTTGCCGGCATATGTACCAACCTGCGAGCGTTCCGGTAACCGATGACTACCATCCCCGCCCCGACATTCGTTTAAGAGCCATTTACCCCCCGGCTCCGGCGCGCACGCGCCGGCGACCGGTGATATAAACCACGATACAGATCATTAATGCTAAAGTCCCAACGCCCCCAAGCCACCGAAGTACCGGCTTGGTCTTATCGCGCGGCAATGCCAGCGCATCCAGGGTGGCCTGCCGCCGCTGGCGGCCGGCGATGATCTGGTCGTCGGTGATTGGGCCAGTGGTGGGTTGCTTGATGAGCGCGCCCGTTCGCATGTCGTGGACGAACGCCTTCGACTCCCATCTGACATAAAAGCTGTCGGGCGAGTTTTCCGGGCTGCGGACCTGGTAATCCTCAACCACCATGTCCTGCCGCTCGCGAACTGGCTCTTCACGGACGATGTTGGCCACAACCCGGCTCATTATTTTGAAAGGCAGGACGACTCCATCGACGTTCCGCATGTCCGAGCAGTCGACAAAAAAGAAGGTGTCGTTTTGCGAGCTGACGGAGTAGTTCGTCAGCGCGTATCCCCGCGCCGGGTCAAAAGTCCATAGGTGAACCTTCGGCGGGCCGCCTGGGGTGGCATCCTTCCGCACAAGGCGCGCTGTGAGCAGGCCGGTTGGCGTCCTCTCCCAAATGCAATTCTGAAGCGTGTCACGACCGAGCCATTCATTCTCCTCGTAGCAACGCAGGCCCAGCGCCAGTTCAATCAGAGAGTCGGATGGAAGCCTTGCGTGGTCGCGAATCGTTCCGATCCCCTGCGGCGCAAGCGTATTTATCGTCAACTGCTCCGCCCGCTCGTGCGTCATCACATCGACGCTTCGATCCGGGTACAGCAAACCTTCCTTCCGATACCTTTCACGCGTCACTTCATCCGTGATCAAGTCGTAATACGCGCGCCCGTCCAAAAAGCGAAACACGCCATGATAGCTATACGCGCCGGAAAGTGGATGCAGGTTGTACTGCTTGATTTGTGCCGGTGTGAAGATTGACTTCGTGGCATAAGTGCGCGTGAATCGAAAGCGTGCCGCAACATTTTGGAGTTGGTCATACCGCTTGAGCACGGGCTGGCAGTCAATGGAGGGGCCTGCGGCGAGAACGTTCGCGCCTTGCAGGCACCACACAAGCGCAATGGCACCAATCAGGCTCGATACGCGCGCGATGCGTGCGCGTAGGATGCCGTAGCTGATAAACATTAGACCTCCAATCCGCTAACGCGCAGCGGTTACACCTTGAACAATGAGGCTCCAAATCCTGCTCCGCTTAGTCCTCCGAGCAGTTTGAACCGACCTGTAGGACGCCCGGTTGCGTATAATTGAGGATTTGGACGATTGTTCCAGTACATGAGGTGATATGATAGTTTTCGATCCCGCATATTTGGAGCGGGCGCGGCGGTGAATACGGAGCGCAAAACTTGCCAACGTCCCCTGGGTAAGTGCTGAATACGCAGGCGATGTATGTCTTCTGTGGGACGTACTCAACCCACAGAGGCACCGGCGGTGAGCCCCAGGTGAGGGGTGAGGTGACACAGGCGGGAATGCAGTCGGTGGGGGCACCGCAGCTATAGGTGACCTCCTCGTCCGCCCGCGCCGGCGACGTCCGCACATAAGCCGCCAACGCAATCGCGAGAGACGCGGCGGGAACAAACAGGTACTTGAGCCTCATCGATTCTCCTTCGCAACAATGGCAGACGCCTTGGGCTCGGCCAAAGCCGATCCTTTTGCGACGGACCCCTCGGCAGCCGGACGACCGGCCCCGATTTTCGCCCGAACGGGCAGGATCAACCGCATCGGCGTCTTGCCGGTGAATTCAATGTTCAACGTGCTGGAAATCAGCGTGCCCGGCGGAAGCGCGGGCACGTCCATGGTGAGCTTGAGGTCCTGGTAGCCGATGGCCGATTCGTCGCTGTTGAGCGCACGGGTGATGTTGGCTTGCAGGTCGGGCCGCAAGGCGACTTGCGCGGGCAGGAGGGCGAGGGCGGCGCGGGGGCCTCGGATGTGGATGTGCTTGGATGCGGGCGCGCCGGCCGGGACGATTCCGAAGTCCGCCCGGCCGGGGATAGCGACAAGCGGCGTGGTGGTCTTGAGCGTGGCGGCGACGCGGAGCGAAACGGTCTGCTCGCGGCCCGCCGATTTCACGCGGACGATCACTTGCCGGGAGACCTGGGGATCGATCGCGTCGCCGGGCAGGGCGATCGTGAAGGGGATGGAGAGGCCGGCCCAAGGGGATAGCGTTTGCGGCGGGACGTGGGCGACGACGCAGCCGCAGCTTGTTGTGACGCCCAGGATATCGATGTTGGACGCGCCCCGGTTCACCAGATGAAACGCGCCGGCGACCTTTGTTCCCGGCTCGGCGGACTCGAAGTTGACCAGCCGGGCGTCGGCATAAAGCCCGGCCACCTCAGTCACCCGCGGCCCCGAAGAGCCGTGCCGGGCGGCGCGAACGATCCACGCGCCCGCGATGACAAACGCCAAGAGCGCGATGGCAAGAACAATACGCGCGCGGCCACCCGCTGGCCGCTGGCCGCGCCGTCGACTCGGTCGATCAATTGTGCATGCCGCGAAACAGGCATTTTGCCTTCCGGCGGCCGCTTTCGCAGCCGCATCAGAAAGGCCCGAGGGAAGAGAATCCCTCACCGTTCAAGACAAGTGTTACAGATCATACAAAGTGGCCCAGTTCATTGCAAGTACAAATTCCAAGATGAAAAAAACGGGCGTGGCCTGAAATTGTGCCACGGGCGGCCCGCAGCGTCTCGCCCGTGGTGTGCCGTGCGGAGCAGGCCAAGATCGACATCCGCTGATCGGTGCGGAATACCGCACCCATGGGCAAGCTGCCCATGCCATGAAAAATCGCCATACCCGTAAAACGGCATTTTTCGCTCGCCCTCGATGCATCGTTGGCGCGGCCATGTTATTCAAGGCATCCGGCGGCCGCGAGGGAGCCGTCGCCGGTCGCTATACTGGTTTCATGTTGTTGTTCCTGGCTTCTGCCGAGCCGGCTGACTCGCCGGAGACAAGCTTGTTGGCGATGTTGAAGGAGCACGCGATCCGGGTTCAAAGCGGGTATTACGACCCGCAAGAGGACGCAGCCGATGCGCCGGGTCTGCCCTGGCGGAGTGGGGCCGTGCGTATTGTGGGCTGGTGGGGTGGGCGTTCTCGCAGCGCCATCCGCCGGCGGCGCCGCCACGGTAGGCGCGGCTTGTCGTGGGATCGCCAGGCTTGTGGACGACACGTGAGGAAAGCGCCAAGACCGCAAAGCGGCTGTGTTAAGTGTCAAGGGTAAAAATTCGACGCTGCGATGAATTTTCCTGTTTGCCGAGCAGACTTGAGGACGCTGCGCGGCGGTTGAGGTTGGATTTATGCAGGCATGGCTCGGGCGTCCGATGGCGT